>JBARFJ010000008.1:0-99525 GCA_049797115.1 Candidatus Aquirickettsiella sp. | reverse complement strand
TCGTTCTTGAATATCTATGGATACAGAGGTGTTTTTTTCTTTTATGAACTTAGGATTCTTTTTCATTATCTTCCTTTACTAAATTTGACATAAAATATCTATTCAGATAATATTTAGTCTTTGTACAAGACTAAATAAATAGGTGTTACATTTTTTATTGAAGGTACTTTGTCTATGTGAATTCTTATTGCACTTAATAATTTAAAAATAGGGTTAAAAAAGTAACTAAAAATGGTTTAGCTTACCGATTAAACATTATTTATTATGCAAATTAACTTTGAGTTATTTACACAGAATAAATAATTTTTACGGTCAGCTTAACCAGAATAGTTCTGAAAATTTTTTGATGATTTCTATAAAATATCCTTGAGCTAAAAAATGATAGGTTAATTTAATAGTAATGTTTGCTTTCTTAAATTTAAGCTGAGTTTTCGTGGCATCCCACACTATCTCATTATTTAATAGACACAGCTCAAGCCTTAATAAAGGAAACATCTAATTAAGTGTACTCCATTATAACGAATATCCTCCATAGAGTGGATAGTAAGAGTTGTTTTTATTTAAAATAGGGTAGGTAGATTAGACCTAGTGATTTATCTAGGTTGACCTTACTTAATTGTTAGAGGCTAAAAAGGGATTAATACATAAAATCAATTTAATTTCCTGGATTGCCGCCAGCTCCGCGCTTGGATGACGACCAGATTACCGTCATAGCAAGTGCGTGTCTAGATTGCCGTACAGCTTTGGTGTGCGACTCTAGGCGTGCACAGTGACCAGGGTTACTAGTTTTGCAATGATCCAGTACAGGAAATAAAACAATTGTTAATTTATGGAGAAGAATAATGTCAATTTTAAAGTTACGAATTAAACTAGTTGAAAAAATTAAAGATTTTGGAAACAATTTTCATCCAATATTAAAAAAACCTTTAGAAGAATTAAGTTTGTCGACCAAAAAAGTGGCGGATTCTTCGACTAGAATTTTATCTATAGACGATAATAAAATTTGTCAAAAAATTAATGTCAATCAACTTCAAAAATTTGGTTGCATAGTAGAATGTGTTAATTCTGCACGTAGCGCTTTAGAGAAATTGACCTTGCCTTACCAAATTATTTTGTTAGATGTTCATTTGCCCGATTGTAGCATCGATGTATTAATTAATTTAATTCGTAGTGACGAAGGTAATATTAATCAAAAGGTACCCATTATATTAACAAGTAGTTGGCTTAACGAATCGTTTAAAAAAAATTATCAGAATTTAGACGTCGATGAAGTGTATGTAAAGCCTATCCAAGAAAAGGATTTTAAAAAAATTTTACAAAACTGTGGTGTTATTACTTAAAATTTACTGACAACAAAACTTTATAAAAAAGATTACTTTTTTGTTTTTTCAAGCAGGAATTAACTGACCGTCTTCCATATGTAAAATTCGATCCAATCGACTAGCGAGCCCCTGATCATGCGTGACTATAACTAAGCTGGTATTAAATTCTTCGTTAAGTTCGAGTAAAGTTTGATAAACTTGCTCGGCAGTGTGGCTATCGAGATTCCCGGTGGGTTCATCTGCTAATATACAAAGTGGATTGTTTACTAGCGCTCTAACGATGGCAGTGCGTTGACGTTCTCCACCGGATAACTCACCGAGCTTATGATGTTGTCGATGTACCAGACCGACTTTTTTTAATAAATGAAGTGCTTTTTTCTTCGCTAATATAGGTTTAACACCTGATAATAATAATGGAATACATGTATTTTCTAATACAGTAAATTCCGGTAATAGATGGTGAAATTGATAGATAAAGCCAAGATAACGATTACGTAGATGGCTGCGATGGTTTTCAGTCAACTGAGCTAGATTTTGTCCTGCCAGAAAAACTTCACCTGAACTGGGTCGATCCAATCCACCTAATAAATGCAATAATGTACTTTTTCCTGCGCCTGAAGGGCCGACGATAGCAATGCGTTCGCGAGCTTGCACAGAAAAATTGATAGGTTTGAGTACTTCTACATACAGTGAGCCATCATGAAAGGTTTTACTTAAATGACTACAACTCAGAACAGGAGCATTTTGTTTAGGATGCATAGCTAAATTGTTAGACGATCTATTCATAACGTAAAGCCTCCGCAGGAAGTGTACGTGCGGCTTTTAAAGCCGGATAGATGGTAGCTAATAAACTCATACTCAAAGCGGCTAAACAAATATGAATAATGTCGGTTGTTTCAATCTTAGAGGGTAATTTATCTACGAAAAAATAAACATTAGAAGCAAGAATTTGTACATGAAAAGTATGTTCAATAAAGCTTAAGATATTGCTGACTTGAGAGGCTAATGCAATTCCACTGATTAAGCCCAATAAAGTTCCGCTAAAACCTATCACGCAACCTTGAACCATAAAAATACTTAAAATAGTACTGGGTGTAGCACCCAAAGTGCGTAAAATCGCAATATCGGATTGCTTATCCGTAACCACCATCATTAACGATGAAACTAAATTAAATGCGGAGATCGCAATTAATAAGAGTAAAATAAAAAACATCATTCTTTTTTCTAAAGAAATAGCATACATCAAACTACCGAAGGTACTCGTCCAATCGGTGACGGTATAAGTAGGCGGCAATGTCTTATTAAGTGCATTCGAAACCCTTGGAGCTGCATACAAATCATTCAATTTTAGCCGTAGGCCGGTTACGCCTTGACCTAATTGAAATAGTGTTTGCGCATCTTTTAGGGAGATATAAGCCATGCTACTTTCAAAACCAAAACTACGTCCAACACGAAAAATTCCTCTGACAGTAAAGGTTTTAAAACGTGGGATGATACCGACCGGTGTTAGGCTGACACTGGGTGTGATGATATTAACCTTATCACCGATTTGGATACCCAAGCCTAAGGCTAATTCTTCGCCCAGTACAATATTATAATGACCAGGCTCTAAGTTGAAATTACCTTCCACTATTTTATGTGGTATTTCAGAGACATTTTTTTCTAATTCAGGCAATACGCCGGTGATCATAATCGGATGCGGCTGTCCTTGATCGACTAACATTCCTTGTCCAGATACATAAGGTGCACTGGCAATAACATCAGCTTGTTGAGATACTTTTTGGGTGAGCGCCGTTATTTGAGTCAATGGGTGTCCATTCGTCGCGGTGATAGCGACTTGAGTGGCCATATTAAAAATCCGGTCACGAATCGCATTATCAAAACCATTCATTACCGATAATACCGTGATCAACACCATGACACCGAGCGCTATGCCGATCATGGAGGTCAAAGAAATAAAGGAAATGAAATGATTGCGTTTTTTTGCACGGGTATAACGCAAACCTATATATAAAGCGATGGGACGGAACACACTAAAACCCTATTAATGTTGTTAAGGTAATATACCATTCGCAGAGAAGAATGCGAATTTTTAGGTGCAACAATACAGCGTTATGTTCAATTCCCAGTTTATGGAGAGTTTATGGAGATAAAAAACGCTATATTGTTTCGGGCTCACTCATGGCTACAATAGCGTGAAACCCACCATCCACATGGACTATTTCACCTGTTATTCCCGAAGCCATATCGGAACAGAGGAAAGCTGCCGTATTTCCGACTTGTTCTATAGTGGTATTTTGGCGTAATGGCGTAACGGCAGCATTATAGGCCAGAATTTTTCGAAAACCAGAAATGCCAGAGGCAGCAAGTGTGCGAATGGGTCCCGCAGAGATCGCATTAACTCGGATGTGTTTTGGACCTAAGCTATTCGCTAGATAGCGGACATTAGCCTCTAAACTCGCCTTAGCTAGGCCCATAATATTATAGTTTTGCAAAGCCTTTTCTGACCCAAGATAAGTGAGTGTTAGGATAGCTCCGCCGTTAGTTTGATCTTTCATCATCGGAAGCGCCGCTTTTGCTAATGCTGCTAAACTGTAGCTACTGATATCATGTGCAATCCGGAACCCTTCACGATTCACATTGTCGAGATAGTCACCTTGTAATTGGTCGGCAGGTGCATAAGCTGCAGAATGAACCAAAATATCCAATCCATCCCAGCTGACATTTAGCTGCTTAAAAAGCTCAATAATATCTTCATCGCGACTGACATCACAAGGAATGACAATATCTGAGTTAAAATCGCGAGTAGCCATTTTAGTGACCCGATCTTTTAATTTTTCATTTTGATAGGCAAAAGCTAATTTCGCTCCTTCGCGGTGCATAGCTTTAGCAATTCCGTAAGCAATTGATCGATCACTTGCTAAGCCAACAATCAATGCACGTTTATTATCTAGCAGACCCATGATTTTCCTCTTTGCTTTTTTTGCTAAAAATTAGTTAATAATTCGCGAATTTTTGCTTTGATAAGTTCAATAGCAATCCGGTTTTCACCGCCACGCGGAACAATAATATCCGCATAATGTTTCGAAGGCTCTATAAATTGCGAAAACATGGGACGCACGGTTTGTTGATATTGCGTTAATACCGCCTCAATTTCTCTGCCCCTTTCAATGACATCACGTTTGATGCGACGACTTAAACAAACATCTAATGGCGTATCCATATAGATACGGATATCCATCAATTCCCTTAAGTTAATTTCCGCAAAAAGCAAAATACCCTCTAAGACAATTATTGTATGTGGGCCCAATCGTCGGGTTTGTTTTTCTCGTATATGTAACGTGTGATTATAAATGGGAATCTCTACCGATTTACCCGCTTGTAATTGCTTAAGATGACTGATGAGCAAGCCATGATCAAATGCATCTGGATGGTCGTAATTGTTTTCTAAACGTTTCTCAAAAGCAATGGTACTGTTATCTTTATAATAAGAGTCTTCAGAAATGACAGCGACTTGTTCGGAACCTAACTCTTTGACGATAGTATTGGCCAATAAACTCTTGCCCGAAGCAGAGGCTCCGGCGATACCGATGATGATGCAGCGCTGAGTCATACAAGTCTTAGTATGGAATAAATGCCCCGTAAGTTAGCAGTTTTTTATAAAAAGGTAAATGGCATAACAAATATTGATGGGTTGGTATTATGTTTATTTAATAATTTTATTATATTAAACAACTATTATATGTGAAAATATAAATATAAGGAAAATTATAAAAAAGGATAAAAAATGGACATAGAAAATATTAATGAAGATGTAGTAAACAGGGAAGAAGATGGACAACTTATACGTTCTCCCTCCTCAAATTTTTCAGAAGAACCCGTCGTTTTTTCAATGCTGGCATTTAAGAAAATGTTAGGTATGTCAGCGCCATTGATGTTATCCCATTTAACAAATATGTTAGGTGGATTTGGGAATGTATATCTTTTTTCTAGGTTAAGTGCCAAGTCGCTTGCTTCTGCGGGGCTTATTACTGCAACACAAAATCTTTTTGTTGCTTCTTTGGGTAGTAGTCTATTTGGGGCTAGCGTATTGATGATGGAAGAGCGAAATCAAAGAAACTCCGAGCCAAAAAATATAGGAATATTATGGCGACAAATTCAATTAATAACCTTGGCCTACGATATAGTTGCGATACCTCTTTTCTTAACTATTGAACCTATTTTATCCAATTTAGGTCAGGATGATACGTTGCTTTCTCATGTCCAAAATTATTTTAATTATTATGGTATTGGATTTGTCGCTAATCTCTTAAGTTTAGGTAATCAACAAATATTGTTAAGTCATGAGAATACTTTGCCTATTTTATTAATTAATATAGTTAATAATCTTAGCAATTTTGGTTTAGGATATTTGCTAATTAGCAAAAAAAATAATTGGAAAGAAAGTGCTGTGAGCATAGCTTATGCCATTTCATCATCGGCTAGCGTGTTACTGGGTAGTGCATATATTAATTTAAAATACCGGCAAAATAAATTATTATCGTTTAACCTTAGACCCTGCTTAACTAATATTCGTAAATTACTGCAAAAAGGTTTTCCGATAGGTTTACAAAATGGTGCCGAAGTCATTGCTTTATGGGTTTCTATGTTGATGGCAGGTTATTTTGGTAATGCAAATTTGACAGCTGCTGAAATTGCTGGTCAGTACGTTTATATATTAACAGTTCCTGGTTTCGCCTTAGGACAAGTCACGATGATCTTAAGCGCCCAACAATATTCAAGAATGAATTATTCCGAATTGGTAAGAGTGGGTATAAGAGCCATGCTTTTATCACAAATATTACCGGCATGCGGTATGATATTTTTTTTAACCGTTCCTAGACAGCTAACCCAGTTTTTTTTAACTAATAATGCCGATGCAGATGAGATTTTGCAAACGACATCGCGTTTATTAATTATTAATGGAGTTGGACAATTATTTGACGGTCTACGTCAAACTTTAACGGGGGCTTTAATTGGTCAAGGTGATAATGTTTATCCCATGATTACTAATATATCTTCGATGTGTTTTATCGGGATTTTATCGTCTTATCTAATTGGTTTTTTAGCCAATAAAGAAGTTGATGGAATCTTTGCAGGACGGAGTATTTGTATGTTTTTAGCGGCACTTATGTTGGGTATCCGTTGGTTTAGAACGACACAATTTTTTATATCGACACCTTTACAACAAGATGATTGGGTAGGTAGTAGAGCAGCGCTTTTGGATGATACTGAGGGTTTAATGGATGCACAGCAATCTATTTCCGAAATAAATTCTATATCGGCTACATCGAGTGCTAATTTCTTCCCAAGAGTTCCTTTAGTTCGGTCCCATAGCTTTCCTGATTTTCAAGTTGAATCCATCAAAAGGAATGGTCCTTCTTTATGTCCCTACATTTGAGTGGCTCAAAAGGGATATAACTCAATATAAAGCAAAATGAAAAAACGGAATAGATCATTGGATACATTTCTTAAGCAACAGTTTAATCTTGATGAAGATTATATCCATTTATCTTTGTGTCTAATAGCTTCACATCCAAATTGCGTTCAGGATATGATTGATCATTATCAATACCAACTTAATCGAAACCCAGCTTTATTTTACCGTAATAAAGATTCATTAAATGAAAAAGTTTTGCAAGCTGCTGCTGATTATTTATTAAGCCATCCAGATAATATTGCATTAACAAATAATACAACAGAAGGTTTAGCCTTAGTTTATATGGGTTTTAAATTAGATGCAGGCGATGAGATTTTAACCAGCATTCACGATCATTATGCTTCAGATAAAATTTTGTTTTTTAAAGCACAACATTCGGGAGCGATCGTAAAAAAAATTGAATTGTATAAAAATTCAGCAGAGGTGACAGAACAAGAAATTATTGAAAACATTAAGAAAAATATTAATGTTAAAACAAGATTATTAGCACTAACCTGGGTGCATTCTTGCACAGGGGTTAAATTACCAATGATAAAGATTCGAAAGTTAATAGCGACTATAAATAGGTTTAGGATCAAACATGAAAGGATTATTTTAAGTATAGATGCAGTACATGGTTTGGGGGTAGAAGATTTTAATAATGTAATAGATATCGGGTGTGATTTTTTGATCAGCGGTTGTCATAAATGGTTACATGGGCCAAGAGGCACGGGTTTGGTATGGGGTACAGAAGAAGCTTGGACGCGTTTAATTCCTATTAGTGCTTCGTTTGATTTACCCGCATTTCTTCCTTGGAGAAAAAAAGAATATGAAAATACATTTTGTCCGCCTGCGCGTAGCTGTAACCCAGGAGGGTTTCCAAATTTCGAATATCGCTGGGCATTAACAGAAGCATTTCATTTTAATAATAGGATTGGAAAAAACATAATAAACCAAAAAATTTTGCTACTAGCGGATATATGCAAAGAAGGATTAAAAAAAATTCAAGGGATTCGTCTGTATACCCCATTAGAAAAAAAATTTTCTTCAGGATTAGTTTGTTTTGATGTAATTGGATGCAATCCTACAACAATTGTCGATGCTATGTTAGAAAAAAAAATTATGATAGGTCAAACACCCTATAGAAATTCTTGTTTACGTATTGCACCGAGTATTATTAATAAAAAAGAAGATATTTATAGAGCTCTAAAAGCTTTAAAAAATATAGTGGAAATTTTAACATCAGGGATGAAGGATGAAAAACATATTATGTATAACGGATACGTTAAATGATTTTAAAGAGATAACTAAAGGGCATGCGGTTTATTTTTTTCCGATTAAACAGTTAAGACCTTCAGAACATAATTTTTCATTGTTTGAGTCTGCTTTTAAAAAATTATCAAATCAACTTGATTTAAATCAAATTGATTTGATTCTTGCAGAATACATTGAGGCTTTACCCTTAATCTATTTTATTCGTCGCGCTGGTTTTTATTGTCCATCCATACTTATTCCTCATACGAATGCTTATCCTTTAGATATTTTAATTTACTTTATTTTACTGAGGAGTTATCCACATTCGGAAGATATTATTTTATGTGGTTCAGAACATGCAACAGTTGCTTATAAAAAAATAGTGGATATAAATGCAAAAAATATAGCAACATTCGGGATTAAAAAGGATTTTAAGCCTTTAAATAGAATCTTATGTCGAGAAGAGCTGCAATTATCAAAAGAAAAAAAAATAATGCTTTATACGGGGCGGTTTATGAATGATAAGGGATTAGAAACCTTATTAACTATTTATTCAGCTTTAGTAAAACAAAATGTCCAATTAATTATTAGCACTAGTCATATTGATCCTATTTATTACAACACATTAGCTCACTCTACCAAAGATGTGATCATTTTTTATAGATTAGAAAGAGATAAGTTAGTAAAACTTTACAATGCGGCTGATATTTATATTTCTTGCGCATTAAGCATTTTTGAAACTTATGGAAAGTCACCTTTAGAATCAATAGCTTGTGGCACCCCTGTTGTAGTTCCTGCGTGGGATGGTTTTCCTTATTATATTACTCCTGAGCGTGGACATTTGGTAAAAGTGAATTTTAATGAAAAATCTTTTGTATCTCCTTATCAGTTTGCAACAATAGATCAACAGGATTGCATAGAAAAAATAACTACAATTCTTAAAGAAAAGTCACGAATTAAGTCCATTTTACCTAATTGGGCTTACTATGATTACTCAATACAACAGATTAAAGATCTGATTCACAGTCTCTTGAGAAGACCTAGTTCCAAAAAATTTTATAAAGAGCTTCAGACAAATAAAAAGAAGCTTGACCAATCTTTATTTAGCTCAGGTGTTAATGCGATTTTCAAATTTTATGAAATAAATAAATTAGAAGATTTAATTATAAAAAGTAATGAAGGCGTTTTTACTAATAAATTTCATCAGGGCCGAGAAGAAATTTTAAAGGTATTACATCATGAGATTTTCAGCTCAATGAAATCTTGTGAGAAAAAAATGGACGAAATACAAGAAATCGGAGTTTAAGTTGAATTTTAAATAGTAAAAAATCAAAATTGATATTTATTTATCATAAATTTATTGTTAACATATCTAAAGGAGTATTTATGTTAGAAAAAAGGTTACTAGTTACAGGAGCGGCAGGTTTTATTGGCAGAACCTTAGTTAAGCAATTGGCGGAATCAGGTTATTGGGTTGATGCGTTAGATAGTTTTCGATTTTCAAATCGTAATCAGATTTATGCACATAAAAATATTCAATGGGTAGAGGGAGATACACGTAATTGGAAGTTGATTTCTGAACTATCCAAAGGAAAACAAGCCATTATTCATCTTGCAGCTCCATCTTCCTTTCTGATGCATGAAGAAAATGATTTAGAGGCCTGTGAATTTACGCTGATGGGATTTAAAACTGTTATGGAAGCAGCCAAAAAACATGCTATTAAGAAAGTCGTATGGGCTAGCACAAGTGCAGTTTATGAAGGTAATCAAGTTCCTTACCACGAAAGTATGCTGCTTAATCCACCCGATAGTAAAGCAGGTTGTAAATTGTTTTGTGAGCAAGAGGCACGACGTTACAGCGAGCGCTATGGAATTACCTGTATTGGCCTAAGACCCTTTTCAGTTTACGGTGTGGGCGAACATACTAAAGGAGGATATGCCAATATTGTTTCATTATTTACTTGGGCCATTATGCATGGAGAAGAGCCTGTTGTGTGGGGCGATGGTAGTCAAACCCGAGATTTTATTTTTGTTGAGGATGCCGCAACTTTTTTTCAAAAGGCTTTAGAGTCAAATATTTCTACTCAAGAGTTGAACGTTGGTTTTGGTAAAGAATATAGTTTTAATGAAGTAATTCAACACATAGCACAAATATTGGGTAAAAAAGTCAAGCCACGTTATGTACCGATCCCTATTAAAATTTATGCTCATAGATTATGGGCTGATATGCGTAAAACGGAATCAGTTTTGAATTTAAAGCCGCATATTGATTTGTCTCAAGGTATAAAGAAAATTATTGAAGCGACGGCAGCGTTAAATAATGATCTACTTCGCGATAAACAACATTATTATTTAAGTTTAAACGAGGTTATTTAGAAGGGACTCAAAAAATGACAACAGTAACGACAAATGCTTTATCTAGTGATAAGAAAATTCTATGGTTATTTCCATTGTGTCTAATCTTTTATGAATTACCATTATATTTTGCAACCAATATGTACTTACCGGCTTTGCCAGCCATGAGTCAAACGTTTGGAATTAACGCAAGTTTAGCACAATTAACCGTAGCGATTTGGTTTTTAGGAGCATCTAGTTTTCAAATTTTTTTAGGTCCGTTAGCAGATCATTTTGGCCGTCGTCAAGTTTTATTATGGAGTGGATTATTTTTTGTAATAGCTAGTATGGTGTGTGCACTAACAAATAATATTGGTATTTTTATTACTGCACGATTTATTCAAGGTTGTGTGGTGAGTAGTATTTTAGTAACTGGATATGCCGCTATACATGAGTTACTTGACAGCGAACAGGCTATTAAAACTTTATCCTGGATGGGAGGTATAACGGTATTAGCTCCGGCTATAGGACCGTTTTTAGGAAGTTTTTTGATAAATTTATTTTCTTGGCGAAATATATTTTTTCTACTTGCTTTTATAGCGGCTTTGGCGCTTTATTTACTTTATTTGTATATGCCTGAGACCCAAGTAAAAAAAATAAATTTGTCATGCAAAGAGACTTTAAAAAATTTCAAAATGGTAAGCTTTAACAGAAATTTCCTATATTTTACACTTCCATTTTGTCTTTTATTTGCAGCTATGATGTGTTGGGATACTTTTAGTCCATTTTATATTATTAAATATTTAGGACTAAGCGTATTTTATTTTGGAATAGTTCAGGCTATCGTTTACGGTGGATTTATTATCGGTACTCATTTAATTCGTGTATTTATTGCAAAAGTTAATCTCATCATTCGCTATGGATTAATAAGCGCCTTATTTTTTTCCATTTGTGTCATTTTTACACTTACTTTACTCCCAAATAATGGAAGTATGGTTTTATTTTTTTTAACAGCTTTTACATTAAGCACAGGTTTGGTTTTTTATGCTTTACATAGAAAAGCAATTGAATCAGTAGAGGCTCCTATGGGAGTAAAAATGGCTGTATTTTCAACTGCAATGAATTTATTTGGTTTTTTTGGTAGTTTAGTTGCGAGTATGATTCATTTCTGAGTTTAAAATTAGGTAAAAGTATGTCTGATGTATTAGATAGGTGGGATCCTAACGAGTACGAAAAAAATAGTGATTTTCAATATGAAAGTGCAATATCTATACTGAAAGATCTACCCATTAAATCTAACCAAAAAATATTAGATATAGGCTGTGGTCCAGGAAGAATTATTGCTGCCTTATCAAAACGAATTATTAATGGAAAACTTACCGGAATTGATTCATCAGGAAAAATGATTCGGTATGCTAGAAAACAATATGGATCGATAGAAAATTTAAATTTTATAAAGATGGATGCACAAGCATTGCAATTTGGTCGTCACGGTTTAAAAAAAATTTATTATGATTGGGTAATTTCTTTTTGGACATTCTCATGGATCAAGCAACATGAAAAAGTAATTTCTGGTATAATCAAATGTTTAGCAGAAAAAGGAAATATCTTTTTACTTATTCCGCTTAATAATTCGTTTATCGAAAATACTTTTTTAGAATTACAGAAGGAAAAAATATGGAGAAATTATTTTATAAATTATAAAGCGCCTAAAAATAATTTTTCTCCTAAGCTATATATAGATTTAGTTGAGAAATATGGATTTACTGAAACTAGCTATACATGTAAAACAATTACTAAAGAATTTCCTGACCGTGAATCCCTAATAAAGTTTGCTCGTCCGTGGTTACCTTATTTAGATCCTGTTCCTGATTTAGTTCGAGACTCCTTTCTTAAAACATTTATTGCGTCTTATTTAGCAAGATCTAGCCATAATAAAAATATGATGGGGTTTGATGTTTTTACGATAACAGCCTCCCGCATGACTTTTAATCAGATAAAAACTTAGAAATGAACAACTACAACGTTATAGAAAAACGAAAAAAATTAAGTTTTACTTAGAGGATTTGTGTGTTTATTTTATGCTGTTGGCTTTATAGGGGTAGAAAGTTCCACCCCTAATCTAATTTTAGCTGCCGACAGGGTAAAATAGGAGAGAGTTATAAAAATGACTGTCATTATTGGTTGGTTCACTATGAATCCACGTTGTTTCCGAGGTAGCAAGCCAACAGGTGTCTGCTTGAACCCAATGAGGGGCTTGGTTTTTTTGCCAACAAGGTGCAGTATATTGACACCACATAGTTTCAATTTTATCCATTATATTATCTCCCTATATAAATAAAGACGATACTATATTAGTACTTAAATTATTATTAATCAATGAGCTTTTACATGCAATTTTTAATTAATTTGACAATCTGAATTGTTATTTTTTGTATAGTTTATCTAACTATACTTATATATAAATAAGATTTAAAAATAATAAAATTCTAAACGAGTAGAAATAAGACAAAGGAAGTTTTCTGTGACATATTCTTACGCGCTATTACTAGGCGCTTTTTTTCTCGCAATCATTCAATGCAGTGTTCCTTTCATAGGGTTACATTACCAACATCCGAATTGGCTTAAATGGCTTAAGCCGATCAGTAGATCACAATTTATCTTCGTTGCATTGGCTATGCTAAGTTTAGCGTATGCTTTTTTAGTCAATGATTTTTCTTTTGTGTATGTGGCGCAGAATTCTAATACGCATTTGCCTTGGTTTTATCGAGTGTGTGCCTTATGGGGTGGACACGAAGGTTCGATATTATTATGGGTTTTTATTCTAAATCTATGGACAATCGCCATTATCGTACTCAATCCATTCTTAGGACTTGCCAAGCTAGCGCGAATCGTAGCGGTACTGGGATTCATCAGCGCTGGTTTTTTATTATTTCTACTGACACTCTCGAATCCATTTACTTTGGCAGCCGAAAAAGTGCTGGATGGACGCGATCTGAATCCTTTATTACAAGATCCCGGCTTAATTTTTCATCCGCCTCTATTATACATGGGTTACGTGGGCTTCTCGGTCAGTTTTGCTTTTGCTATAGCCGCATTATTAAGCGGTCGGTTTGATAAGCAATGGGCAAATCAGATGCGGCCTTGGACATTAGCTGCCTGGTGCTTTTTGACGTGGGGAATTGTATCTGGTAGTTGGTGGGCTTACCGTGTGTTAGGTTGGGGAGGGTGGTGGTTTTGGGATCCAGTAGAAAATGCTTCACTGTTACCTTGGTTAGCTGGCACTGCGTTAATTCATTCCTTACTAGTGGTAGAGAAAGAGGAATTACTAAAAACCTGGGTGATATTACTCGCCATATTAACATTTGCGTTAAGTTTAATCGGCACTTTTATTGTACGTTCGGGTATTTTAATTTCGGTACATGCCTTTGCCGTTGATCCTTGGCGTGGTGTTTTCATGTTAGGTTTATTAGTAGTATTGATAGGAACGGCGTTGTGCATTTATGCCTTCAAGATCCATAATATTAAACAACCGGTTGCACAGACTAGCTTACTGTCACGCACTGCATTGTTAATCCTGAATAATGTTTTATTAAGTGTGGTGATATTTACCGTGCTGCTCGGTACATTGTATCCTTTAATCATTGAAGTACTAGGTTTGGGTAAACTCTCCGTAGGCGCACCGTATTTTAATATCGTGTTTACGCCGTTTGCTCTTTTAGTATTATTTTTTATGGGTCTAGCCTATTTAATTCCATGGAAACAAAATGTACGCGGCGATGTTTTAAAAAAGATAGTCAGTATCCTATTAAGCTCATTCAGTATAAGTTTTATATTAATTATTTTGTTTAGCAAAGAAATGAAATGGCAAGTGTTGATAGGTTTAAGCATGGCGTTATGGATAATATTAAATACCTTGCAGCTGCTGGCCACATCGTTTAAAAAAAACTTAAGCTTAAAAAATATTCTTAAAACGCAAGGCGCGATGTTAGTCGCACACTTAGGTGTCGCTATACTAGCCATAGGCATTATTTTAAGTAGTAATTATAGTCTTGAGCGTAATGTGCGGATGAGTGTCGGCGACAATTTGTTGTTAGCGGGCTATCATTTCAACTTACAGCAAGTTTATGCTTTGCAAGGACCCAACTACACCGGCGCGGTAGCCAATATTCAAGTCAAACGCCACAGAAATCAATTTCTACGTCCACAATTACGATATTATCCCATAACCGATGTCATGATCAGTAAACCGGCGATAGAAGTTGGACTATGGCGCGATTTATATGTGTCTTTGGCCGAGCCGGTGGGCAAACAAACTTGGGCCTTACGTTTTTATTACAAGCCTTTTGTGCGTTGGATTTGGATGGGTGGTTTATGTATGATCCTGGGCGGCTTATGGGCTATTTTATCCAGACGCAAGTCAAACGAGATAAGATAGGTTTAAAAATTTTTTTAAGCGCCCGATTTTATGCGTTGTATTATCCCATTTATTATTTTGCTTATCGTCGTTTATTTTTTATGGCAAGGTCTAGAAAAAGATCCTAATCTTTTGCCGTCGCCGCTAATCAACCAACCGATTTCAGAATTTTCAGCGCATGATTTACTAGTAAAACATTCGATATTAAGAAAAAAAATATTTTTACAGCATTGGACACTTTTAGTCGTATGGTCAAGTTGGTGTCTAACTTGTGCCGAAGAACAATCTTTTTTATTAAACTTACAGAAACGTCATAGTGTTACTATTTATGGATTAAATTACCGCGACGAGTTAACTCAAGCAAAACAATGGCTAAAACAGCAAGGTAATCCGTTTCAAAAAATTATTTTTGACCCACAAGGGTTGCTGGCTATTGATCTGGGTGTTTATGGCGTGCCGGAAAGTTATTTAATTGATCCACAAGGCATTATTCGCTATAAGCAAATAGGGTCATTAACTGAAACGATATGGGCAAAAAACCTAGTGACACTCATCAAATAGGTCAATAAAATTCTCGATCATACGTATCAGGGTTAGGCATGCTGTTATATAGTAAAAAATTTTTAACGTTATTCAGCTTAAGCGGGATTTTAAGTTTTATAATTTTGTTTTCTTCATTAGCGTTTTCTGAGTTAAGTGAAATGTATGTCTTTGAATCCTCACAGAAAAAAAGTCAATTTGAACAAATCATTCATGAAATGCGCTGTCTGGTTTGTCAAAATCAAAATTTAGCCGATTCGAATGCGCCACTCGCAAAAGACTTACGTTTAGTTATTTATCGGCGTATCAGAAATGGAGAATCCATAGTTCAAATAAAAAAATATTTAGTCAGTCGTTATGGAGATTTTATTTCATTTAAGCCCGATTTTTCGCGTTTAACCTATTGCTTATGGCTGAGCCCATTTATTTTATTATTAGTTATTTTGATCATACTATTATTCAAAACAAAGAAATTTGATATTTGTGCCAAGATAAAGAAAAAATAAACTACCGAGTTTTTTGCTAACATTTTTAATAACATATGCCTCCGTGCGTTGTTAAGTTTTGGCATTGACTTGTACTACCACTCCAAGGATTGAATGTAATTGTGGGTTTAAAATCAATGGAAGGATACTATTATCATAAGTCATAAGCAGTGTTTTATTGGGTTCAAGATAAATCTTTCTTATCAAAATTTGAAGATTATTTTCAATTTTAACAGCTACTAAGCTATCGTTTTCTAGCATTGCATTGGGATCTATAATAAAAATAGAACCTTTTTTAAAAATAGGTTTAATCTCTTCTTCAGATAATAAGGCGATTAGATGTTTGGCATGCGTGCTTAACTTAATCTGTATTTGGCCAATTTTGTTTTGTTTAGTCGCATTAAAAGAATAAAGCGGTAATTCTGCCTCTTTATTAAAAGAAAATGGATCCTGAGTAGTCATTTCAGATTCGTTGCTAAGCCCCATCAGCAGATCATTTACCGTAATATTAAAACCATCTAATTTAAAAAATTCGACAATTTTATATAAAGTGTCAATTCTAGGATTATTAACACGTTTAGTGGGTTCTAGATGGATTAATCTTAACAAGACAGAATGAGGCATGTTTAAAGATTTTGCCAACCGATAGAGCGTGAAATTGACACCATCTCGTGCTGATTTCATCTGCATTAAGGTTCTTAAAGTGAGATGTATTTTATTAGCATTCATTGTTGCACTTCACTATTATTGATATTTGATTATTTTTTTTATACTTAACGCAATGCATTAAAGTACATGTTATTCCATGAGATTGAGTGTATATTATTGTTCATTACAAGCTACCGTATATTGAATGTTTATTCAATTTTTTTGTCAGTTTTTATGAAAAATAAAAAAAATATTAAATCAATTATTGTTACTTTTTCAACAATTGTTATCTAATTATTTTTGTAAATAAATAAAGATATTAAGTTTTTCCTAATGAACGAGTTAAATATTTTCTAGAAGCCATTCAGTTGGATGCTTCCATAATATTAAGGATTTAATTGTCAACACGTCTAAGTTTTATTTGTTATAATAAAAATTCAATTAAAATAGTTAAGGAAAAAAGAATGCCAAAAGACTTAAGAATAACAAAGCATCCCGCAACTAATAGATTTGAGTTAATTCATATAGAAGAACCAGAAGGAACTGAAAATTCTGAAAATTTAACGTCATGTTCTCAGTTAGGAAAAACATTATTGGCAAATATTGCAACAGGTTTTCAATGGACGGCTTGGTGGGGAGCGGCACTAATAGCAAATGCTGCTGTATATGCAATACCTGGTGTCATATTGGGTGCAGGGGGTGGATATAGCCATGCACGATGGAATGAACCGTGTATCAAAGAACCAAATTCAGTTGCGGTTAGCAAGTGTGCTTTGAAATCTTCAGACATTGCTAGTGGGGCATTATATGGGGCACTAGCAACTTCAGTCGTGGGCGTTGCTGTAACTACAATTGGTTTTTTTAAGGGCCCATCAATAAAGAATGCAAAAAAAACTATGTTAATTTCAGCTGTTGGAGTAGGTTATTGTTGCGCTGCGATGGGTGCCGGCTGTAGCAGCTAATGGCTCTGTAGAGGAGAAAACTGATGTAAAGAGAGAAGAGCTCACTGAAAAAGACAAGTTTCGTATACTACTTTTTTAAACAAAAAAAGGGTATATGAAACAAAGCAGTGAGGTACAAGCTAGGTTAGAAGAAATATTGGATTGAAATAAGGCTAATAAATGTCAAAAGATTTAGGGTAGCTATTTTCCCGAAAGGAATCCTGAAGAATTTTTAAGGGTAATTTTCGACACTTTCGATAAAAAATCACCAGAAGATTTAGAAAAGCTTTGGAACAAGAAATGGTTCAAAAGATACTTAAAGTGATGAAATTTGGTTCTGAACACCAAATTAAGATACCGGAATCAATGGAGGGGAAACTAAGAGACCTATTTAAATTAGGGGAAAGTAAACAGAATACGGTTGGTGGTACTAGCTCTTTTTATAGAGATTCTGATTCTGATTCGGAAAATGGTATGGCTAGCCTTTTCGAATATTAGTGTTAATGCAATAATCAATGGAACGCATAAGCAGTTACAGGAGATAATTGAGTAAAATAATTAAAGTTAACAAAATTTAACGAGTTTTTATTTTATTAACTATGATGGTCGGGATGAGAGGATTCGAACCTCCGGCCCCTAACTCCCGAAGTTAGTGCTCTACCAAGCTGAGCTACACCCCGTGACGATATAGGTCAAATACTGTGGCAAATTCTATCAGCTTTAGCCTCATTCAGCTAGCGACCAAGAGGATTAATATCGTTAGCATAATTTTTTTGTATAATTAATAAATACATTTAAGAAGATAATTAGCATCTTTTATGATATTTTTGAGTTAAAATTAAGGGTTCGATTAATTACGAATAAAGATACTCGAACCAATCTAAAAAAGAAAAAAATTTTCTAGATTATTTCAGTACTATTGCATACTTTTTATAAAGTATGGCGGATATTTTTTGTTGATTTTCATTAAAAAAACCCATAGAAGGCAATGGTTGCGTAGCTTTATTTTGTCGAGGAATAGGGATAGGTTTTTTTTGTTTTGAGCGATCATTTTCAGGTAACACTTTATTAATGGAATTTTCCAATACATTTTCTTCTTTAATAGCTTCTAATATAGTTAATAGGCTATCCAAATTAATTTTATATTTTTCTGAAAATTCATCAAACAAGAAAAACTTACCCATAGTTTTAAAAGTTTTTAAATAATTTAAAAAATCAAGTATTTCTTTGCGTGCTTGATCGCTCTGACAATATTCATTAAAAGCGGGAATTTGTTTGGCCGCCAACGCTAATTGTTGTTTTCTATCAATAATAAAGTTCGAAAATTTCGTTACATCGTTGTGATTAGTGATGTAAGCTTGCGTAAAAAATTGCAAAAGTTCATTGGGCAATGAAATAATGCGCAAAATGGTTTGATATAATTCATTTTTAAAATAAGAGCTTTGATTGATCTTTTTGTCCAATTCTGTTGGTTCTTTTTTTATGGCACACCTTTTATCTAAGTCCCATTGTATTTGCCATAGCCAATTACAAGCTTCATAGTTCACTAGATTAGGCAATGCTTCTAGATCGGCTTGAGTAATATTGAGATTTTTCCCTTCATAGAGATCCTTAAATTTAGGATTTAATTTAATAAAGCTTAAACCACCATCAATTTTTATAACTTGTCCATCCTCATTGATACCTACATTGCCAGCCTTAAAATCCACTTCATTTAACCACAAGGCTAATATTTGCGTAGCAGCTAGTCCAGTAATGCTACTATCGAGTATCAATTTACTATTTTCTGGAAATAAGAAAAATTGTTCGTTAAATTTAGATATTTCCTTGGAGAGCACATGGTATTCGACTTCATTTTTTGTATTTGATATTGCCCTGCGTGTTTTTGGTTGCTGAAAAAGCAACAATCGATAAAACTCTTGGGCAAGCGTTTCTAATATAGCTTCACTTCTATTTTTGCCTAAGAATTTAGCGTACCAGAAACTTTTTTTATATTCATTTTTATTTTTTTCTGCCAAAAAAACACTATGTGAAAAGCTGTTATCATTTTTTATATTTTTTTTAAAACTAAAATTATGTAAATCTTTATAGGTTTTTTTTGATATTTTTGGCATAGGCACTCTTTGTATAAATATTAATTTTTCTGTAAATTGATATTAATAAAAATTTATTAAGTGAACCTTAATAGATCTGACTTAATTCGTATGGAAATTAAAAAATGGAATATACATGTTTAATAAAACATAAATTTAAATTTAATGGAAAAAAAGATAATTATTATTTAACTAATTAATAAGTACGTGTACTGGCAAATTTTGCCAGTTGTGCTAGTGCTTGGCGGTAGTCAGAATCAGGAATGGCTTCTAAGTATATCAAAGCTTGTTGAATATGCTGCTCGGCGAGATTACGCGTATAATCGATGGCGAGAGTTGATTGCAGGATGTCTATAATAGCTGTCAAATGTGTTTGACTGCCTTGCGACAGTGCTGCTCGTATGAGCTGTGCTTGCTCATCATTGGCGTGTTGTAAAGCATAGACTAAGGGTAGTGTGGGTTTACCTTCGGCCAGATCGTCACCTAGGCTTTTGCCGAGTTGTAAACTGGTTCCGGAATAATCGAGTGCGTCATCAATCAATTGAAAGGCGATACCTAGATGTATTCCATAATTGGCCATGCCTGAAATTTCAGCTTCGGAGCGTTTAGTTAAAATAGCGGGTTGCTCTGCGGCAATAGAAAACAGTACGCCAGTTTTACCCTGAATAATTTTTAAACAATATTCCTCATCAACGTTGGTGTTGTGACAACTGAGCAATTGTAAAATTTCTGCTTGGGATAGTGTGTTGGTGGCATCAGCCAGCGATGTAAGGACGCGTGAATTATTGATTTGACTGATCAATTGAAAAGCACGCGAGTAAAGGAAATCGCCGACTAGAACACTGGCAGAATTCCCCCATAAACTATTGGCGGTTTTTTTGCCACGTCGTAGTTCCGATCCGTCAATGACATCATCATGTAATAAGGTAGCGGTATGAATAAGCTCTAAACTAGCGGCTAGTTGAACATGTCCTTCTCCCGTGTAGTCAAAGGCTTTCGCGCTGAGTAGGGCAATTAAAGGGCGTAAACGCTTACCACCACTATCAATGAGATGCTTCGCCAATTCTGGGATCAAGGGGATTTCAGAATAAAGGCAATGATCGATTAGGGCATCGACCTGGTTAAGATCGTTCTTAACCAAGGCTGTTATGGGTGTTAAATCCATAGGATTAATTAGAGATAATGATTAATTTAAAGCCGAATGCTAGGCGGCGTGGAAAGACCTGTCAAGCAGCAGGGATTTATTGCATCTTGAGGGGTCCGACCGTATAATGGACCCGCTTTAAAGGGTAGTCCTTTTAAGTAATACTCGCTCTACCACACCTATTACTTACAGCAATGGGATTTTTGGCAAGGTGCCGCGAGAATGAAGCAACCGGAGTGTATTTATCATACATGAGGATTGCGAGTTGAGCGGCAACACAGCCAAAAATTCAAGTGCGAAGAGTATAGTTGGGGGGCTTTAACCAAGAGATATGCTATGCGTCATTATGAAATTGTGCTTTTAATTCATCCTGATCAAAGTGATCAGGTTTCTGCTATGGTTCAGCGTTATACGGCTATCGTTAAAAATAGCGGTGGACAGGTTCACCGTCTTGAAGATTGGGGTCGTAGACAGCTTTCCTTTCCTATTAATAAGCTTCTCAAAGCGCATTATATTCTAATGAATATTGAGTGCGGAAAGGAAGCGATGGCTGAACTCAGCGATAATTTTCGCTTTAACGATGCCGTGTTACGACAGCTTACTATTAAAGTCGATCGGGCAATTACTGAAATGTCTCCTTTAGCAAAAGCAAAAGAAATGCAAGGACAGGAAAATAGGCGGGAGTATTCCAGAGAGACTGAAGTTGAAGGAAGATCAGTTTAACTGATACATTGTATGCTAAGCTTTTTTTAATTATTAGATGAGTAGATTATGAACAATTATCAAAATAGACGCCGTAAGCACTGCCGAATTTCTGCTGAAGGTACAGAGGTCGATTATAAAGATATCCCTCTTTTAAAAAATCATCTGACGGAGACAGCTAAAATAGTTCCCAGTCGTACGACTGGAACCTCAGCCTCCGTTCAGCGTTTGATAACGCAAGCAATTAAGCGTGCGCGTTTTTTAGGTTTACTTCCTTATTGTGATAAACATCAAAACATGGGCTAATTTGTTTTGAGATAGACAAAGATGATTGGAATATACATTCCACAGGTATAGAGTTTTTTGGCAACATGCCAAGAAAGTGAGCAAGCTGTTTATATAAACACCTTGAGGATTGAGAATTGAGCGACAACACAGATAACAAAAACCCAACGACGATGGGTATACTACATCGCTTTGCAAGCTATGTCATGCGTGGCCGGCGTCAGGCAGTCATAGTAGGATTATTATTTACTATTCTTCCTTTATTTGGTTGGGTCAGTAACGTGATCGTTTCTCTAGTTACTTTGCGTAAAGGTGCTAAAGAAGGGGCTATCATATTATTGTGGGTTATTTTGCCGGCGGTGGTCGTTGCTAGTTTAGGTAATCGCTTAATTATTTTGTATGGAATTATTGGCGGCAGCTTATTTACTTATGTGTTAGCCTTAGTGTTACGCCAAACACAGAGTTGGAAAGCGGTATTAACTACAATTTTGTTGCTAGGTTTATTGGCGGTATTGTTGGTGCATTATTGGATACCCCATATCACTGAAGTGTGGGTAAATCAGTTCGAACACTATGCATTATTGGTTAAAAATCAATTTAATGTAGCGATTAATACAGCCCATTTAGATTTTTTTGCCAAGTTTGCTACAGGTTTTCAAGTGGCGTTTATTTCCTTGTCGGTACTTATTAATTTAATACTTGCACGAGGGTTCCAGTCAATGCTATACAATCCGGGTCAACTTTACCCTGAGTTAAAAAGTGTTCGACTTAGCTTATGGGAAGTATTGATTCTTTTAGTCATAGGCGTACTAAGTTTTCTAGGCATAATAATGGCACAAGATGCTTTGCCTGTAGTGGGACTCATTTTTGCTTTGGCGGGTTTAAGTGTTTTTCATGCTATGGCAGATTTAAAAAACGTGGCTAAAAAATGGTTTTTTTTATTTTATGTATTATTAGTAGTTTTTTTTCCTTACGTAGCTACTGCGCTGATAATATTCGCAGCAATTGATAGTATGCTTAATTTACGCTATCGATTAAAATAGATGTTAACAAGTGAATTGAATTTTGAGGTTTATTTTTTATGGCACAAGTAATTTTATTAGAAAAAATACATTCTTTAGGTGATTTAGGTCAGCAGGTTACAGTACGTAATGGTTATGCGCGAAACTATTTAATTCCGCATGCCAAGGCGGTACCTGCCAATAAAGAAACTATCGCTGAATTCGAAATGAAGCGTGCAGAATTAGAGAAAGTTGCACAAGAAAAATTACAAGTCGCAGAAACACGCGCAGCGGCGATCAATGATTTAGTATTAACCATACCCGTTAAATCGGCCGAAGAAGGTCGTTTATATGGCTCAATTGGTGTTTCCGAATTAGTTCGAGCAGCAGATGCCGCAGGTGTCATACTCGAAAAGAGTGAAATTCGCTTGCCTAATGGTCCTTTACGTCAACTAGGCGAACATGAAGTTACTGTGCAATTACACAGTGATGTTATTGCTATGCTGAAAGTAAATATTGTTGCAGAAGAATAATGTTTTATTTTGATTACAACTGGCTAATATAACCTGGATGTTGTATTTTGCAGTATAAATCCTATTATTGATAGGATAAATGCAACGCTTTGATGATTTCTGTTACAAAGATTTAGTATAAACTAGCAATGAGGATTTTTTGTTAGTTCATGGTTTAGGCAATTCTTGCTATGCAAAAAACCGATCACCTTAAGTTACCTCCACACTCACTTGAAGCCGAGCAATCGGTTTTAGGTGGCTTAATGCTAGATAATCAAGCATGGGATAGGGTTGCGGATAGATTAAAAGAAAAGGATTTTTATCTTTTATCGCATCGCATTTTATTTCGTACTATCGTCAGTTTTGCTAATCACGCTAAGCCTTTTGATGTTGTCACACTTACTGATGCTTTAAAAAGCTCGAATGAATTAATAGAAATCGGCGGTGATTTGTATTTATTTGAATTGGTGCGTAATACACCGAGTGCTGCCAATATCGTTGCTTACGCTGATATTGTGCGAGAACGTTCTGTTTTGCGCCAATTGATAGCTATTGCTTCTGAAATCACCGAAAACGCTTTCATGCCCGAGGGCCGTTCGATTACTGAACTAGTAGATGAAGCTGAGCGAAAAGTATTCCAGATTTCCGATCAAGGTGCGCGTGGTAGTGGACCACTTAGAATTAGCGATTTTCTTGCAAAAGCAGTCGATAGAATCGATATCTTGTTTCACTCCGATCAAGTTATTACCGGGCTCTCCACTGCTTACAAAGATCTAGACGAAATGACATCCGGTTTGCAACCGGCTGATCTGGTGATTGTTGCAGGTCGGCCTTCCATGGGGAAAACTACATTTGCTATGAATATTGCAGAACATGCTGCAATACAAGGTAACAAACCAGTGTTGATTTTTAGTATGGAAATGCCAGGCCAAGCATTAGCGATGCGTATGATGTCGTCACTAGGGCGAATTGATCAGCATAAAATACGTACAGGAAAATTAAGTGATGAAGATTGGCCTCGAGTAACTTCAGCAGTCAGCATGTTATCAGAAGCAAAAATGTTTATTGACGATACGCCTGCGTTAAGTCCTGGAGAAGTGCGCGCGCGTGCTCGCCGAGTAGCAAAAGAGCAAGGCTCATTAGGATTAATTGTTATCGATTATATACAATTGATGCAAGTACCTGGTTCTAAAGAAAACCGTACCACAGAAATATCTGAAATTTCGCGCGGATTAAAAGCTTTAGCTAAAGAACTCGATGTTCCTATCATTGCATTGTCACAATTAAACCGTAGTTTGGAACAACGTGCCGATAAAAGGCCGGTGATGTCTGATTTACGGGATTCAGGTGCGATTGAACAAGATGCAGATTTGATTATTTTTATTTATCGTGACGAAGTTTACAATGAGGGCAGCCCGGATAAAGGTAGCGCAGAAATTATTATTGCTAAACAACGTAATGGACCTACCGGAAAAGTAAGATTGACGTTCTTAGGAAAATACACGCGTTTTGAAAATTTTGCAGCGCAACGGTATCATGCTGAGAATTATGCATGAGCCGACCGTTTACTGTAGAACTTGATTTAGCGGCATTACGCCATAATGTTAAACGGATACGTGATATTGCCCCACAATCCAAAATATTGGCCATGGTTAAGGCAAATGCCTATGGACACGGTTTAATTTCTATCGCTAAGGCATTAACCGATGTCGAGGGTTTCGGTGTTTCCTGTTCAGAAGAAGCCTTGTATTTACGCCAAGCAGGACTAAAACAACGGATAGTGTTAATGGAAGGTTTATTTTCCAAGGATGAAATTCCTTTATTAACTGATTATGAACTTGATACCGTCATTCATGATCACAATCAACTAAGTTTGTTAACCGAGCATCCATTACCACATACTATTAATGTATGGTTGAAAATAAATACTGGAATGAATCGTTTAGGTTTTTCGCTGAATGATTTTGCAGCTGTTTTGCAAAAATTAGATCGTTGTCCTTGGCTGAATACCGTGTGTGTGATGACACATTTTGCCAGTGCGGATAAATCGGAAGATACAACGACTCAGTGTCAAATAAAACTATTTGAGCAAACCACTAAAGACTATAAATTCCCCATCAGCTTAGCTAATTCTGCTGCAATTTTAGCACTTCCTAGCGTTCACGCCGATTGGGTGCGTCCAGGTTTAATGCTCTATGGCGTTTCACCTTTTTCAGATTCTTCTGGTGCACAGCATTCACTAAAACCAGTGATGACTTTAAAATCTGAAATTATTTCTATTCATCAATTAGAGTCAGGTGATAGAGTAGGGTACGGAGGAACATGGATAGCGCCTAAGCCACTGCGTGTTGGAATTGTGGCAATAGGATATGGGGATGGTTATCCACATCGAGCTGAAAGTGGTACACCTATTTTGGTGAATGACAAACTCAGTGAATTGATAGGACAGGTTTCTATGGATATGCTGACAGTTAATTTGTCGAATCAACCCGATGTTAAAACAGGTGATCCTGTTGTGTTATGGGGAACAGGACTTCCTATAGAACAAGTAGCAGAAAGTACTTCATCTTTTCGTTTTGAATTATTATGTGGCATTAATCGAGGACAGTTAGTCCGTACGCGCATTGAGGAAATAAATGATGCAAAAAAAAATGAGTAGATGTTTATTTATTTGGATGTTTATTTTAAATTTGGCGGCGTGTGCCAGCCATCAAGTGCAAGCGCCACAAACACATTTAGAGTCACAGCTAGATAATAGTCAGGATATTTTTATCGATCCTTCTATTGCTCATTTTATGGGAATTGCCGATCATAATAAATTGAAAAATTTAGTGGCTACTGCGGAACCACAACAATTTGTCAGTTGGACTAGCAATGCTACCGGTGCTCGCTTTGCATTTACCAGTAAAGAAATTTTCGTTAATCCTGAAGGACAAGGCTGTAGAGATTATGAAATACAATTAATGCGTGGTTTTTTTGAACATCCTTCTTTTAACTACACAGCTTGTCGAAATAACCAAGGTATATGGCAAGTTATCAGTCATTAGCTTTTCAAGTATCCAGGTTTTGTCATTGCGAGCACGTAATATATTAGTCGTCATTGCGAGCGCCATAGGTGCGTGGCAATCCATGGATGCACACTCATTACATTCGCTCGCCATGGGTAACAATTTTTATACTTTATGAAAAAGAAAAATTATTTTTTTTTGAAATTTTTAATTATTATTTTTTATCTAGTAAGTACATCAGTATTTGCTAGTGAAAACAATAATGCTATTCAAAGTTCAGAACTATGGGTTGATTTGACTCACCCTAAAATTCTTTATGCTAAAAACGCACAATTACGCTTAATTCCTGCATCAGTGACGAAACTTTTTATTGCCGCCAGTGCAATAAAGCACTGGGGTGCCCGACATACTTTTTCTACGCAAGTTTATGCAAGAGGTCACTTTGTAGCAGGTGTATTATACGGAGATTTAGTTTTTTATGGTTTGGGTGATCCTGAATTTACTAACGAAAAAATTTGGAGCTTAGTTAATAATCTACAACATATTGGTTTAAAGAGAATTACTGGAAACATAGTCGTAAATACGTCTTATTTTGGGAAGATCATTCTAGAAGGTCCGGATCGGATAAGGGCAAAAACTTATTCAAAAGTAGCCTATGATGGTTTGCCTTCTTCATCGGGTACAGATTTTGGAAACATCGCTGTTTATGTTGCACCGGGACCAAAAGTAGGTGATGCCGCCATAGTAAAAATTTTACCTTATGCTTTAAATAACATCTTACTGAAAGGAACAGTACAAACAATTTTTGGGAAAAATAATACTATTCGACTCAGTCGTGTTACTCAGAATAAACAAGAAATTTTAATTATTTCCGGACAATTGGGCATACATAGTAATCCGCTCACTATTTATCGTTCTGTCGGTGCTCCAAATTTAACTACAGCAAGCTTATTATTAGCTTTTTTGAAAGCAGTAAATATTAATGTAAATGGTGGGACGCTTGTTGAAGCTAACCCTTTATTACCAACCGATCGTTTGTTAATACAGATAGCCAGTGATCCGCTGATTCATTCTATGCAGGACATGTTATTTTATTCTAACAATTATATAGCCGATATGTTGATGTTAGATTTATGGCGAGGTAGTCAAACAAAATCAGCTGCATCAGTGGATTTAAGTGATACGACAGCATTGCTTTTTCAAAGTTATAAGCCGATGTTGGCAAAGACAAATTTTAACACTAAGGACCGAGATGGTGTACCCGTTTTCAAAAATGCGAGCGGATTAACACCATTTAATCGATTATCGGCCAGTGATCTTATTATTTTGCTAGAAGGAATGTATAAAAATAAACGCGATTTTCCTATCTATTATGGAAGTTTAGTGATGCCAGGACAACAAAAAATTTGGCGTGGAATGATGACTGCTCAGCATCCTTGGATGGAATGGTCAAGTTTTAAAACAGGCCATATTAGTGCACCAAAATCTGTTTATAGTATGGCCGGTTATTTCAGCATGCAAAATGGTGATTTAGGTGCGTTTGCAGTGTTATTTAATGCGCCGCCAGAAAAGGATAAAAATGGAAACTTATTTAAACAATTCATCCAACATTTAGATCATGAATTCCAAATGTATCATTAGAGAAAGAGAAAGCTATTGAAAGTTACTATTTAGTAGGGGAAAAGTAAATTTGTTTTTCAGTTATCACTGCATTTAAAGGAACATCCCAGTTTTTTTCTGTAAATGCCGTTAATTTTTGCCATTCATAGGCTAGGCCAAGTAAAAAAGGGCGGTTGGGTCTAGGTGAATTTAATAAAAAAGCAAAACTCCGATCATAAAAACCGGCGCCCATTCCTAAGCGTTGTCCTTTTTCCGTAAAACCTACAAGAGGAACGATGACTAAATCAATGTCTTCTGGAGCAATACATGCATTTGCAGTTAAAGAAGGTTCCGGAATATTAAAATGATTTTTCTTTAATAAGGTATGTGGCTGATACTCACAGAATATTAATTGTTGGTTTTTTAAAATCGGTAAATAGCAAGTTTGCTTATTTTTCCAGGCTTTTTGTATGAGTGTTGATGGATCAATTTCTTGTTGAATGGCTATATAACTGGCAATCGTTTGGCTTTGTAAGAATAGTGGGTGATAACTTAACCGTTCAGCAATGATAGTAGAAATTTTTTTTTGTTCACTAAAAGTAATTTTAGCTCGTTGTTGTTGTAATTTCTTGCGAGATGATTGGCGAGTATTCATAGGTGTAACCTATATTAAGAATATCTGACTCAGCTACGTTTCCTGATCCTGGGATGCAGGTGGGATTAAGTCTATCTACTTTAGGCTTCTTACTAGATTGCAAGCTTGCACACCGTAAATAAAGCAATTATCCCTGACTTTATGGAAGTATCGATCGAAAAACTATCGACTGAGCCAGATACTCGACTAGTATAATCTATTTTACAGGAGTATCGCGAATAGAGTTTAGCAAAAAAGGATTTAAGCCTACATGGATAATAGCCGCTCGTCATTGCGAGCACGTAAAATATTAATCGTCATTGCGAGCACCATAGGTGCATGGCAATCCAGATGGCCACGCTCATTACATTCGCTCGTCATGAGGGTGATTTTTTACCCTATTTTTGATTAAGGTTTGCTTAACTGTATTAACCGAGCTTAGAATGGTAATATACTTAAGACTTACTTTCTTTATAGAGTACGCCCATGCAAACTCAGGCTAAATCTCCTGCTTTCGACGATTTTTATCACCTATTGACCCAAGCCGAAGTGGCTACATCTCCAGCAGAAATACATGGTATGTTATGTGGTTTTGTTTGTGTAGGCCCAAAACTTAATGGTGGTTTTTTGATCGATATTTTATTAAAGCGCCTCGGGACTAGACCGCCTTTTATGTTGGGATCACGAGGTGCTGTTGTTGGCTTGTATGATGCAACTTGTCGCCAGTTAAGTGGCTTACAAACTTTTCAATTATTGTTGCCTGATGAAGAACATGAATTAGAAGAACGTGCGGAAGCCTTAAGTTTGTGGTGTGAGGGGTTTTTATATGGATTAGGTTTGGGGGGAAGCTCTATTGAAGATGAAACACCTGATGTGATACACGAAGCCTTGTACTGTATCGCCGAGATTGCCAAGCTTGAAATTAACCATTTAGAAGTGACTGAGGTCGATAAATTGGCTTATGATGAAGCGATCGAGTTTATTACACATGCCATCCCTTTGATTTACGAAGAATTGATTCGTTATTCAGTAGATGGAAGTACAGGCTCTATGTATCTTCATTAAGAGAGAACTTAACTACTGCTAATTTTACTCTTCGGATTGAATCTTTGTCTGTGTTGCCACTCAACTCACAATCCTCATGTATAATAATACACTCAGGTTGCTTCGTTTTCGCAGCGACTTGTCAAATCCAATTCCTGTGAGTATATCTATGTTTAAGCTTTCGGAGTTGCAGCACCGACGTCAGCAATTATTATCCCATGTTAAGAAGGATGAATTAATTGTTTTAATGGCAGCGTCAGAGTATGTGCGCAATGGTGATGTACTGTATCCGTACCGTCAAAACAGCGATTTTTATTATTTAACTGCATTCCCTGAACCCGAAGCGATTGCATTACTCATACCCGACAGCAAGAGTGGTAAGTTTATATTATTTAATCGTGTTGAGGACCCAGCAGCTGCCATTTGGAATGGAGAACGTATTGGTCAAGTTAGGGCTAGAAAAGAATACGGTGCTGATGAAGCTTATCCAATTGATCAACTTGATGTTAAGTTACCTGAGTATTTAAGTAATACTCGAGTTTGTTATTATTTGGGAGATGCAAAACTTAGCAACCCAATCTTAGCACGAATTAATAAGCTATTAATGGGTTTAAAAAAAGCACCGATTGAGTATGCTAAAAGACTCACCGCTCATGTACATGAAATGCGGCTTAGAAAAAGTCCCAGAGAATTAAATTGCTTACGTAAGGCGGCTCATATATCCGGTGAAGCTCATTTGCGTGCGATGCGTGCTTGCCGGTCTAATTTATATGAATATCAATTAGAAGCTGAGTTAATGTATGAGTTTTTTAGGCAAGGGAGTCATGCCTTGGCGTATCCTAATATTGTTGCGAGTGGGGCGAATAGTTGTATTTTACATTACACTGATAATCGCGCCCAATTAAAAACAGGTGATTTAGTATTAATTGATGCGGGGTGTGAATACCAAAACTACGCTTCAGATATTACACGAACTTTTCCTGTCAATGGTCGTTTCAATCCAGAACAAAAGGCCATTTATCAAATCGTATTAAAAGCTCAGCAAGCCATTTTAGGATTAATAAAACCGGGTATTGCCTGGAACCAGTTACAGAAAACTTGTGTGGAGTTTATAACGCAAGGTTTAGTGGATTTGAGTTTATTAAAAGGGAAGCTTAGCGATCTGATTCAACAAAAGAGTTATCAAAAATTTTATATGCATGGCTGTAGTCATTGGTTAGGTTTAGATGTTCATGATGTAGGGTGTTATAGAATAGAAAAAAAATGGCGCAGTTTAGAACCAGACATGGTGTTTACGGTAGAGCCTGGTATTTACATTAGCCCAGCGCCTGATATTGATAAGAAGTGGTGGAATATTGGTATCCGTATTGAAGATGATGTACGAGTGACACAGGAGGCTTGTGAAGTATTAACATCACAAACACCCAAAGATCTTGCTGATATTGAAAACATTATGCGAACCTCCTCATGAAACACGATTATGATATTCTTATCGTTGGTGCGGGAATTGTAGGAACGAGTCTAGCATTAGCTTTATCACATTTACCCTTGCGAATCGCTTTGATTGAACAATTACCTTTTAAATCGCTAGCAGATCCTTTACCTCCGATGAGTAAACCTCTGGCTTTAAATCTTGCTAGCTTACGTATTTTACAAACATTAAATGTATGGCCTGCTTTAGAAGTTTATGCAAACCCCATACACAGTGTACATATTTCGAAATCAGCTTGTTTCGCGCAATCGAAAATTAATGCCAAAGAGATGGGTGTTCCACAATTAGGTGCCATTATTCCTGCTGTTCGTTTGGGACATGAATTAACCAAGGCTTTGCTTCAGCTAACCGCTAGCAAGAGTACACAGGGGACTTTCGATCTTTTCAATCCAGCTATCTGTGAGGCTATCAGTAAACAGGAAAATATGTGGAAGGTGGTATTGAGTCTACACGATGAAAAAAAAATTATTTATCCACGTTTAATTATTGCCGCAGATGGCACTCACTCTACTGTTCGTCGTTTGTTAAATATTGGTTTGAAAATTAACCCGACTTCGGAAGCTGCTTTGACGACATGCATAGATATTAGCCGCAATCATCAAAATATCGCCTATCAACGATTTACTGAACAAGGGATTATTGCATGTTTACCTTTGCCGGATAATAAAATAGGCTTAGTTTGGACTTCTATATCGCAAACTATTGAGGCCTTACAAAATTTAACTGAGTCAGAGTTTTTGGCGAAGGTACAGCAACAATTTTCTTATCGCTTTGGTAAGTTATTACACACTACTAAGCCAGAGGTTTATAGGTTAACAAGCTGTATTTCCGAAACCCAGGCACAAGCAGGTTTGATCCTATTAGGAAATGCCGCGCATACTTTACTACCTATTGCCGCTCAAGGTCTAAATTTAGGTTTACGAGATATGGCAGAATGTGTGGACTTGATTGGGAACGCTTTGGATCAAAACACCGATTTAGCAGACGAGAGTTTGGCACTATCTTATCTTAAGTCACGCTTGCCACCTCAACGACAAATTGTTGGTTTTACCGAGCAGTTGACACGATTGCAAACCCGATTCAGGCCGTTGACTTTCATTTACAATAATGGTCTATTAGCAATGGATTTACTCTCACCCTGCAAAAGAAACTTATCACGCCGCTTAATGGGAATTCATGGCCGACTTCCACGTTTGGTTCGCGGTTTGGCTTTACAACAAGAAGAATATTAGTATGTTAAAATTTAGATCTATCACCGATAAAAATGCTAAGGTTCTTTACCTAGAAACTAATGTCTTGGGTTCTAATTTATTAGCTACTCCTAAATTAAATAAAGGCACCGCATTTACTGAATCGGAACGACAACAATTAAGATTACGCGGCAAATTACCCTATAGTATCGAAAGTTTGCAGCAACAAGAACTACGTGCTTACCAACGATTTTTAAAAAAAGAAAATAATTTAGAAAAGCATCTTTATCTACGTAGTTTGCATAATACGAATGAGGTATTGTTTTATAAATTAGTTAGTCAACATCTAACTGAAATGTTACCTATTCTGTATACACCGACTGTTGGGAAAGCGGTTGAGCAATTTAGTCAGGAATTTCAGCAACCACGCGGTTTATACATCGCTTATCCCGATAGAGATCATATTGATGAAATCCTTGAGAACCGTTTAAATCCAGAAGTGGATATTATCGTCATGACCGATGGCGAAGGTGTATTAGGTATAGGCGATCAAGGTATTGGTGGAATGGATATCTGTATTGTAAAATTGATGGTTTATGTTTTGTGCGCTGGTGTTAATCCCAATCGTTTATTACCTATTCAAATTGATGTCGGAACTAACAATGAACAATTATTAAATGATCCGATGTATTTAGGCTGGCGTCATCCGCGTTTAGCGGGTCAAAAATACGATGACATGATAGAAAGCATTGTCTCAGGTATACGAAGAAAATTACCTCGAGCTTATTTGCATTGGGAAGATTTTGGCCGAGAAAATGCACGGCGTAATTTAGAACGTTACCATGATCAAATGTGCACATTTAATGATGATATGCAGGGAACTGGGGCGGTAACTTTGGTGGCACTCTTGTCCGCTATTCATCGTACTAAAATTCCTTTAACTGAACAGCGTGTTGTTATTGTAGGAGCTGGAACCGCTGGCACAGGGATTGCTGATCAACTTTGCGCCGGTATGATGCGAGAAGGTTTATCTAAAGAAGAAGCGTTATCGCGATTTTATTTGGTGGGTAGACACGGTCTGTTGCATAATTCAATGCCGAATCTAACCGCTTTTCAAAAACCGTATGCGCAACATTTAATAGGCGAATCATTGGCTGCATTACAGTTGTATGATGTCGTGCAACAATTTAAACCTACGGTATTAATTGGTTGTTCCGGTCAAGGTGGAATTTTCACTGAAGCAATAATTAAAACCATGGCAGCATTAGTTGAATATCCTATCATTTTTCCTTTATCCAATCCTACTGAAAAATCAGAAGCAACGCCCGATGATCTATTAAATTGGACAGAAGGTCACGCATTGATTGCTACCGGTAGTCCATTTGGTCAAGTTGATTTTAAAGGTGAAAAAATACCGATTGCGCAATGTAACAATGCACTCATTTATCCAGGAATCGGTTTGGGTGTCCTGATAGCGCAAGCGACTCGTTTGAGTGAAGCCATGCTTTGGGAAGCATGCAAAGCCTTAAGTATTTTTGCTAGTAAAACTTCCGATGCAAAAACTACATTGTTACCGAATTTTGAAGACATACAGGCGATTAGTCGTTGTATTGCATTGGCAGTAGCGACACAAGCGCGCCGGGAAGGATTAGCGAAAGTTAAAGAGTCCGTTGATTTGGCTCAGGAAATCGATCGTCAGTTTTGGTATCCGGAATATGTTAATTACCATTATTCAGCATCGTTATGACTTTAGAAAAAACACGCACTGATTACGACATCGTTATTGTTGGTGCGGGTATCGTTGGCTTGGCTCTAGCTTGTTACTTAAAGGATCAAGAATTAAGAGTTGCTGTATTAAATAAGGATGACACCGATCAAACGTCAAGTTTAACCTCTCAGATTCGTGTAGTTGCCATTACCTTAGGCTCACAACAACTGCTGGAGCAACTCAATGTTTGGCAGCGACTTGAGTCTAAAGCATGCGCTCCATTTCGTAGTATGCAAGTGTGGGAATCTGGCCAAGCCGCACAGCTTTTTATTGATAGTGCTGATGTTGGCGAAGCTTGTTTAGGTTATATACTAAAGAACGTCGATTTGCAGCAGGCATTATACGCGCAAGCAAAAACCGATAATGAATTAACTTGGCTAGTTCCAGAAACACTCATTGATTTGCAAAAATTAGAAGAAAATCAGGTGTTATTAACATTAGCTTCAGGTATAGAAATCACTACGCGTTTGCTAGTAGGTGCCGATGGAGACCAATCTAAGGTTCGACAATTGGCTGATTTGCAAGTTAAAGTCACTGATTATACGCAGCGAGCCATTGTTGCGACGGTACGGACTGAATTACCGCATAAACAAACTGCAAGACAAATCTTTTTACCGAATGGTCCCTTAGCTTTTTTACCTTTAAAGGATGCTCACCATTGTTCCATCGTTTGGTCGACTACATCCGAAGAAAGTCAGCGCTTAGCAGAGTTGGATGATGAACTTTTTTGCCTAGAATTAACAAGTGTTTTCGAGCAGCGTTTAGGCCAAGTGGTATCAACAAGCACACTTTTAAGTTATCCCTTAAAAACCCAAGAAGCGGAGCAGTATATAAAATCGGGTGTTGCTTTGATCGGAGATGCGGCGCATAGCATTCATCCCTTAGCTGGCCAAGGTGCAAATTTAGGCTTGGCTGACGCGCAATGTTTGGCAAAAGTGATCATAGCAGCTAATCAGAAGCACCGATCGATAAATGCACCATATACTTTACGCCGTTATGAGCGAGAACGCCGTTTTCATAATCGTGTCATGATGGGCGGCGTTGATGGAATTAAACATTTATTTGCTACCCGCAATCCGATAGCACAGAAAACGCGACAGTTCGGACTAGGCATGATCAATAATGCCGCTTGTTTGAAAAATGTTATCGCCCGTTATGCGATGGGGAAGCCTAGTATTTAAGCACCTGGCGCAGGCCTACTATATTGTTCGGTTGCTTGATTGGATGTTTTCTGAAGAAGCATATTAAATATTTCATTAATAGTTTTCAGATGCAATTTTATCTGTTCATCTTGATTAGGCTGAAAAAATTTTCTGGTTGGCTTAGAGTTTATGAGATTATATATAGTGTGAAATCGTCCCATAATCCGAGCTAACAGAATATCTTCAGTAGTTGTTTTGTTTTCAGCATATCTATTAACTATTTCTCGACTTGATTCTATAAACTGCATGATTTCTTCCGGTAAATTTTTATTATTGCCGGTTTTTAAGATATAGTTCTTTTGAATCTCTTCTTTTAATTGCAGAGCGGTTTCGAATGCGGCATCTAATTCTTTTTCTGATTGCGATATGGCCATGGAAAATATACTGTAAAATTCTGTGAAATATTCGAAAAGTATAGGCCTTTAATATTAAGAGAGACTTAAAGGAAGCAAGAAAATGGCTAAAAACACCTTATTTATCATCCTGGATCGAGATGGCGTGATTAATTTTGAATCTAAGGACTACATCAAGAGTCCAGAGGAATGGTTGCCTATTCCGGGTAGTTTAGAAGCCATTGCTTTATTGAGTCAGGCAGGCTACACCATCGCCGTGGCGACTAATCAATCGGGTGTGGGGCGCGGGTTCTATACTGAGGTAGATTTAGCCGTTATCCACCAAAAAATGTTGGATAGCGTAATAGCCTTGGGAGGCAAGGTGGATAAGGTTTTTTACTGCCCACATCTGCCTGAAGACCATTGTAGTTGTCGTAAGCCAGGTATCGGTTTGTTTGAACAGATTGCTGACTATTATCAACTTGATTTGCGGGGCATTATAGCTATCGGTGATTCTCTGCGGGATATTAAAGCAGCACTTAAAGTCGGCTGCGAACCTATCTTAGTTTTAACCGGTAATGGTGAACAAACTTTGTTAAATAACCGTGAATTAGCCGATGAGATTCCGGTTTTTCCCGATTTATTAAGCGCTGTGCAGAAATTATTACAGGAAGAACAGCATGTCTAAGCCGAAACGCGTCTATAGCTGTCAATCCTGCGGCGGACAATTTTTACAATGGTCCGGTCAATGTGGTGAATGCCAGGCATGGAATAGTTTATTAGAGGATAGTGCCTCTCTCTCCTCGCGTGCACTTCCACGTGTGAATGGTTATGCGGCGGCCGATGCAAAAATTACCGATTTAAAGAGTATCCAGTTTAGTGAAATAGAACGTTTTTCTTCGCGGATCAAAGAGTTGGATAGGGTGCTTGGGGGAGGAATCGTTCCAGGTTCGGTGATACTCATGGGTGGTGATCCAGGTATAGGAAAATCTACCTTATTATTACAAAGCCTTTGTCAATTGAGTGAGCACCATGCGGTGCTTTACATCACAGGAGAAGAATCATTGCAACAAGTGGCATTACGAGCACAACGTTTAGAATTGCCACAAAAGAACATTCGTTTGCTGACTGAAACCCGCGTGGAAAGTATTTTAGCGCATGCATTACAAGAGAAACCACAAGTTTTAGTCATTGATTCGATACAAACCATGCATACCGATTTACTTCAGTCTGCGCCGGGTGCTGTGGGTCAAGTTCGAGAAAGTGCTATGCAATTGACACGTTTGGCCAAGCAAACGGGTATTGCTTTGTTTCTAGTGGGGCATGTAACAAAGGATGGTGCACTGGCAGGTCCTAGGGTTTTAGAGCATATGGTGGATACGGTTTTATATTTTGAAGGTGAAGCCGATAGTCGACATCGATTGATACGATCGGTTAAAAATCGTTTTGGCGCGGTAAATGAATTAGGCGTATTTGTGATGACCGAGAAAGGTCTACGTGAAGTGAGTAACCCTTCAGCAATGTTATTGTCGCGATCCGGGTTAACGGTTTCAGGTAGTTTAGTTACCGCTACTTGGCAGGGAAGTCGACCGTTGTTGGTTGAAGTGCAAGCGCTAGTTGATAATAGTCACTTAGGTAATCCACGTCGGGTAACCGTTGGCTTAGAAAGTAATCGGTTAGCAATGTTATTAGCTGTATTGCATCGGCATGCGGGTATTATGACTTACGATCAAGATGTCTTTATTAATGTTGTAGGCGGCGTGCGTTTGTTGGAAACCAGTAGCGATTTACCGGTTTTATTAGCGGTGTTATCGAGTTTACGCAATAAACCTTTTCCTGAAGATTGTTTGGTATTTGGCGAAGTCGGTTTGTCTGGAGAAATCCGTCCTGTACCGAATGGCCAGGAACGTTTACGCGATGCAGCAAAACATGGATTTAAATCGGCGATTATTCCCAAAGCTAATATGAGTAAGCAAGCGATTGATGGTATGACAGTTTTTTCCGTTGCGCAATTAACAGAAGCCTTGGATATAGCTCAGCAGATAGCAGTAGAAAAAATAAAAATTGATCTTTTTTAAAAAATTATAATAAGGTGGTTATGAAAATTTTATTATTGGGAAATAGCCTGCATAGTATGCTTAAATTCCGTTGGGATATTATAAAATATCTAGCTAATCATCATCAGGTTTATATCGTTTGCCCTTTGAATGTCGAAAATTATAAGCTAGAGTATCAACATGAAAATGTAGTTTTCTTAAATATTAATTTTTGTCGGTCCATTAATCTAGTGAAAGATTGGGTTACTTTATTTCAATTTAAAAAAATTTTAAAAAAAATAAATCCTGACGTTATTTTTTCTTATTCATTGAAATCTAGTTTTGTTTCTATGTTTGATAATTGGCAAATACATAATGTTTATTTTATTACTGGTTTAGGTAGTAGTCTCATTAATAAATATAAATTTTTTATCGAAAAAATTATTTATATCTTGACCTATTTAAGAAAATTAATAATAAAACATCCTGATTTTTTTATTTTTTTAAATAATGATGACAGAGATTATTTTATCGGAAAAAATTTTTGTCCGAAAAAATATGCTATGGTCTTTCCTGGCGAAGGAATGGATTTAGAATTTTATAAATTTTCTCCTATTAATGAACATAAAAAAGCTATAGCTTTTTTATTCATTGGTCGCCTCATCAAAGATAAAGGTATTATTGAATTGATGAATGCCTGTAAAAAGCTAAAAAGTAATCAAATAAAATTTAATTGTACGGTTATTGCACCCTTAGATCATTATAATCCCTCTAGCTTACATACTATGAATTTAGATGATTTTCAAAAAATAGGAATTAATTACTTTCCTTATGTAGAGGATGTCAGAACTTACATTAATGCATGTGATGTTGTTGTTCTACCAAGTTATTCCGAAGGAATGCCTAGAGTGTTATTAGAAAGTATGGCCATGGGCAGGCCAATTATTACTACTGATACGCATGGCTGTAGAGAACTGGTAAATCAAGATAATGGAATACTAATAAAGCCCAAAGATGTACAAAGTTTATATAATGCGATGATTTGTATGTCTAAGAAAACCAAAGATGAATTGGGTCGCATGGGCTTAGCTAGTTATAGATACGTTAAAAAAAAGTATTCTTTATTTAACGTAATAAATAGCTATCAAACGTTAATAAACAATAGAGTAAATAAAGAATAGGTAAAGTCCGAAGTAATGATTTAGGTAGCTTATTATATAAATAGCCACTAATCCATGCAGATTTTTTCAACGAATTTAACCAAGTACCTACATATTTCACTGAATGGGTAGCATGTTTTGATTCAATCACAGGATAACATTGTGAGGAAATACCTAATCCAAATTCTTCATCAAATTTTTTATTGCGGTAAAAAAATATTTGAAACTCTTTTGGATTCCAAATTACTTGCTTAGCAATTTTTCTACAGAGTTTTATTCTATAATTATTTGTTAATTGATAAGAGGCTATAGCATCCAGAACTGCCTGCTGAAAAATAGATATGATTCTGTCAGCCATACTTATTTCAGTTTTATTACCCGTTTCGGGTATTACCTTGTTTTTATGAATAATATATCTTTTTACTGAGCTTTGTACCGGAGTACATAAAAATTCTAATGGCAAAACAAATCGCATTAAACATATAAATAATTGATTGACTGCTCTATCATTCCCATCAAATAAGAATGCTTTTTTAAAATTATTTTCTGAGAGAAATTTTTTTTGATGATGCAAACCTAAATAAAAACCATGAATTTTATTTTCTGGAAAAATTAGACTAATATTATCTTGTATACTTCCGCGCCAACCAATATCAACGATTCCTAAAGAGATATCGTCTAAAAAATTAGTTTGTTTTAGGTATTCAGTTAACAATATTTTTTTAGATTCAATGGCTTTTTTAATTATGTGGTTTACAGTGTTGCTTTTTAAAAATTGATTAAAAATAAGATTTTTTCCTATATTAAGAATCTTCTTATCATAACCCCCGCCGTATTCTTGGTTATATATTGTTTTCAAGCGCTCATCTGCGATGTCCAAGGATCTGAAAAATGCCTCAGGTGATTGATTTGGGTAAATATTCCATAGGCGCTGGAACGCATTTTGACTATTTAAATTAACTGAGGGTAGGAAAGTTGCAAGCCGGCTTACTGAAAGTAGGTGACATTCTAGATCGTAAAGATTAAATTTTTCTTGTAACGCTTTTACTATTTCTATAAAAAAAGCACCTTCTCTAGTAAAAAAGTATAATTTTTTTATGTTTAATTGTTGGCAACTACGAATTAACCAATAAGAAAATTCATGAAATAATAGACTCCATTCTTTACCATAAAGTTTGGCTTCAGCAAAAAGTTGATTATTTATTTCAGTTTTTTGCATGTTTTACCCATAGAAAGTTTTTTATTCCAGGCAAGCTCAGAAATAATTATTTCCTTATAGGGATCTTTGAACAAGGATTTCCAACCTAAAGTCTTTATACGCCTATTATCAGCTACTGAGTAAGGGATGTCACCATTTCTTCGATCCCCTATAATGTAGTTTAATTTACTACCAAATATTGAATTGACAAGCTGAATCACCTCAAGAATAGATAAACCCTTACCATAACCTACATTGATCGTAAGCTTTTCTTGTTTTGTAGAATGATAGAATTTATTAATAGCCATAAAATGAGCATTGGCAATATCCATGACATGAATATAATCTCTAATACAAGTTCCATCTTGGGTGGGGAAGTCATTACCGTTTACGCAAATGTTGAAATTGCCAGTGACTAAATTGCGACAAATAAATGGAATGAGAGCAGCTGTTGTTTGATTGAAATTGCCAACACATAGCGATTGATCGTGTCCAGCCACGTTAAAATATCTTAATATAGTGAATCGAATAGCATACTGGCTTGCCAAATTGGCTAGCGCCAATTCAGCCATATATTTCGATTTACCATAAGGATTACTTGGATTTGTAAACTGATTTTCACAAACAGGTTGATAAGAATTATGGCCATATACGGCAGCTGTAGACGAGAAAATAAAATGTTGAACAGGATATCGAGCGCAAACTTTCATTAAAGTAATAGGTTTTAATAAGTTCTCTTCATAGTAAAATTCTGCCTGGTGGATTGATTCTTCAACTGAAGTTTTTGCTGCGAGGTGCATGACAATATCTATTGAATACTGATTAAAAACGTCTTCTAGAAAATTAACATCGCTAATATCTCCTATTTCGTATATAACGCCTTCTAACATATTTGCAGTGTGACCAGTGGATAGGTTATCAATTACAACAATATCAAAACCTTCATTTTTAAGGAGCAGCGTAACATGGCTGCCTATATAACCACAGCCACCCGTAATTAAAATATTTTTTTTCATATTTTTTTACTAAGTAAATAATTAATTATTTCTTTCTTGATTCCTGGAAAAAAATGCAGAAAATAATGTCCTAGATTATAAATAGTAAATAAAAAAGGGATAGGGGCAAGGGCAATACTGCCATAACGCCAGGGAGAAGTTTGAATTTTTTTTAGTAGTGTGATCGGTCGAAAGATATCAGAAAACGTTATAAGATTTATCAGTGGAGTTGTGGATTGAGACGACCAATTATAATCGAATTGATATTGATGTAATTTTTTAAGATTCATCATGTTTGGGTTATAAATAAATTTCAGAAATCTTTTTGTAGTGTAGTCTTTGAGCGTGTCTAATGGAAAACCAGCGATGTTAAATAGGCGGCTAAACTCTTTAGTATCACTGAGTAAATGGTTTAAAATACGCTCTTGAAAAAGGCAATTAAAATGATTTTTTTTCTGGTCGCTTTTTTTGTTTTCGAATAGAGGAGTAATCAAGCCTTCTTGATTTTCCTTATAAGCAATCGTTGAGCCAATCTTATCATAACCACATACACTTTCTAAAAAGGGGATGGCACCATTAAATTTTTCAATTTGATAATCATTTTGATAGGATACGATATAGCCAGGGAAAAAGGTCGATCGTCCGTGGCTAGAGATATTTTTATTAGTGATTAAGCTATTGGTTCCAAAGTAATACCCAAATAATTCTGTCTTGGGATAGTCCGATAATAAATGACCGATATTCCTTTGGATAGTTCCCCCCCAACCTAGATCAACTAAGCCTATTTTTCCTTTAGATAATATGCCTTGTTCTGAAAGATAGCGCTTCAGATTAGATATATTTTTTTTTAATAACCGATCGACTTCTGTCCCAAAAATAGTAGTGTTAAATAAATGAATGAAGGTTTTTTTATCGATGATATTTTTATAAGGCTTAATAAGTTTGATGCTCTCATTTGAAAAGTCTTGTAATGAAAGGCCATAGGTATGTAAAAAGTTTAAAATAGAAAGCGAGCCGGTCGCGTAGTGACAGTTTTCAATTAATTCATTAAAGGTTTTATTATTATAGACAGCACAAGCACTGGTGAGTCTGCTGACATAGATGACTTTAAATATAGGTTTGTTTAATCCTTGAAAAAGTAATACCGTATTTAAAATCTCAGTAAATATTTTTTGCAGTAATAGGCCTTCTCTTGCCAGGAAAAATATTTTTTTTACACCTAGTGCATGCATATCTATTAGAGATTGATAGGCAAATATGGAAAGTACGGGTGAGATGCAGTGACTTATTTCTCGGTAATCATCATATGAATACTTTTTGTTTGTAACATAGTGTTTTATTAAGGAATAATCTGCGTTTTTTTGATGATGGCTTTTTGGGTTAAGCCAAGCACTTAGTTTTTTATATTGTTTCAGTACCACTTTGTTATGGTAATAAAGGGATTTTATACTCAGTTTTTCTGCAGAAATAACGTCTGAAAATAGATTATCGCCCACATGTAATAACTTTTTAGCATGAATTGCTAAATCTTCTAAAACAAACTGATATAAACGACCTGAACCCTTGGTTATTTTTTTCGTGGAAGAAACATAAAATCTATCAATATAGGATGCGATGCCAAAATGTTCTGCAATTTCTTTAAGATGCTGTTCAGATAAATACATATCTGAACAGACTATGATTTTTTTTCCTTGCTTTTTTAATTGGGTCATGGTCATCTCTACCTCTTTATTGAGATAGAGATGATTTATTTCATTTTTTACTTCGTAAGCGATAATCTCTAGCGCCAAACTAGCCAATTTTTTTGGAAATATTTTTTTTGGTAATAATTGAGATAAAGTTTGTTCTATGAGAGTATATATATCGGTTTCTCTATCCTTGCCATCTAGGTAAAAGCTTTTATCACGTAGTTTTTTTTCCGTACTATTCCTTATGTTGTTAAAGTATTCTGCAAAGTATTCTATATTGTGGTAATAACCTAATTGCCTAAGTCTTAGGCAGACATAATCTGCTGTTTTAAGTTTGATGGCATCGGGCGGTGAAGTAATCCTATGGACAAGTGTGTCAAAGAAATCAAATGAAATGATATCGTAGGCGTCGGAATGGCATAAAATGCTATTAAGCGAAGTAATTTTAAATGATTTATTATATATAACAAGCTGTATTGTTTTTGCTAAAAAATAAGTTTTTTTTAATGCTTTATAAAGTATGGGTATTTTATCTTTAATGAAAACGGCATTTAATTGTATGAATTTTGTTTTTCTAGCCAACTGTTTGCTGTTGGCTAGAAATAGGCTTAACATAGATTTGTATGCGATTATTTTCGATATATCTAAATAAATTTTCATTGGCAAGCTGAGTAATTTTATTATAATAAAGCTTGTAGAGAAGGGCTAATCAATTAATTTTTTGAGTATAAGATTCTAAGCGTTAAAATACACTAATTCTTCAGCCTACTTGAGGCTTTGCATTAATAAAGTTGCAATACATCCTATTTATTAGGTTAGTTCTTGGTGGCTATGGGTGGGCTCGAACCACCGACCCCAGCATTATGAATGCTGTGCTCTAACCAACTGAGCTACATAGCCTAAACTTCTTCAACTTTGATCCACTTTGCTGCGCAATGCTATCCTGCTCCGCTTGAAAGCCGGCTCTGCGCTCCTGCTTCGGGTGTTCCAAGGAAAAAGCGTTGCTTTTTCCTTTTCTTGCTCACCAACTGAGCTGCAGCTAAAGGTGGTCTATTGTGCTAAAGCATCACTGAATCTGTCAAGCAATAAAACTTGGAAAATAAAACTTTGGACTTGAATCGATAACTGCTCAATTTCCTTTTCATGGCACTTGCCAAAAACTCAATTGCTGGGAGTACACCTAATTTTTAGCTTTAAAGTAGTAACGTTGAGTTAAGTCTAAGGCAGCTAAAACATTTTTCATCGGTAATGACTCATTGGGTAACATCTTAGCCTGGAGGTTTTGGATTTGGTAATAACCTGAAGGGAAAATGGAGATAATTTGTTTATCATTCACTAGACCTAAATTGGTATAGCTATGCATTAGTAACAAAGCAGGAGTTTTTTTACTAAACAAAGATTGGCCTATACTATAATCTGTTATGGGGTTTTGCAAGCCAAAGATCCGGCTGAGTAAACTTGGCACAATGTCATAATGGCTAGTCATATGCTTAACTAGCAGTGGTTTTTGGCCTGGCCAATGAATAATCAATGGGACTTGGGTTTGGAAGCGAGTGAAATTACTGGCGTGTCCCCAATACCCTAGATGGTTATCATTGAATTCATTACCGTGATCTGCAGTGATTAGCACGAGTGTATTATCTAATAAATGATGTTTTTTAAGCAAAGCCAGATCCTGCCCTACCAGCTGATCAATGTAATATAAGGCATTTTTATAGCGGTTAAAGGTTGGGGTGGGATCGGTATGATTTGTGTAAGTTAAGCGGTCGCAAATCGCTATGTTGGGTTGAAAAATATGCACTGGACTATTACCGATACAGAAACTGTGCGCGGCATCATAAAATAAAAAGCTAAAAAAAGGCGATGGAGTCTGTGTGATAAACTGCTTAAATTCTTTAGTAATCTGTTTATCTCTATCATAAGGGGTATCCCCTATCGTAGAAGTTTTTAGGTTTTTTATATGCACAAATATATTTTGATTAAACGGTGGAGCGATTAGTTCTGCGCTTGCAAAAATACCCATATGGTAATGCTCAGTAAGCAGTTTTTCTATAAATAATGGGCTTTTATGTTGATTAATAGTGGCTGACCAGTAGGTAGCGGGTAAACTATAAAATAAAGAAAATAGACCGGGTTGAGTTCCATTCCCGCCGCTGAAATGATTTTGAAATTGCCAACTTTGCCGAGCAAAACGATAAATATTCGGTGCATTGGTAGCACTCAACATATCAAAACGCCAGCTATCGATAAGAATAAAAACGATATTAATTGGTTTTTTTAACGGTTTATAGACTAGCGGGTGCAAAGGGTAGTTAAGTTTTTGGTTGTCATGATTGATTTCGACAAAGTCTGAACGATAAAAACTTTCTAGTTCAGATAATGCTTGCTTGCCGGGCAATAGTTTAGCTAAAACTTCATAATAAAGAGGTATGGTGTAAGCTTGTTGGTTAAGTGCCAGTGCAGTTGAAGTTTTGATTAATATGGCTAGCATATAATAGGAAAATAAAAGGCAAGTGAGCATTGCGATAGGGTAGCGTAAGACATAAGTTTTATGACGTAATTTTTTCCATATGAATAGGGCCAAACCTATTTCTAAAACAAATAATAAGCCGGATAATAATCCTATCGATAGCCATTCTAGCCAGGAAAGATCAAATACCTCACTGGCTTCCCCTCCTGTCAATAATTTCCAAATAACGCCATTCAAATGAAAGTGGAATTGGCCAAATACAACCGTATCAATACTAAGTAAATAAGCGAATACGAACCCTATAACGACTGAAACAGAGAGTATGAGTTTTTTTCTAGGAAAAAAAATGACACATATGATGGGGATAATCGCAGCAATACACGCAAATAAACCCAATTGACCGAAAAATGCACTGAATAAAAACAAACACGCCAGCAGCTGATTAGCTAGAGACGAAACAGATAAATGAAAGGGAATAATACTGGCAAGATAATGCAAGCCAATTCCCCAAAATAATAAGGCATTTCCGATGAAAAACCAAAATATCCAATTAAAATAGATTTTTCTTGTTGTTAAAGACATTTTTTTTTCTTGTTGTTATTTTTTTTTATAATTGCACGAGAGGTTTATTTACTGGTCTTTTGATCTAGCAAAGGTCGCATTGTTTTAGTTTTTTGCGTAAAGTACCGCGACTGATACCTAACATTTTAGCTGCTTTGGTTTGGTTTCCGCGAGTTTGGCGTAATACCACTTCTAACATAGGGGATTCAACCTCGGCTAAAACAAGACCATAAAGATTAGAAGGTGAGTTTCCATCTAATTGTGAAAAGTAATTTTCTAAAGCCTGTTCGACATAAGTTTTTAGCGGCTGCTGAGGTGCGCCAGCGCTAGCAACCATAGGTAGAACAGGAAGTTGATCGAGTGCATTTTGCATATACATTATCCCTTGAGACTTGACTAGGTCAGAGGAGTTTCCATGATATAGTAGCTAAGAGGTTGCGACAAGCGTCTTTTGGCGGATTTTTTGAATTTCTTAGCCTCTGAGTTAGGCCAAGCCCTAATTTTTCTTAAAAATTTTGCGAAATATTGTTTTTTCTGTGGGATTTTCTAGAAAAATAGCTTGTAAAGGTCTATTTAATACTTGGGACTGAATAGTCATGTTTATCTTATAGGAAGAGCTATTTTGTTTAATTTTATTAAGTTTTTAAAAATTTTAGTCTTCGGTTTGAGCATGGGTGCAGAAATATTACCGGCTTATGCGATACAACAAGCTTTACCTGTGGATCAGGTTTTTCAGGTCTCAGTACAACGTTTAAATAATAAAACGCTAACAGCACGTTGGACTATCAAGCCCGGTTATTACCTTTACCGGAATAAAATTCACTTCGAGAGCACGCCAATACGTATAAATTCAGTGGTTTTTCCTAAGGGCAGCATTAAACATAATCAATTTATTGGGAAATACGAAGTTTATCAAGGACATATGGTTACGTTATTAAAATTTGCAAACCCTCTCCCCGATCAAAAGCTTGATATGGTCATTCACTATCAAGGCTGTGCCATAGCGGGGTTTTGTTATCCTCCGGTAGTTAAACATATTAGATTAACCCATGCTGGAATGTCTGTTAGCGAAATTAATCAGAATACCGCAGACATAGGTCAGAATTCTCTGGCAAAAAATCAAAATCAGGGAACTATAAAAACGGCTAACGAACAAAGTAAAATTTTAAGTTTATTAGCGGGTCATAATTTTTTTTGGACGCTGATTAGCTTCTTTGGATTTGGTTTATTATTATCGCTGACCCCTTGTGTTTTGCCGTTGATTCCAGTGTTATCAGCTATCATTTTAGGCCAAAAGCAATTGACGACGGCTAAAGCCTTTAGTTTGTCGATAACTTACGTTCTAGCCATGGCATTTACTTATGCGGTGGCGGGTGTTTTTGCTGGTTTAGCAGGCAGTTATTTACAAGCATTTTTACAAAGTCCTTGGGTAATTATCATTGTTTGTGCTTTGTTTGTTGCACTCGCTTTTTCTTTATTTGGTTTCTATGAGTTACGCCTACCTACGAGCTGGCATGAAAAGCTGATTCATATTACGAATCGTCAACAAGGAGGTAATTACATTGGTGTGGCTTTTATGGGGTGCTTGTCCACGTTAGTTATTTCTCCCTGTATAACAGCACCTTTAGTCGGGGTACTAACCTATATTGGCAATACCGGTAATGCCATACTTGGTGGTCTTGCTTTATTTGTTTTAGGTCTGGGTTCGGGCGTGCCATTGTTAATTATTGGTACTTCTGCAGGTAAATGGTTGCCTAAATCAGGGCCATGGATGAATGCCATTAAAATTATTTTAGGTGTACTGATGCTGGCAATGGCTGTATGGCTGCTAGCACGAATCATCCCTAGCAATTCCCGACCCTTTAGCCTTCTGCATCCGAGTCAAGTTGCAAGCTCCGAGACAAGTAATTTTCAGACAATTAAAGGCATTTCTGATTTAAGACAAGCTTTGATACAAGCAAAACAACAACATAAACCCGTACTAGTCGATTTTTATGCCAACTGGTGTTTATCTTGTAAAGAAATGGAACGCGTAGTTTTCACTGCGCCACAAGTTAAATCTTTAATGTCTCAATTTATTTTGTTGCGAGCGGATGTCACAGCAAATGATGCAATTGATAAAGCCTTAGAACGTCAATTCCATGTGATTGCGCCACCGACTTTTTTATTTTTTGCACCGAATGGAGAAGAATTAACAGACTCTAGAGTAGTGGGTCAAGAAGAAAGTCAAACCTTTGCGAATCATTTACGTCAGATTTTAGCGAGCAAATGGTCGGTTTAATCTTTAGAGAAATTTTATACTCACAGCAATTGGATTTTTGGCAAGGCGCCGCGAAAATGAAGCAACCGGAATGTATTCAAAATACATGAGGATTGCGAATTGAGCGGCAACACAGTCAAAAATTCAAGTGCGAAGAGTATGGTAAGTTTTTTTAGGCCATTGTATTAATATCACACCGAGTAAGATAGCAATCACACCTAAGCCTTCTGTCCATTGTGGACGATTGTGAAAAAAAACAAAATCCCAAAGTATAGCCATAATAGGAACGACATACATTACCGCGCTCGCGCGTACTGCATCCCATTCGCGAATTAAATAATAATAAATAATCCAAGCTATGGCAGTAGAGAATAAACCCATGTAGATGCTTGCCACCCAGATAATAGGCGTATGCAATAATAAACTACTGCTCGGCCAATGTTCGAATAACAATGATGTCAGCATTAAAAAAATAAGACTGGCCCAATGCTGCTGATAGATATTGGCATAAAAGTCTAATTTAGTCTGACCAGATAACATATGTTGATTGAGTAAATTACCGATTGAATAACTGATAGCCATGAGTAATACAGAAATGGTGCCTAATAAGGCCGAATGTGCAGAATTAAAATTCAGTAACGGCCAAAAAATAATACAAATACCTAATAAACCTGTGAATAAACCTATGCATTTTAAGAATGAAAAATTTCGGGTTTTGGGAGAAATTAAACTAAATACTAATGTCCAAATCGGTACCGTTCCGTTTAAAATACCCGTTAAACCAGCTGAAATATGTTGTTCACCATAGAAGAGGAAAAAGAACGGAAATCCTTGTGCGAAAAGCCCTATTATCCAAATTCGCCAACGCAAATTAAAAGGGACAGCCACGCTTTTTTTTAAGAAACAAAAAATAAGACTTAAGAATATTAATGCTAAACCTACGCGCAGCATCGCTCCAAAGAAAGGAGGTACGTGCAATACTACCGCTTTAATGGCGACAAATGAACCACTCCAAAAAGCGGCTAGTAAAAAAAACCACAAATAATTTATATTTTTATTCATTATTAAAATTAACCATTAAATCAAGTTAAGTCCACGACTAGTGCATCTAATTTTTGCAAACCGCGTGGCAATTTATGGCCGCGTTGGCCTCTTTTTCCGATATAATTTGCTAAATCTGAGCCTTTCAAAATAAATTGTTTTTTTCCTGAAATTAACGTCAATTTACTATTTTTTGAAGGTAAAATAGCTATTTTACTTATAAATTCCTCGCGTTGCTCGAGCTTTTTAGGAGGAATTTGCATCATTTTATTGCCTTTACCACGCGCTAATATCGGTAACTCTTGTGCAGAAATAATTAATAAGTATCCTGTATTGGTAGCGAGTGCAATATAGTTGGAGTCAATCTGATTAACGATTAACAAAGGTAGAACATGGGCATGCGGAGATAATTTTAATAATGCTTTTCCATTACGATTTTTAGAATACAATTCGGATAATTGCGTAATAAATCCATAGCCTGCATTAGCACTGACTAACACTGACTGTTCGGGATCTCCGGTTATCATGCCTTCAAAATTAGCACCTGATGGGGGATTAAAACGACTTGTTAAAGGCTCTCCAGAACTACGTGCAGATGGAAGCGTATGTATCGGTGTTGAATAACTACGCCCCGTTGAGTCAATGAAGGCTAGCAATTGGTTGTTGCGACCTAGTAAAGTCGCTTTTAAAGAATCCCCCGCTTTAAATGTTAAGCCACTGACATCAAAATCATGACCTTTTGCCGCACGGATCCAACCTCGAGTCGACAAGATGATAGTCATGGGTTCAGAAGGAATTATTTCAGTTTTTTGCATGGCTTGTGCTGCGCTACGCTCAACGAGTGGTGATTTGCGACGGTCACCATAAAGCTTCGCGTCTTCTTGCAGTTCTGTGCGAATAAGTCGTTTTAATTGTGCTTTAGAAGACAAAATTTTCTGGAGTTTGTCACGTTCTGCAATTAAATTTTCTTGTTCCGTTTGTAATTTAATTTCTTCTAGTTTAGCTAATTGTCGTAAACGTATTTCTAAAATGGCGTCAGCCTGGATATCACTTAATTTAAATCGATGCATCAAGCGTATTTTTGGATCGTCATACTGGCGTATAATTTTTATGACTTCATCGATATGTAAATAGACAATTAAAAAACCCTCTAACAGGTGAAGGCGATTTAAAATTTTATTTAAATGAAACTCTAAACGTTTTCTTACTGTAGCTTGTCGATATTCTAGCCATTCTTGTAATATGACGAGCAGATTTTTGACCTTAGGCCGTCCGTCGAGGCCTATCATATTTAGATTAATACGATAGCTGCGTTCTAAATCTGTTGTTGCAAATAAATGTGTCATCAAAGATGCGCTATCAACTCGATTCGATCGGGGTACAATCACCAGTCTGGTCGGATTTTCATGATCCGATTCATCCCGTAGGTCCTCTACTAGTGGTAATTTCTTATCGCGAATTTGTTCAGCAATCTGTTCAATAATTTTAGCGCCGGAAACTTGATAAGGGAGATCCGTAATGACAATTTGGTTTTCTTCTTCGGTGTAAACCGCACGTGCACGAATGACCCCTTGACCTTGTTGGTAAATATTACAAATCTCAGCGCGCGGAGTAATTATTTCTGCTGCGGAAGGAAAGTCTGGTCCAATAATTAGTTCACAAATCTCGGCTAATGGAGTATTCGGTTCGTCTAACAAACGAATACACGCATTCACTACTTCATTAAGATTATGTGCAGGGATATCCGTCGCCATACCGACTGCAATACCTGATCCTCCATTTAATAGAATATTGGGTAAACGAGCGGGTAATAATTTAGGTTCTTCTAAAGTTGCATCAAAGTTAGGTAACCAATCGACTGTGCCATCAGAAAGTTCGGTGAGCAGAGCTTGTGCATAACGCGTTAAGCGCGATTCCGTGTAACGCATGGCAGCAAAAGATTTGGGATCATCTTGAGATCCCCAATTGCCTTGACCATCAACGAGTGGATAGCGATAAGAAAATGCTTGTGCCATTAACACCATCGCTTCGTAACAAGCATTATCACCATGTGGGTGAAACTTTCCTAAAACGTCACCGACAGTACGGGCTGATTTTTTATATTTTGCAAGTGCCGTTAAACCTAACTCGGACATAGCATAAATGATTCGCCGCTGTACAGGTTTTAAGCCATCACCAATATGTGGTAAAGCACGGTCAAGAATGACATACATGGAATAATCAAGATAAGCTTTTTCTGTGAAAAGCCGCAGTGCTTGATGTTCAATTGTTGAATGTTCAGATGATTTACTTTTGGCCATTACTTTATAGCCTCTTAAAAAAAGATCCCTAGTTCATTGACGCCTTTTTGAAAGGACGATATCGGGTAGACATGTTAAGAACAGCTTGTGTGCAGTATAAGATGATCATGATATTTTACAATATAGTTTTAAAAAAACGTTTAAAGTAATTTTTTATAAGTTTTCTAAAATTCATAGCCCAGCGTAAATAAATGCTTTACATCGATGCCTTGATTCGGAGGGAATAAGCTGGCATTGGAGTAATGCAAATAGTGATAACTGAATGACCAGCATTGCTGGGCCTTATTGATACTCCAACGTAGGCCTAAACCCATTAAATCTTGAAAAGCAAATTGTCCCCCCAAGTTTCGATGTCCCAAATGATGGTTAGAAAGCCAGCTAGCACCTATCCCTAGTTCGAGGTAAGGGTAGGCAGCTAATAGCCAATTTTCGCGGCTTTGTAGGCGAATGAGTGGAGATATAGCCACAATGCTAATAGAGCGAGGTTGATAAGCGAGGGGTGGGTTAACATGCCAATTGGCATAGCTAAGGTCCCAATATCCGGTTAAGTTCATGGCCGCCTTAGAGAAGCCGATCCAGGGCCAAAATTGTTGAACAGCAATACGATAGCCTTTTAAATGGTCAGGCTCACCGGCGCCATAAGAAATTTGTAAGCCATAAGTCGACGCATAGCACTGCTCAGTGCTCAAATTAATGAGTATTAAGCAAGCATATAGGGGCAAAAGCCTCTTTTTTTTAGTTAAAATACATAAATTTTTCAATGAAGCACACTCCTTGTTGCCTTTATTCTGTTTGATTGTAAGCTATTATATAGCTGTGACTTTATACACGGCATATGTATATAAAAAACTGCTTTGCCAAAAATTTCGTTTTATAATTTGTTCTGTTATAATGCCGGCCTCATTCTATCTAAGGGATATAAAAATTATTATGCAGCAAGATATCCATCCAGCCTATAACATAGTTACTGTTACTTGCAGTTGCGGTAATAGTTTCAAAACCCGCTCTACTTTAGATGAGCCTACCCTTACTATTGAAGTATGTTCAAAATGCCATCCTTTTTATACAGGTAAGCAAAAAATCGTTGATACCAGCGGACGTGTTGATAGATTTAAACAAAAATACGGGAAACGTACTCTCAAAGTCGATGATAAGGATAAATCTAAATCGGCTAACGCTGCTTAATATAATCCTATTTCATTGGTTGGGCTGCTTAAGAATTAACCTTTAATTTTTAAATTCGCGGCCTACTACTCATTTTTATTTCTGGGGGTATGATTTATGCCAAGAAAACGTATTGACCTTTTTCCCTGGTTAGTATGTGGCTTAGGGGCTCTTTTTTACTGTTATGAATATTTTTTGCGAATCTTGCCTAGTGTCATGACGGAAGATTTACTAAAAATGTTCAATATCAGTGGGTTAGCATTTGGAAATTTAGTTGCATTCTATTACTACGCTTACACGCCTATGCAGTTACCCGTAGGTATGATGATGGATAGATTTGGGCCTCGAAAGTTATTAGCTTTTGCTTGTTTAGTTTGTGCTATCGGCACCTATTTATTCGCTCATCATTATCTTTCTACGGCGCAAGTGGGCCGTTTCTTAGTAGGATTTGGTTCCGCATTTGCTTTTGTAGGTGTACTTAAGCTTGCGGCAATATGGTTTCCTCCATCACGTTTTGCTTTTATTGCAGGCATGGCAACTTCGCTGGGAATGATAGGTGCCATGACCGGAGATATTATTTTATCAAAGCTCGTATTTGTTTTAGGATCTAATGTCACACTCTATATTTCAGCGACGGTGGGTTTATTTTTGACAGTGGGTTTATGGTACATCATACCTGAGAGTAATGGCGTAAAAACGACACAGGAAGGTGGTGGTACATCGACGCTTAGCTATAGAGAGTTTTTCCAAGCAGTTTTTAGATTGTGTAGAAACCCACAGATGTGGTTAGTAGGAGTGATAGGCAGCCTTTTATATTTATCATTGTCTGCGTTTGCTGAAGTTTGGGGAATTCCTTATTTAATCCGAACTTATGGCCTATCAAATTCAACAGCGGCGGTTAATATTTCATTTATATTTTTAGGTTGGGCCATAGGTAGTCCTTTGGTCGGATGGATTTCTGACAAAATAGGGAATCGACGTCATCCGATTATTATCGGTGCTTTATTAGGGGCCCTTTTATTTACTTTACTCATTTACTTTCCGTTTTTTTCTAGTCATTACCTAGGAATTTTATTATTCAGCTTTGGTCTATGTAGCTCTGCACAAATTATTGTTTTTCCTATTGCTAGAGAACTGAATGTTCAGGGTTTAGCAGGCACCGCTATTGCAGTTACTAACTTGTTAGTTATGTTAGGCGGTGCTTTATCTGAACCTTTAGTCGGTAAAGCCTTAGATGTGGTAACGGGTACGCATGTTAGAGGAAATTTAATGGCATTTTCGATAGAAAGCTTTCAACATGCATTAACTATTATTCCTGTTGCATTCGTTATCGCTGCAGTATTAGCCGTTTTCGTCAAAGAAACACGCGGTGTGATTGTCGATGCGCCTTTAGATAATGCAAAAAGTAGATCTTTAAGCTAAACCAGCTAACGCTGCTTTTAATTGTGTTAACGCTTTTTTTAGGCTGACATTATCTAGCGCATAGGAAAGGCGTAGATAACCGGGTGCACCAAAAGCGGAACCAGGAACGGTAGCGACGTTAGCTTTATTGAGTAAGTAATCAGCTAATTCATAATCAGAAGTAAATTTTTTATTATTTCCAATAAAGGCATGAAACGATGGAAAGCTATAAAAGGCTCCCTGTGCGGATAGGCAATGTACACCGGGAATTGTATTGAGTCCTTCTGAAAAAAACGTATTACGTTGCTGGTAAATCTCATTCATACACTGCACACTGTCTTGTTTGCCAGTTAAAGCCGCGATGGCTGCGAATTGAGCAATAGAATTGGGATTAGACGTACTTTGTGATTGCATATTCGTCATGGCGCGTATGACTGCTTTAGGTCCAGCCGCATAACCAATTCGCCAGCCTGTCATGGCATAAGCTTTCGAGCAGCCATTTAATACTAAGGTCCTATCATAGAGTTCGGGACAAACATTGAGAATATTTTTGAAGTTTTCAGTGCCCCAATAGATATGCTCATAAATGTCATCGGTGAGAATAAATACCGATGGATGGCGTAATAAAACTTTAGCGAGTTCATTCAATTCAGCTCGGGAATAGACCATCCCTGTAGGGTTTGAAGGGCTATTAATAATGAAAAGACGGGTTTTTTCATTAATCGCTGCTTCCAATTGTTGAGGTGTAATTTTTAAACAGGTTTCAGTCGAGGTAGAGATAAAAACCGGTGTGGCTTCTGCTAGTAAAGCCATATCCGGGTAAGATACCCAATAAGGTGCTGGGATAATCACTTCGTCACCGGGATTTAATAAAGATTGCATAAGATTATAAATGGATTGTTTAGCGCCACTAGAAACAATGACTTGATCCAATGAATAATCCAGTTGGTTTTCCAGTTTAAATTTATTAAGCACGGCTTGTTTTAACTGCACGATGCCGTCTACAGGGGTGTATTTAGTACAGCCTTGGTCTAAAGCGAGACGAGCGGCTTGTTTAATAGACTCTGGAGTATCAAAATCAGGTTCGCCTAGGGTCAAATTAATAATAGGCTTGCCGCTGGCTTTGAGTCGGTTGGCGGCTGCAGAGAGGCTTAAAGTAGGCGATGGTTTAATTTGAGAAACCCGGTGCGAGAGATTTATTTTCATAGAATAGGTCTAATTAAGTTACACTGATGTTATAAAGTCTTTATTATCGGCGAGAGATTAATAATAAAGCAAGTCTGTTTCTGGATTACGGTTTACGTGTCATTGCGAATGTAGTGAGTATTGCGTCATTGCGAGCACCGAAGGTGCGTGGCAATCTAGACATTCGCTCGCCATGACGATTATTTTTTATGTTATTTTTACTACAGCTTAATTCATTATTTCATGCCTAAAACTTTAGTATTAACTTCAAATTTTAAACCCGCAGGTGATCAGCCAGTAGCGATCAAAGAAATGATTAAAGGTTTGGAAGCAGGGTTAGCGCATCAAACTTTATTAGGCGTAACCGGTTCGGGTAAGACTTTTAGTATTGCGCATGTGATACAAAAAATTCAGCGCCCAGTTCTTATTCTGGCTCCCAATAAAACCTTAGCAGCGCAGTTGTATGGTGAGATGCGAAGTTTTTTCCCTCATAATGCGGTGGAATATTTTGTTTCTTATTATGATTATTATCAACCTGAAGCCTATGTGCCTACAACTGATACTTACATTGAAAAAGATGCGGCGGTCAATGAACATATCGAGCAAATGCGTTTATCAGCGACTAAATCTCTGTTAGAACGACGTGATGTCATTATTGTTGCAACGGTATCGGCTATTTATGGTTTAGGGGATCCTAATACTTATATCGATATGATGTTGCATGTGCGCCGGGGCGATCAAATCGATCAACGTTTCATCTTAAGGCGTTTAGCTGAACTACAATATAGACGTAATGATACGGACTTTCGTCGCGCCACTTATCGCGTGCGTGGTGATGTGATTGATGTTTATCCTGCAGAATCCGCCGAAGAAGCAGTACGTATTGAATTATTGGATGATACCATTGAGCAACTTAGTTATTTTGATCCTTTAACAGGCGAATTGCTTAGACGTGTACCGCGCTTGACTATTTATCCAAAAACTCATTATGTGACTCCACGAGATAAAATTTTAAATGCGGTAGAATCGATTAAAATTGAATTAAAAGAACGTTTAGCGCAATTACAGGCGGCAAATAAGTTAATAGAATTTCAACGTTTAGAACAGCGTACTCGATTTGATATCGAGATGCTTTTAGAGTTAGGGTATTGTAATGGCATAGAAAATTATTCCCGATATTTATCGGGTCGCGATGCGGGTCAACCGCCACCTACTTTACTGGATTATTTACCAAAAGACGCTTTGCTAGTGATTGATGAATCACACGTTACGGTCCCTCAATTAGGGGCTATGTATAAAGGTGACCGTTCACGGAAAGAAACGTTAGTCGAGTATGGTTTTCGTTTACCTTCTGCTTTGGATAACAGGCCTTTACAGTTCCAAGAGTTCTCTGACTTTGTATTTCAGACTATTTATGTTTCTGCAACGCCGAGCACTTATGAACTTGAACACTCGGGTGCAGTGGTGGAACAAGTTATCAGGCCAACAGGCTTAGTCGATCCTTTGATCGAAGTGAGACCCGCCACCACACAAGTTGATGATTTACTTTCTGAGATTAATCGCTGTGTGGCAAAAAAAGAACGTGTCTTAGTCACCACATTAACTAAGCGCTTATCTGAAGACTTAACAGAATACCTTGCCGAACATGGTGTGAAAGTACGTTATCTGCATTCTGATATTGATACGGTGGAGCGAGTCGAAATTATTCGTGATTTGCGTTTAGGTAAATTTGATGTGTTGGTTGGAATTAATTTACTTCGTGAAGGTCTGGATATGCCTGAAGTTGCACTCGTTGCGATTCTGGATGCCGATAAAGAAGGATTTTTACGTTCCGAGCGTTCTTTAATCCAAACGATAGGTCGCGCAGCGCGTCATATTCATGGTAGAGCTATTCTGTATGCGGATAAAATAACCGGCTCGATGCAAAAAGCGATAGCTGAAACTGAGAGGCGTCGTACTAAACAGCTTGCCTTCAATAAAAAACATCACATTACTCCGAAAGGAATCGCAAAAGCGGTGCATGATATTCTTGAAGGAGCGCGGTCCGATGTTTCCACGAATAAACAGCATTTGCTTAAGGTGGCTGAAGAGCAAGCCTACTATGCGGCTTTACCTCCAGAAGAACTTGCGAAACAAATCAAACAATTAGAGCGTGAAATGTTTAATTATGCGAAAAACTTGCAATTTGAAGAGGCTGCTGAAACGCGCGATAAATTAAAAAATCTTAAACAAAAAATAATAGGAATTGATTAAGCAGTTGCGTCTGTAAATCAAGAGTGTTATTTTCTCGTTTTATTTTTAGTATTTATTTTGTTTCGTCGTGGAAGTGTCGATTACTGTTGCCGGGTGACATGCATGCTAAGTTTGTTTTTCATTTGAAATAATGAAACAAACTTCCGAGAGCGGCAGGACCCGTCGACACAGAATGACGACACCCTCTTATAACCTGTAGGCACGTAGCTCAGTGGTAGAGCACCACCTTGACATGGTGGTGGTCGGTGGTTCGATCCCACTCGTGCCTACCAACATTTTTTTATAGTTTATGCCTGTCATTACTCTTCCGGATGCAACACAACGTACTGTTGCTAACGACACGACTGCGTATCAAATAGCAGAGCAAATCGGTCCTGGCTTGGCGAAAGCGGCTATAGCGGCTGAAGTGGACGGACAGATCGTCGATTTAACCTATCCTATTAATAACGATAGTCGTGTGCGGATACTCACAACGCGTGATCCGGAAGCCTTAGCCATTATTCGTCACTCGACTGCCCATTTGCTTGCACATGCCGTCAAGCAGTTATTTCCTACGGCACAAGTCACTATCGGACCTGTTATCGATAATGGATTTTATTACGATTTTGCTTTATCCCATGCGTTTACACCTGATGATCTATTAAAAATAGAAAAACGTATGCAGGAATTAGTGAAACAAGATTTACCGATACAACGCTCTACGATGCTGAGAGAAGAAGCCATTAAATTTTTTCGGGATTTGGGAGAAGAATACAAGGCAGAGATTATTACCGCTATCCCTAAGGAAGAAGTATTATCATTGTATCGCGAAGGAGATTTTATTGATCTGTGCCGCGGGCCTCACGTACCGAGTACCGGTAAGCTTAAAGTCTTTAAATTAACGCATGTTGCAGGCGCTTATTGGCGTGGCGATGCTAAAAATGAAATGTTACAACGTATTTATGGTACCGCTTGGTTAACAGAGGGTGATTTAAAAGATTATTTATATCGCTTAGATGAAGCCGAAAAACGTGATCATCGCAAATTAGCAAAACAATTAGATTTGTTTCATATTCAAGAAGAAGCGCCAGGCATGGTGTTTTGGCATCCGCATGGCTGGACTTTATATCAAATTATTGAACAATACATTCGTTCACGTTTGCAAAGTGCAGGATATCAAGAAATACGTACACCGCAATTACTCGCGCGTCAGCTTTGGGAAAAATCGGGTCATTGGGATAAATTTTTTAAAGAAATGTTTACCACGGCAACTGAAAATACTGAGTTTGCTATTAAACCGATGAACTGTCCTGGTCATATCCAAATTTTTAATCAAGGTATAAAAAGTTATCGCGACCTTCCTTTGCGTTTTGCGGAATTTGGTTCTTGTCATCGTAATGAACCTTCAGGTGCTTTACATGGTTTAATGCGGGTTCGCGGATTTGTGCAAGACGACGCTCATATATTTTGTACCGAAGATCAAATTCAAGCGGAAGTTGCTGCTTTTATTGATTTGCTGTATGGGGTCTATGCCGACTTTGGTTTTAATGAAGTTATCCTTAAATTAGCGACACGTCCAGAAGCACGTGTCGGTTCCGATGAAAGTTGGGATAAAGCAGAAAAAGCCTTGGCTCAGGCTTTAGATGCGAGAAAAGGTTTAAACTGGACTTATTCCCCAGGTGAAGGGGCTTTTTATGGCCCTAAAATTGAATTCTCTTTAAAAGACTGTCTAAACCGGGTTTGGCAATGTGGTACCGTTCAAGTCGATTTTTCTATGCCAGGGCGTCTAGGCGCAGAGTATGTCAGCGAGAAAGGTGAACGACAAACACCAGTTATGTTGCACAGAGCCATTTTAGGTTCGATAGAGCGCTTTATAGGGATATTGTTGGAACACTATGCCGGTCATTTTCCGCTTTGGTTAGCGCCCATTCAGGTGGTTATCATGACGATTACCGATAAACAGCGCGATTATGCCAATGAAATAGCTCAGGAATTAGAGAGTTTAGGGCTAAGAGTCAAGTTGGACTTGAGAAATGAGAAGATCAGCTTTAAGATTCGCGAACATAGCTTGCAGAAACTTCCCTTTCAACTCGTGATAGGGGCAAAGGAAGCCGATACGAAACAAGTCACTGTACGTAGACAAACAGGGGATGATTTGGGTAGTATGTCGGTCCATATGTTTTATCAGATGATTCGGCAGGCTATTGTGCCGCAGAGTCGAATCGATACGGAGAAATAGTTATTAGTACAGAAAAAGTGATTCAGCATCGACCAGGAGGAGGTTTTCAACCTAGGTCAGGAACCAGCAATGTAAAAAAGGTTAGGGTTAACAGCGAAATTCGCGTTCCACAAGTAAGGTTAATTGGACCTGATCGCGAGCAGTTAGGCGTGGTTTCTTTAAATGATGCGCTAAGAAAAGCTGAAGAAGCCGATCTTGATTTAGTAGAAATTGCACCGACAGCGGTTCCTCCCGTTTGTCGAATCATGAATTATGGTAAGTATCTCTTTGAATTGAGTAAGCAAAAAACAGCGCAGAAAAAAAAGCAAAAACGTATTCAATTGAAAGAAATTAAGTTTCGGCCCGTAACAGAAGAAGGAGATTATCAGGTCAAGCTACGCAACCTGATACGTTTCCTACAACAAGGCGATAAAGCTAAAATTACGGTACGATTTCGGGGTCGTGAAATCGCCCATTTGCACTTAGGCGCTAAGCTGATTGAACGTTTAGAAAAAGATCTGGCGGCTTATGCTGCGATCGATGATAAACCTAAGATGGAAGGCCGGCAGATGGTGTTAGTGGTAAGCCCAAAAAAAACCAAGTAGCTAAAAACCATATATGTAATAGCGGAGTACAGTCTATATGCCAAAGTTAAAAAGTCACCGAGGAGCTGCAAAGCGCTTTAAGCCTACAGCTAAAGGTTATAAATGTGCACAATCACATCATAACCATATCCTTACTAAGAAAGATAGTAAGCGCAAGCGCAACTTGCGTCATACAAATTTAGTTAACCCCAGTGATGTACGTGCTGTCGAACGTATGTTACAAGGTTCTTAGAAAAAAACGAAAGATAATTAAAGAGGTTAAAGACGATGCCAAGAGTGAAACGTGGGGTCACTGCAAGAGCCCGACATAAAAAAATTTTAAAAGCGGCTAAAGGTTATAAAGGTGCTCGAAGTCGTGTTATTCGAGCGGCGAAGCAAGCAGTAACCAAAGCTGGTCAATACGCTTATCGTGATAGAAAGCAAAAGAAACGCGATTTTCGTGCTCTGTGGATAGTGCGTATTAATGCCGCAGTGCGTGAACATGGTATGATTTATAGCCGCTTTATTGCAGGTCTTAGCAAAGCAGAAATTGCGGTTGATCGTAAAATTTTAGCGGATTTAGCCATTACTGATAAAGCTACTTTTGCGCAGCTTATTGAGAAAGCTAAACAAGCCTTAGCTTAATTTATTCCTATCCTATTGTGTCCATTGCGAGCGAAGGTCTAGATTGCCGCGCACCTACGGTGCTCGCAATGACGATTAACACGCTATTCGCTCGCAATGACGATTTTCTATTCGCTTCTACTACTCGCTTAAGGTTTAATTCGCTAACTTTGATGGTGGGATATATCTTTAAAAATTATTAATTTAATTATTTATTTAAATTAAAATAATTATTTTAATCTTCTCAATTTTTTTTTATTCTGTTAACATATTTAAGTATTTTATATTTAAATAAGGATAATAAATTATGATGGAAATGGAAAATGTTTCTGCCGATCTAGAGCTTCCCGAACCTTCTTTTGAATTGTCTTACTGTAATCAAGATAATGTTATAATTTCCCATGGTCCAAAAAATGGATTTTTATGGCGCGGTGAAGAAGCCGATCCGAATAATTTAATAGCGAGCTTAAATAAAGTTTTTCAGACTGGTTTTACTTCAGACAATGAACATAGTCCTTTGGCAAAATTACCTTATATTCAATTCCATCCTGATTTTGTTTGCGCGTCTAATACCTATCGCAGTGGCGAGGAATTTATTGGTTTTGACAATGAGGAAGCTTCAGCTGGAGAATATGGTTTTACCTACTTGATCGATACGAGTAAAAAAAATATACAAAGTATTCCTCTTTGTAAAGAAAATTTAAAGAACTCTACATTTATTGCAGGTTATACAGGAGAAGGCAAACTAACTGAAGGGCCAGATTATGCTATTATTTCCAAGGTAGATCCTAAACATATTATAGGCGCCGTGCCTTCTGCATTTGTTGCGTTTGCTTTAGGTATTAACGAAAAAAGTTTTATTAAAAATCCTGCTTATAAGGAAATTTTTAGTTGTGAGAAAATAAAAGAGGTTATAGGAGAAGAATTTCTATTAATAGCACCGGAGCGTCTTGGTAATCCTGATTTACCTCTAAGCGAAGTTTACCAGCACTATTTACAAGCTGATGAAATGGCTGCGCAATCGTGTTTATCAACCGGTGTAGATAGCACTACTTTTTTTCAAAGACAATCTATCCCGGCGTTAGTTTTAGTTGAAGCTAAACTACAACACGGGCATGTAAAGAACGAGCTAGCGTATGGTTATCAATAAACTCTAGCTCGCTACCCAATGGAACACCATGCGCAATGCGACTGATCTTAATACCTTTTTGTTTAATCAGTTCAGTGAGATAGTGCGCGGTTGCTTCGCCTTCTACGGTGGGGTTCGTTGCTAAAATAATTTCTTGCGGTGGCTGCGTATTAATGCGCTGAATAAAATGCTTGATACCTAGCTCCTCAGGACCTATTCCATCGAGTGGCGATAACCGTCCCATTAGAACAAAATAGTAGCCACGGTAGCTGGCAGTTTGCTCGATAGCGAGTACATCAACCGGTGTCTCAACCACACATAGTAAACTACTATCTCGATTTGGGTTGGAACATAGCGTACAAATAGGTGTTTCGCTTAAACTTCGACATTGTTCACAATTTCCAACTTCTTGGATCGCTTGCTCGATAATTTTTGCCAACGCAGAACCATCTGCGCGTGCTCTTTCTAGTAAATGAAAGACCATGCGCTGAGCAGATTTAGGCCCTACTCCTGGCAAGCAACAAAATTGCGCGATCATTTGTGTTATCAAAGGGCTAAAGGCCATATCGCATTACACCTATTTACTGCTACTAAATTTATTCCGTTGTCGTGTCTATATCGCTAAACTTTGTTTGCATCAGACTGGTTAAATCATTTAGTTTTTGACGCGATGCTTCTTCAACTTTTTTTATTGCATCATTAATTGCGCCAATCACTAATTCCTTTATCGGATCAATGTCGATAGATTTAACATTGTGCCTACCATCCATTTCAATTTTAACTAAACCGCCACCTGCTTCTCCGGTAACCACTATTTGCGCTAATTCGGCTTGAGCAGATTGCATCTTGGACTGCATGTCTTGAGCTTGCTTTAAAAGTGTATCTAGGTCAACTTTCATATTCATCTTATTTTCCTCTTTGTAGGTTCAACTTTAGGTTTGTATATACAGAGATATTCAATCTTCATCTAGCAGCTGAATAGACTCAGTCTGTAGTGTAGCACCAAATGTCTGCATAATCGCTTGAATAGCTGGATCGTTTTGTAGTGCTTTTGTCGTTTGTTCTAAGCGTTGCGCTTTGTGCTGTTGCTGGAGACGTGCAGGTGTCGATAAGCTTGCATCGCCGAGACTAATTTCTAATGTGGTCGGGTTCTCGAAATAGTCGGAAAGCGCTTGCGCTAATTTAGCTTCTTGTTTAACGCTACGAAGTGCGGTTTGTCTAGGGTCTAAGCGTAAAGAAATGTGGTTGTCCTGATAAGACTGTAAGACACACTGTTGGGCGAGGGCATAGGTTAACCCCGTTAAGTTCAATTGTTTGATGAGTGTAGGCCAGTGTAAGTTCTTGTGGTGCTTGAGTTCTATTGCTTGATCTACTTTATGCGCAGCAGTTTGTTTTTTTTCCGTCACAATAGGCGGCATAGTTGATTTTGCATTGCACGCGTGGTCAGTCTCTTCAGTAGCAGGTTTAAAAGCTAACAATCTAAGTAATAACATCTCGAAGCCCAGTCGTGGCGTGGGTGCCAACGCTAAATCACGTCGGCTTAATAAAACAATTTGATAATATAACTGTATGTCTTCCGGAGAAAGTTTTTGGGCTAGGTCAATGACGGCCTGGCTGTATTTAGTTTCAGTCTTAAACCGCTGACTAAGTGCCATATCATGTAAAAAAGTGAGGAGCTCATCAATAACGCATGAAAAATCAACGGCAAGCTCGTTTAATTTTTCGACTAGAGACCAGAGCTGTGTAGTATCTTCTACAATCAATGCCTCAAGTAAACAAGTTAGTTCAGTGTTAGCGACGTGGCCAAGCAAGGTATTGATATCCTGTTTCGTGAGGTTTTGGTTGGTATAAGCGATTGCTTGGTCCAATAAACTTAACGCATCACGTAAACTTCCTCGTGCCGCTTGTGCAAGTGGTAATAGCGCCGCGGATTCGTAAGGAATATTTTCATTTTTTAGCACATTAGCGAGATGATCACTGATTTGCGTGGCAGAAATAATTTTTAAGTGAAACTGCAGACAACGTGAAAGTATCGTAGCAGGTAAGCGTTGGGGATCCGTGGTGGCTAATAAAAAAATAACGTGGGGTGGAGGTTCTTCGAGAGTTTTTAATAAGGCATTAAAACTATGCGAAGAAAGCATATGTACTTCGTCAATAAGATAAATTTTATAGCGACCTTGGCTGGGCGCATAGTGAACGTCAGCCAATAGATCACGTGTATCTTCTACTTTGGTGCGCGAAGCAGCATCCACTTCAATGAGATCGGTAAAATGATTCGTATTAATCGCTAAGCATGTTGCACATTGATTACAAGGTTCAGGCGTGATCTTGGTTTGGCAATTTAAACATTTAGCGAGTAAACGTGCTAAGGTTGTTTTTCCAACCCCGCGTGTGCCTGTAAAAAGGTAAGCATGGTGGATGCGTTGTGTATTCAGTGCATTTTTTAGGATGCGACAAGTAGCTTCTTGACCAATTAACTGATCGAATGACTGAGGCCGATATTTTCGCGCGAGGACTTGATAACTCATAAGAACCACCCTTGATCCAATCGTCAGATCTTTATAGACCACTTGCATAACCTGCGTGCTAGGCTTGATTTCATTGTTAAACGCTAGTCTACGGTCCTCATTTACTTATGTAAACTCCGGTCCTCGACTATCGTTTGCCTCGAACTCAAGTCCATCACTGGGGTTATGCAAGTGGTCTAATGGAGGCGGTTATAGCAGCCACACCTCGGCACACGCATGGACAACTACCGCTGCTTCCTTCCGGATCTGACGGGGTTCGCTGCTTTGCATTGCGAAGGGACCGATATAACCACCATTGGCGGAGAGAGCGGGATTCGAACCCGCGGTAGGGATGAACCTACACACACTTTCCAGGCGTGCTCCTTAAGCCGCTCGGACACCTCTCCCAGAAAGCTGTCAGGTTAAACTAGAATACTTAATTTGGCAATTAGCATTATCAGGAATAGGTTAATTAGGTGAAAACGGCAACGCAATTTCGTATACAATAACAACCCTTTTTAAATAATAGTTATTTTTAAATTAAATTCATAGGTTCTGTATGTCAGATGCATCGTATCCAGCAGAAATTTTATCTAGAAGAACATTTGCAATTATTTCTCACCCGGATGCGGGTAAGACGACATTGACAGAAAAACTTTTGCTATGGGGAGGTGTCATACAACTGGCTGGAACGGTTAAAGCACGTAAAGCTGCGCATCATGCCACTTCTGACTGGATGGCCTTAGAAAAAGAACGGGGAATTTCTGTCACAACTTCTGTCATGCAATTTCCTTATCAAGAATGTATTTTTAATTTATTAGATACACCTGGACATGCTGATTTTTCTGAAGATACCTATCGTACGTTAACGGCTGTCGATTCTGCCTTAATGGTGATTGATGCCGCTAAAGGCGTCGAGCCGCGTACCAAAAAATTATTAGAGATCTGTCGTTTACGTCAGATTCCCATTTTGACTTTTATTAACAAAATGGATAGAGAGGCGCGCACACCCATAGCGTTATTAGACGATATTGAATCGACATTGGGCATTGCTTGTGCGCCGATCACTTGGCCGATAGGAATGGGAAAACAATTTAAGGGTATTTATCATACGCTAGAGGACAAGGTTTATTTTTATGCACCGTCAAGTAATTTAAAACGTAAAGAGAGTGAATGTTTTGTAGGTCTTCATCATCCTAAGGTAAAAGAACGAGTCGGTGTTATATTTGATGAACTACAAGATGAATTGGCACTGATCAAGGGGGCGAGTGCTGATTTTAATGAACAAGATTATCTTGCAGGAAAGTTAACACCGGTTTTTTTTGGCTCGGCGATTAATAATTTTGGCGTACAAGAATTGTTAGCTGCTTTTGTGAAATATGCACCGTGTCCACAGCCTAGACAAACTGATGTACGGATTGTGTATCCACAAGAAGAAAATTTCAGCGGATTTATATTTAAAATTCAGGCGAATATGGATCCAGCACATCGAGATCGCGTAGCTTTCTTGCGATTATGCTCTGGGAAGTACACACCCGGTATGAAAATATTTCACGTCCGAACGCAACGTGAAATCACGGTACATAACGCACTAACTTTTATGGCCGGTGATAGAGTCAGAGCGGAAGAAGCCTGGTCAGGTGATATTATTGGTTTACATAACCATGGTACGATACAGATAGGTGATAGTTTTACTATAGGAGAAACGTTAAAATTTACTGGAATTCCCTCGTTTTCACCAGAGTTATTTCAACGAGTTCGTCTAAAAGATCCATTGAAATCTAAAGCATTATTAAAAGGATTAATGCAACTATCTGAAGAAGGTGCTATACAAATTTTTAAACCTTTGAATAGTAATGAATTAATTTTAGGAGCAGTGGGTGTTTTACAATTTGATGTGGTGGCCTACCGATTAAAGCACGAATATAGAGTAGAATGCGCATATGAACCGGCTAATATTGTGACAGCGCGTTGGGTAAGTGCGCAGGATAATAAACAATTAAAAGAATTCCAACATAGAGTTGCTCTAAATTTAGCGCATGATGCTAAAGAAAATCTGATTTATTTAGCACCGAGTCAGGTTAATTTAAAACTGACTATGGAACGTTGGCCAGACATTTATTTTTCACAATTAAAGGAGATCTAAACTGCTTTAGTAATGGTTTGAAGTATGCATGCTATGAAGGAAAAAATAATGAAAGAAGAAGCTTATCAGCATCTATTAGCCACTGTCATCAAAAATGCTAGGCATGCAGTGAATGCTAACAATGCAAAATCGGATTTTATTTCTAATCTAAGTTATGAATTGCGTACCACCTTGGCTAATATTATCGGTATGGCGCAATTATTAAGTATGGATTGTTTGCTTCCTAAGCAGCAGTGCTATGTAACAGATATTCTCGAAGCGAGCGAAGCTATTTTACCGTTAGTGAATCGTTTGCTCAATCTTTCTGAGCTAGAAGCACAGCATATCGAGTTACAATTCTGCACTTTTAATTTAAAACATTTGTTAGAAAAGGTTATTAATCAATTATCGTATCAAGCGGGGATGAGGCGTTTACAGTTAATACTCGATTATCCAGAAGATATTCCTCTTGTTTGGATAGGCGATCCCAATTTAATTTACCATATCTTATTTCATTTAAGCAGCCATGCCTTAATTAATACCGAACAGGGTATGGTTGTTATACAGGTTGTTAGCGCTATAAAAGAATTTGCTTCCTTGCCAACCGAAATTATATTCAGTATCAAAGATACCGGAAAAGGGATGGATGAGGCTGAGTTATTAGAATTAAAGGCTTGCTTTAATCAATTTAATCATCGCCGTCGTTATAAGACTTTTAACTTAGGGTTGTCTATTTTATTAAGTTATTTGCGTGTATTAAAAGCGACTTTAGAAGTTGAAAGTACGCTAGGAAAAGGAAGTCATTATATTTGTCGAATTCCTTTAAAAGAGGTAAAAGAACCATTCGATGCTACAAGTGTAAAAGAGAAAAATAGTTTGGTTATTTCCAATAGTGTGACACGTATCTTGGTGATAGAAGACAATGAAATTATTCAGCGTATTTATAGTTTGCTTTTGGAAAAAAAAGGAATACTTTATGATATGGCTAGTAATGCTGAAATGGCTTTAAAGTATTATATGCAAAATCAATATGATCTTATTCTTATCGATATTGCTTTACCGGATAGCGATGGTATGGCTATTACGCAAATAATTCGCCAGCAGGAAACGGATAACGAACATATTCCTATTATTGCCTTAACGGCTTACGGTCAGCCAACCGATCAACAGCAGTTTTATCAAGCGGGTATCGACGAAGTATTGATTAAGCCTGTTAAAATAGAAGAAATGAATTATTTATTAGAAAAATGGATACTATACTCATAGCAATGGGATTTTTGGCAAACGTTCTAAAGGAACTTAAGCGAGTTGTTTAAGTTGTAAACGTTCTTGTTCTAAAGAGATTTGTACACTGCCTTTGTTCAATGTTTGTTGTATGTCATGTAAATCTTCACTTAACCAATAATGGCCGGCAATCGCCACCAACTCAGCTTCTAAGTTTTGGCAAAAAATATGCGCTTGTTGATTTCCCGTGACGCCTGCTAGCGCGCGACCTTTTAATCGACCATAAATATGGATATTACCATCAGCTAACAGTTCTGCTCCCGGGCTGACGGAGGCAATTACAATTAAATCACTATTTTTCGCATAGATCTGTTGGCCAGAGCGTACAGGTTGGGTAATTACCTTAGAGTTAATACTAGGCGTAGAGGGCACATTTGCCTTGGGCGCGGTATCGATGGTTTCAGTTTTTATATTAGCAAGGATAGCAAGCCCTGATTGTATAGCAAATGTTTGTTGTTCAGCGGTACCACCGCGTATTCCGACAGGAATTAAACCATAGCCACGTAGACAGCTGATAATAGCTGGAAAATCGATAGGTCCGGTTGCAGTAGATAAGGAAAATAAATCCAAAATAATAGGTAGTTGTTGGAAAAAGCGTGGAGTTTGCTCAACTAAAGGTTTTAATTGTTGATGAACCAATTGTGCGTCGGTGTTTAATAAGTGAAAAGTTGTTAATGTGAATAGACTTGCCTTTAATTTAAAGGCTTCTTGTGATGTTCCCATCAAACTGTGCATAAATAGTCCACCTGGTCACTTTATAGAATGTCGAAATGAAGTAGGCATTATATACATATTGCACATCAAGATGCGAACAAACATCTCACGCTCATAATGGCAGAGACTATTGCCGCGTGTTCCGCGCTCGCAATAACGAGTAAATTATTTGATCATTTCACATCTTCAAGTAGGAGCGGTCTATACTAAAACTTAAGCAATACTCGCCCTTAATTTTCTAGGTGGTGAATGATGGAAAAAATTTGGTTAAATCGTTACCAGCAACAAGTTCCTGCTGAGATTAATCCTGATATTTATCAGTCGCTTGATCGATTATTTATTGATGCATGTGAAAAATTTCATTTATTGCCTGCATTAAGTTTCTTTGAAGAAACGATTAGCTATGGGCGATGGGCTGAATTAAGTCATTGCTTAGCCGCTTATTTGCAACAGCAATTGAAGTTGCATAAAGGAACTAAGGTGGCACTCATGCTTCCTAATTGCCCACAATATATGATATCAATTTTTGCGGTGCTACAAGCAGGTTTGGTAGTCACTAATGTTAATCCGTTTTATACCGAACCAGAATTTACACAACAAATAAATCATTCACAAGCGGAGGTGTTAATCGTATTAAGTAATTTTCTACCCAATGTAATTCATACGCTAAAAAACACTCCTATAAAATATGTCATCACTACTCATTTAGGCGATATGCTCAGTTGGCCGCGATCTTGGGTAATCAATGTTTCTGCGTGGTGGAATATAAAAAAACAAAAGCAAAAAAATTCAGCGATTCATGCGATTGATTTTTTAATGGCCCTAAAAATCGGCCAGAACCTTACACTGTCATCCATTGTAATTAAAAGAGAAGACCTGGCTTTTTTACAATACACGGGTGGTACAACCGGAGTTCCTAAAGGAGCCATGTTAACCCATAGAAATATGTTAGCCAATATAGAACAATTAACGACTTGGGTTAGGCCTGTATTGTACGAAGGTCAAGAGATATTTATTACTGCTTTGCCGTTGTACCATATTTTTTCTTTGATGGTTAATGGGCTCATGTGTGTGCGGCTAGGAGGTAAAAACTGTTTAATTCCTGATGCGCGCAACCTAAAACAACTCATTCAGGTACTTGCAATCACGCCGTTTAGTACATTGTTGGGCGTTAATACATTATTTAAGGCTCTTTTAAGACATAAAGCATTTACCAAATTAGATTTCACAAGTTTAAAAATCGCTTTAGGAGGGGGGGCTCCTTTGCAATCTGCAGTGAAAATTTACTGGAAGCAGGTTACTGGAAAATTATTATTGGAAGGTTATGGTTTAACAGAAGCATCTCCTGTGGTCTGTGCTCCCCCTTGGGATTTAGCGGTAGCCGGCGATCATGTAGGTTTGCCACTGCCTTCCACGGATATTCGTCTTTGCGATAATAAAAAAAATGAGGTGAGTTTAGGTGAAGTAGGTGAGTTATGTGTGAAAGGTCCTCAAGTCATGCGAGACTATTGGATGCAGGCGGCGGATGTAGAGTACGCATTAACAGCAGACGGCTGGTTATTAACTGGAGATTTGGCACGTATCGATCATCAGGGTTTCGTATATATTGTAGGACGTAAAAAAGAACTGATTTTAGTTTCTGGTTTTAATGTCTATCCTGAAGAAATTGAACAGATTATTCAACAAAATCCTAAAGTAAAAGAGGTTGCAGTTATAGGCATTCCATCCGATAAAACCGGCGAAGCGATTAAAGCCTTTGTCGTGAAAGAAGATGAAAGTCTAACATCAGAAGAGTTATTAAATTATTGTCGTGTTGCACTGACTGCCTATAAGTTACCGCATGAAATTACATTTTTAAATCATCTACCAAAATCTGCTTTAGGAAAAATATTAAAAAAAGATTTGCATTAAATTATTTTTTTAAAAATCGAGATTAAATATTTTTTAATTAATTTTTAAATTTAATTGACAATTTTATTCAATAAAAGTAGCCTACCAATTAATTAAAATAATACCCCATTAAAAAAATAATAATAAAAAAGGTATTTATGAATGTAAAAAGCTTCGATGAATTGTTAAGCGAATATAATGATAAATTAAGCAAAATTTCTAAAACTTATGTTACCTATAAAATTTCTATTAATCACGCGGTGACGATTTTTTTTGAAAAAATAAATAAATTAGATGAAGATATTTTAGAATATTATTTTAAAAATATAAACAGAGAAAATATCAATAAAAATGACGTGCAAAAAGATGCTTTTAATTTATTAATTTTTTTGGCAATTAAAAATACGAGTAACACTAAGTTCTTCATTAAATTTTTTCCTGAATACCTGGAATCAGAATCTATAGTTAAATCCAATTGGCTTATTATCCGTTGGTTACAAATTTTTATTTCTTGGATTATTAAACCTAAAATTAAACTTAATGGTTTATCCGATGGAACAAAAATATTAAATTCTCTGAGAGATATAAAGCATCGTATAGAAAATACTAAGGGGCTATTTGATCTTAATCTAGAAATGGGTTCCTATAAGGCCTTCTCTTTTATTGTAGAAAAATTTCTTGAAAATAAAGCTTCACCATTAATTTATATGCCTATTAATAAGCTTAATTTGCTTGAAGAATTGGATTCATCCTACAAGAAAAAATTATATATTGGAAATAGCTCTGATCTATGTAAAGAATATGCTGATAGTGATACTTTACTTAAATATTTAAGGTCTAAAATTAGTTTACTTTTAGATTCAAGTGAAAAAACTAAGTTATTAAATGAATTTGTAAAATTGCAAGACTTTGTTTTTAAAAAAGAATTTTTTTTATTTGAAGAAAAAATTTTAGAAATAAAAAAATTTATCAGAGGTAAATCTAATCCAAAAAATGCAATTAAAATAAGAGGCATATATAATTTACTGGAAGGGATTAAACTGCGACTTAAGCTTATGTATGAAGTTAATGACAAAATAGAGTTGGAGGATAATCATCGAAATCACTTAACGCCTAATTTTAAACAATTATTAAATTTAACCATAGATAAAATCCAATTACATTATGAAGCTTATAGGACAAATATAGAAAAGAAAATTGATTTTTGTTATGGAAATATGCTTAATTTTTATGATATTTTAAATAAGTTAGAAAGAATTCTTTACCTAGATGTAAATTTATTTTTTCATTCAGATTTTGTCAATCTATCTGCAACCCTAGATAAACTGCAATTACTTGCTATAGATCTTGGAAAATGTGCACAAGAAATGGATCCTAAATTCTTAACAGATGATATGCATACTTTAAGTCAATTTATTTTAGCGGAAGTTTTACTTCTGCGTACTGAGTTAGAAAATGAACATGAAAAATATAATGAAAGATACGAAGAGTATTCTAATGAAGAATGGGATACCGATTGGGATGATGAGGTATCTGATATTTCTGAAATTCCGAATGCGGACCAATTAGAACAAGAAAAAGATTTAAACAGCGATGCGGTTTTTATGGCAAGTGTAGATAGTCAATCAGATAGTGGTATTTCAGATGAAGAGGAAAATAATTTAGATCATCCTACTCGATCCACTCAGTTGCATACTACTACGCCATTTTGGCAATCCCTATTTAATAGGCCAATGGAACAGCTCGTCATTGCGAGCGCCGAAGGCGCGCGGCAATCTATGGATGGCCACGCTCATTACATTCGCTCGCCATACGTATGAAGTTTTTAGAAGTTACATTTTTTTTGGAAAACGAACTTCAACTTGCAGTCCGGTATCTTCTGCAGGTGTATCTAACGCTATTGAACCTTTATGTAATTTTGCAATTTGTTCTACAATAGCAAGCCCTAAGCCGCTGCCTTGTGCATTCGTTCCTAAGACGCGGAAAAAACGTTCAAAGACACGCGCGCGTAATTTATCAGGAATCCCTGGCCCATTGTCGATTACTTGTAAGATGATAGAATCCGCCGTACTAAAGATAAGTACCCTAATAATTCCTCCCGTAGGCGTATAACGAATAGCATTATCGACTAGGTTACGAATTAATACATGTAAGCCCGTGGTATTACCTAACAGCTTATAGTCAGATTCTTTTGCAATTAATTCAATTTCGATCTGTTTAAGGATAGCTTGGGGTGCTAATTGTGCAACGACTTCCGCCGCTATGCGTGACAAATTTACTTGCGTAAAATGTTCCGGCATGATGGTTTCTGGGCTTAAGCGACACAATGTCAGTAATTGTTGGATGACATGTGAACAACGATCAACACTCGCAATGACTTGTTTTAAATGCATATAGCATTCTTGTGGATCCGTAGTTTTAAGTGCTACTTGTGCTTGTGTTTTTAAAGCAGCCAGAGGCGTGTGTAGTTCGTGAGCGGCATCAGCGGCAAAACGCTGTTCGCGTTCAAAAGCTTGTTGTAAACGTAAAAAAAGTTTATTTAGCTCATCCACCAAAGGGCTTATTTCTACAGGAACTTCATTTAAATCTACGGGATCTAAATGATCAGCGGCACGCTCAGCCATTTCTCTAGCAAAAAAACGGATACTTTTTAATCCGCTACCTATAATTAGCCAAATAAATATGCCTGATAAAGGATAAATAAATAGTGTGAGGTAAGTATCACTGATTAACATGTCATGGATCATGGTATGGCGCGCTGCATATTGCTCTGCTAAGACCAAAATGACGCCGCGTTTGCTATCGTAAATGGTAAAAGTACGCCATTTTTTGCCGTCGATGATTTTATCGCTCAATCCTGGTTTACTAATGAGTGGTGTTGTCGGTGTTTTTTCTGAACTTAATAACAACTTACCATCGCCGTCCCACAATTGAAATTTATAGCGTAAATGCCTTTGAGTGATATTAGTTATATTTAGAGGAGAATTAGAAGAGTCGCTTTTTCTGGGAATATTTCCCGTATTGAGTTGCGATTGAATGACTCTAAGTGTTGCGGGTGTTAAGAAGCGTGGATTATTAGTAATGGTTTTAAGGAGCGAGCCTGTTTCTACTAATAAATTATCTAGACCCACATTAATGTCTTGGGTGTCTATATAATAATTACCAAAAGCGGTGATGATGATAGTAGCGATAACCGTACTTAATAGATTAAACAATAAAAAGCGTCTAATCGAAAAAATAGTAAACATTAATTATTTTCCTTCTCTGCCATATAGCCCACACCGCGTATTGTTCGAATAAAGTGGGTATCTACTAATTTCTTTCGTAAATTGTGGACGTGTACTTCTAATGTATTGCTATCAATTTCATCACCCCAGCCATAGAGGCATTGATTGAGCGAGTCACGCGACACAACATGGCCTGCATTTTCTAACAATTTTTGCAGTAAACTAAATTCACGACGAGATAGGCTAATTGCTTGTTCTTTGAGTGTAACGGTAAATGAGCTGGGATCTAACTCGATATCGCGATACGTCAGTAGAGGGGAGGCGCGGTTGCTGGAAAAACGTCGTTGTAATGCTCGAATTCTGGCAGATAGTTCATCTAAATCAAAAGGCTTAGTTAAATAATCATCAGCACCACTATCTAAACCCTTTATTCTATCTTCGATAGCATGGCGTGCTGTTAAGATCAGTACAGGCATAGTGATGCCTGCTGCACGCATCTCACGTAGAACACTTAATCCAGGTAGACCTGGTAAATTTAAATCCAGTAGGATGACATCAAATGTTTCTGTCTTGATAGAGCTTAAGGCAGTCCGGCCATCAGTAAGCCAATCAACTGTATAGCCATACTGTTTTAGCCCTTTCTGAATCCCATCACCTAATGCTCCATCATCTTCAACTAATAGAATGCGCATGATTTGCCTCGTTATTATTATTATTTTTTTATCACACTTGAATTTTTGACTGTGTTCCGCTCAACTCGCAATCTTCATGGTTATTGTATATACCAGATTGCTGTAAGGATGCGGCACTTGCCAAAAATCCACGCTGTGAGTATCTATTAAGTTCGTACTTAAAGATGCGTATCTTTCAATTCATAGCGAATGGTATATTCGCTGCGAGATGATTGCACATCAAGATGCCTGTTAGCATCTTGATGTGCAATGGGTATAACTGTTCGTTTTTATTACCAATTTATATATAAGAACACACTCAAAAAGCTATTTATTACCAAAAAGGTAATTTTACGATAAATTTGCCTGCTTTAATAGCTCTAAAAATTTATTTTCCGTTAGAATGGTTAGGCCTAATTCCTGGGCACGGGCAAATTTAGAACCAGCGTCTTTACCCACGATCACGTAATCGGTTTTTTTAGTCACGCTAGAGCTGATTTTTGCTCCAAGTGTTTGGAGTAGGGTGGTAGCTTGTTCGCGACTTAATTCAGATAAGCTGCCGGTTAAAACAAAGCTTTTTCCGGCTAAGAAGGAGGAGTGTTTTTGATTAATGCTAGGTTTTGGCCAGGTAATTCCGGCGGCCAATAGATTTTTGATCACTTCAAGATTGTGGGGTGCACTAAAGAATTTTCTAATATGGGTCGCAACTACGGGACCAATATCAGGAATAGCTTGTAGAGATTCTTCATCGGCTTGCATGATGGATTTTAGCTCTAGAAAATGTTGAGTAAGGTTTAGAGCCGTTGTTATCCCCACATCACGTATCCCTAATCCATATAAGAATCGGGTTAAGCTGGTTTTTTTACTAGCCCGTATAGCCTCGCATAATTTTAGAGCAGATTTTTCACCAAGATGCTCTAGATTGGCTAATTGTCCTGGCATTAAATGATACAAGTCAGACACATCTTTAATTAAATCGGTATCGACTAATTGTTCGACTAGTTTATTACCTAAACCTTCAATATTCATGGCTTTTCGGGAGGCAAAATGTTTAATAGCTTCTTTACGTTGCGCCGGACAATAGAGTGCGCCACTGCACCGTGCGACAGATTCTGTTTCTATTTTAACGATATCTGAGCCACAGATAGGGCAATGTTTAGGAAGTTTTAAAGCGTGTGTATGGGCGGGTCTTTTATCTTTAACCACACTAACAACTTCTGGGATAACATCTCCTGCTCTACGGATGATAACGGTATCACCTATACGTATGTCTTTGCGCTTAATTTCGTCCATATTATGTAAAGTGGCATTGCTTATCGTAGCTCCGCCCACAAAAACGGGTTGTAATCGTGCAACCGGTGTTAAGGCTCCCGTACGACCTACTTGAAACTCAATGGCCAGCACTTGCGTAAATTCTTCTTGAGCCGGAAATTTATGAGCCAGTGCCCAACGCGGAGCACGCGAAACAAAACCCAATTGCTGCTGTAAAGCGATAGCGTTTACTTTGTAGACCACACCATCAATTTCATAGGGAAGTGTAGAGCGTTGTTTTTCTATTTCATAATAATACTCTAAGCAAGCGAGTATATTTTGAGCTGTTTTAGTTTGTGGGCAGCGGGGTAAACCCCATTCTTTAAATTGGTTTAAAATTGATGTGTGCGAGGGGGCCAGTTTGCCATCTTCAATTTGCCCGACACTGTGTGTAAAAAAGGCTAAAGAACGTTGAGCAGTAATTTTGGGATTTAATTGACGTAGACTCCCTGCCGCTGCATTACGTGGGTTAACAAAGGTTTTTTCACCCGTTTCTTTTAGGCGGTTGTTAAGTTGTTGAAAAGCTTTTTTTGGAATATATACTTCTCCGCGTACTTCTAAACGCTTAGGATAATCTGAACCCCTGAGCTGTAACGGGATACTTAAAATGGTGCGGATATTTAAAGTAATATCTTCGCCGGTATTGCCATCACCCCGGGTTGCGGCATGGATTAATTGCCCTTTATGGTAAGTTAAACTTACAGCAATACCATCTAATTTGGGCTCACAGGCATATTCTATATCTTTTTCGGTATGTAAACGTTCTTGTATACGTTTATTAAAAGCGAATACTTCCTTTTCAGAAAAGGCATTTTCCAGAGAAAGCATCGGGATAGCATGCTGGACTTGTTGGAAAGATGTTAAAGGTGTACTACCGACGCGTTGAGTGGGTGAGTCTTTGCCACTAAGCTCAGGATATTGTTTTTCAAGATCTTCTAATTCACGAAAAAGCTTATCGTAAGCGGCATCACTAATTAAGGGCTCGTCCAGAATATGATAACGATAGTTGTGTTCATTAATTTTTTTTTTAAGTTGTGCGATTTTTTTTATAATGCTATTGGATGGTTTAGGCATAAGCATGTAGCTGTGTATGATAACTAGTAAGATCGTCAATTGGTTGTAATTGTCTATCACAGAGTATGCCGCCCAGATCTTGGGTGAGAATTTGCGCGGTTTCCCACATTAAGTCAAATGCGCTCAGTGCAGATTTGACTTTATGAATCGACATAAACAGACATAATCCAGGGCAAACTATTTCTCCAGTATGATCTAAATCAAACGTTCCAGGTTCGATAGCCGAAGCGAGACTAAACAAAAGTTCTTTTTTGTTTAAAGGATCGGCATAAAAATGAAAAATATTCATTTTACCGTAATGAAAGCCTGCACTTGTTAATGTTTGGATAAGTTCATATCCTCGATAAGGTCTTTGTTGAGGCGCCATTAATTGTAAAATAATATAATTATCAATGTCATATTGGGTTGCGGATTTTGTGTGGCTTATGGTTTCTTTTTGTCTCGATTGAGCTAAAGTAGGTTCGAGTCGTGATGTGGATAATTCAGCTTTAGATGGAGGCTCTGTTATGGAATTTTTGGTATTTAAGTTGTTTTTTTCTTTTTTACGGCGAAAATTTCCATGCCAAATAATAAGTATTAAACCAAAAACTCCGAGGAAAATAATACTAGGTAAAATAATGAGTAAGTAGTCAATGTCCATTACATTGATACCTCATGCAGGAAATAATACGTTTGAGTAAAGAAAGAAAATACCTGAGCTATTAAAGTTTCCATATCTGTTCCCAGAAGTATAACTGTTTCATTGTAGGCTTACGCATTAGCAATGGCTATGGCTTTTTCTAGATCGACCGCGACCATCCGCGATACACCAGGTTCATGCATAGTTACCCCTGCTAAGTGATGTGCCATTTCAATCGCTACTTTATTATGGCTAATAAAAATAAATTGTACTTCATTTGACATCTCTTTCACTAACTTACAAAATCTCAGAACATTTGTGTCGTCTAAGGGCGCGTCAACTTCATCTAACATACAAAAAGGGGCGGGATTTAACTGGAAAAACGAAAAAACTAAGGCAGTTGCAGTCAATGCTTTTTCTCCACCTGAAAGTAGGTGTATGGTGCTATTTCGTTTTCCGGGTGGTTGCGCCATGATGCAGATACCACTACTCAGTGAATCGGGATCTTGAAGTTGTAATGAAGCGACACCTCCTGAAAATAATCTTGGAAATAAATTAGCAAAATTCTGATTGACTTTATCGAAGGTTTCTTTAAAACGGTTACGTGTTTCTTTATCCATTTTTTGAATGGCCGTTTGTAACATTTCTAGGGCGGCAGTTAAATCTTTATATTGATCTTCTAAGTATTTTTCACGCTCTGAAACTAATTGTTGCTCTTCTGAAGCCGCAAGATTTACTGCACCCATCTGCTCAATACGCTGAGTTAATTGAGTCAGTTGCGATGTACATTCAGCAATATCAATTTGCTTAGAGGGAATTTCTGATAAAAGTTTTTCCAGTTCATAACCTTGTTCTTGTAATTGCTCTTCCAAGGTTTTAGCCCGTATACGTAATTCTTGCGATAGTAAACGTTGTTGTTCTAAGCCATCGCGATCTAAATTAAGATTGGTTTCCAGCGTTTGTAATTGGTCTTCGGCGTGTTTAATTTTTTTATCGATGGTTTCTAATTGTGTTTGGCTTTCTTTAAGATGTAAGCCAAATTTATTTTTTTCATCGAGTTGCAGATTGAGTTGTTGTTGAAGCGCATTGATCGGATTTTCAGCAACGTCAAGTAGGGCATGCAATTGACTAAGACGTTGTTCTAATTGCAAATGTTGCTGTTTTACATTGGATAAAGTAGTAAGTTCAGTATTGAGTTGATGATGGGTCGCTTGTAAATGTAACTCCTGTTGATGAAGTTCTACTTCATTAGCTTTAGTGATACGCACCGATTCATTGAGTTGATTTTGCAATGTCTCTTTATCTTGTAAGTGCGCGAATCGTTGTTTCTCCATTTGCTGTAATTGAATATCGGCTGTTTTTTGTTCTTCGCTAGTTAGCTGTAATTTTTCCAGAGTCGTTGCATAATTTTGCTTGGTTTCTTGCAATTCTTGTTGTATCGCTTGAAGACGTTGCTTAGCTTGCGAGATCCGAGCTTGTTGGACTTTTTGGCGTGCACTTACATCCGCTTGTTGGGCAATTAATTCAGCAGAGTGTTTTTGCTGAAGGGCTTGCGCATCTTCCAGTTCTTTCAATTGCTTTTGCGTGTGCTGATAATCACTTTGCATATTATCAAGTTGTTCTTGAATGCCTTGTTGGGTTTTTTTTAGCTGAGTAATTTCACGTTCTCGTTGCAATACGCCTGATTTATGATCATGACCAGCAGTTAAGTGTATCCAATGATTACCTAAACAAATTCCTTCGCGAGTAATGATGGATTCATAACTTTTTAATTGCCTGGTGTGTTCCATGGCTTCAGTCATGCTCTCTGCTACATAGACTCCCGCTAATAGATGCTCAAGTGGCCATGGAGCTGTAAATTTGCTGCTGATAGGCGCTAGTGCTAACTGATTCTGAAAGGTCGATGCAAAATGTTCGCACGGCATCGACTTAGTCATTAAACTGACGGTATTCGGCGGGGGGTTATTTAAAAAATCGTCTAAGGAATCACGGTCGGTAAAACATACGGCTTGGATATGTTGATTTAAAGCCACTTCCACAGCACGTTCCCAGCCCGTTTCAACTTGCAATAGTTGAGCCAGTCGAGGTTGCTCAGTTAAGTTATGCTTTTTAAACCATTGCAATAACGTATGTTCGCGTTTACCTAAAGCCTCTTGTTGTAAGGCCATTAGTGAAGCATATTCGCCTTGGGTCATTTGTAAACGACTTTTTAGTTGATCTAATTCTTTCGTAATTTGTTGTAAACGGGAACGCTGTTCGAGAATTTCCTGAGTGATCTGTTCTTGATGTGTTTTACATTGGATTTGTTTCTCTTCAACTCGAATTAATGCTTCGTTTAAATCTTCAGGTTGTTCATTCTGAGGGATTAAAATTTTAGCTTGTTCCGCGTGGTCCTGTTGTAAACGTTTGATACGTAGGTTTAACGTTTGTGATTGCTGTTGATGATAATGGTTTTGTGTTGCCGCAATATGCTGTTGTTGTTTTAATTCAGTAAATGAAGTTTGAATTTTTTCCCATTTTGTTTGCCATTCAGCATAGTTTTTTTCAGCTTCTTTTAATACTACTTGGCTTTGTTCAGTAGCTACTTGGAGCTCGTTTTGTTTTTGTTGAAGTTGAGTAAGCGTTTGCTTAATTTGAATTTGATTGGTATCGCTGGATTGACATTGTTGTTCAAGAACCGATTTCTTTTTTGTCAAATCGGCTAATTCGAGTTGATTTTGCTGAAGTTGTGTTGTTTGTGTGCGTAAATTTTCTTCCAAGCGGGTTATGTTATTGCCTAGTTCATAGTATTTTGTTTGAAAGTTATCAAAATTTAATCGGGCTTGGATTTGATCGGCACGATCAGCTACTATCTGCGCTGATAAATGTTGTTGTTCAAGTTGAGATGCGTGCAGCTGCTCTTCAACCGATTGTATTTCATCTAACTGAGCGTGTAGTTGTTCCTGAAATGTTTGATAACGTAAAGTTTGTAGTTGAGCTTTTAGGAAACGTTCTTCTTGCTTAAGTGTTTTATAACGTTCTGCTGCATTGGCTTGACGTTGTAAATGCTTAAGTTGTTTGCTAAGTTCTTCTCTTAAGTCATTTAAACGATTTAAATTTTCCTGTGTATGTTCTAAGCGTAACTCAGTTTCACGGCGTCGTTCTTTATACTTTGAGATGCCGGCTGCTTCTTCAATGTAGGCACGAAGCTCCTCGGGCTTAGCTTCTACTATGCGAGAAATCATACCTTGTTCGATAATGGCATAACTACGCGGACCCAGGCCTGTGCCTAAGAAAATGTCACGTATATCTCGTCTCCGACAGCGTGTACCATTGAGTGAATAGATCGATTGGCCTTCTCGTGTGATTTCACGCCGTATCGAAATTTGCGTGTAGCTACTGTATTGGCCTCCTAGGCTGGCATCAGAATTATCAAAATTCAGCTCAATAGCGGCTTTGCCCAGCGGTTTACGGGTATGACAGCCATTGAATATCACATCATCCAATGATTGACCACGTAATTGCTTCGCAGAACTTTCACCCATCACCCAGCGTATGGCATCGATAATATTTGATTTTCCACAGCCATTCGGTCCTACAATAGCAGTAAGATTACTCGGAAAAGCCACGGTAGTGGGGTCAACGAAGGATTTGAATCCTGCCAATTTGATACTTTCTAGACGCATAATAAGTGTATTGATCGGTTTGATAGGCAAAAGTATAGCATTTATAAGGAATATACCCATAACACGTAAAATTCGAGTTTATGCTGTATGAGTGAGATAAATAAAAAAGCCTAAATACACACTCTTTTATGGGAGCGTATATCTAGGCTATCATCCGAAATGGATTTATTCTAGTAGCGGTTGCCTGAGCTACCTGCTAATTGGCTACCTGCTACGGCACCTATTCCTGCACCGGCTATCGTAGCAATGGTATTCCCAGAACCACCACCAATCGTGTTACCTAATAGACCACCTACTGCAGCGCCACCTAAGCCGCCTGCAACGCGTCTTTGGTCAGGTGACATGGTATCACAGGCGGTTAGGCCTACTAATAAAACGCCTATTAGGACGAATGAATTAAATTTTTTCATATTATACCCCATGGAAAATGAAATAATTTTTGGACTATTTATCTGTCGTTCTTAACAAAAGTATAGGCAGCAGAAGGGGTAAATACCAGTTACCACCGCTAAAATCGTTTAAAAATTATACAGTTAGAATGCGTTATAATGAGGGTCCATTTCCAATAGGACAGCATTGTAATGCAAAACATCCAACTGAAAATTTTGGATTCCCGATTAGGCGAGGAATTTCCACTGCCGAGCTATGCGACCGATGGGTCGGCTGGGCTTGATTTACGTGCTTGCACCAAGCAAGCCCTACAATTATTACCCAATCAGACCGAGTTGATATCAACCGGTTTAGCCATTCATATCGCTCAACCCAGTTTAGCGGCTGTGATTTTGCCACGCTCTGGTCTTGGCCATAAGCATGGCATTGTACTTGGAAATCTCATTGGTCTAATCGATTCCGATTACCAGGGTGAGCTATTTATTTCTTGTTGGAATCGCGGTCATAGCGAATTTGCTATCCAACCCGGGGACAGAATTGCTCAGCTAGTGTTTGTGCCCGTGGTTAGAACTCAATTTGAACTGGTTCCAGAATTTGTACAAACCGAACGTGGTCAAGGCGGTTTTGGACATTCTGGTGTGCAATAAAAAACCATATTAGATCATAAAATGAATAAGTTAGTTTGGATTTTATTTATCAATAAAATAAATAATTAGAAAATATAATATGAAATTTTCTCTAAAATTAATTTTATAGACAGAATAGTAAGGTTTTTCTGTTAAACTACGCCGAATCCTATTTCAAATAATAAAAAAATTATGCCGACAAAAACCACAGCTCGATCCAATCAATTTAAATTGAACGAAAATATAAAGAATGAAAATAAAGAGAATGAAAATAAAAAAATAAGCTTATTAAGCAGTTTAAAAAAAGTACCTACATCCTTTCGTATGTCAGAGCTTTCTAAATTAATAAAAAGAGAAGAACTAGAAATCCCTAAATGGGGTATTTCGCTAAAAGCCATTATAATTTTATTTCCTGAAGGAAATCGCTACGTAGCATTGGAACGCATAAAAGATAATTTTGATATTCAATTAACTGCTTCACAAATAGAAGGTCTTAGAGATTGCCTATTAAGGGATCCCGCTTTTTATAAATTATTACCATTTAAACAAAAACAATTTTTGGAAAATTTATTAGTTCAACAAAATGACGAGAAACCTGTTTCACGTTTAATGCAAAAAGAAACTAAAGATGTTATTAATGCTGCACTACGCGATACAAAATCTGGACAAATTAATAAACAATCACAGACTAAGGCTTTTAGAAATAAGTTACTATTCGATAAAAAAAAAGCGAATAACGAAATTCAATGTTCAGTATCAAATACACCAGAAAATAAGATTACTGCGTGTAAACAGAAGAAGACATCACAGTTAAGATTGTCAATTATTTCCGCCTGCCCTAGTTCTGACTTAAGATTAAATTATTTTAAATCTTCAGAAAAAACAAGAAATACTTATCAAAAGATAAGTAAGCAAATGAGCATAGAAGAGTTTAAAAATTTTATTGAAATTTTCCCTCCACGTGATGTAATTAAATTCTTGAATATTCCATTGATAGAGAATCAGATACAAGGTTTTCGCCAGCAAAGGTGTGAATTAAATGAGAAATCTTATATCGATTTATTAAGATACCTAGCACCATATCAAAAACTAGATTTAAAAAAATTACTAATACCGATTATTAACTCTGAAACAAATAAAAAATTGGAAAAATTAGGAATATTCAAAGAAAATAAAAAAAATTGCATAAATCTACTTCCAGATGTAATACCAAGCAATAAGACGTTTAGAACAAGATAATTTTATTTAATCGGTATTTAAGCAGATATATTTAATTTCTAAATATTCTTCGATACCATATTTTGAGCCTTCACGACCGATGCCAGATTGCTTGAAACCACCGAAAGGCGCGACTTCATTCGAAGCGCGTCCGGTGTTGACACCGACAATACCATAATCGAGTTGGTCGGCGACACGAATAACCCGATTAACATTTTGTGCGTAAAAATAAGCGGCGAGTCCAAATTCAGTAGCATTCGCCAAATGTATGGCTTCTTTTTCCCCAGAAAACTTAAATAATGCCGCGACAGGTCCAAAAGTTTCTTCTTTTGCGATTAACATAGTAGCTGAGCAATTTTTTAACAGTGTCGGTTGAAAAAAACTTCCACCTAAAGCATGCATTTTTCCTCCACATACCAGTTCAGCGCCTTGTTCCAGTGCATCGGCTATATGTTTTTCCACTTTTTTAATGGCAGACTGATTGATCAGTGGCCCAATTTGAATATTTTCTTCTAAGCCGTTACCAATTTTTAATTGTTGGATGGCATGTGCTAATTTTTTGGTAAAAGTTGCATAGATTTTTTCATGAACATAAAAACGATTAGTACAAATACAGGTTTGACCACTATTACGGAATTTTGATGCGATAGCACCTAAGATAGCTTGATCAATATCGGCATCATCAAAGACGATAAACGGTGCATTACCGCCTAACTCTAAAGATATTTTTTTTACCGAGCTGGCCGCTTTCTGCATTAATAATTTACCAATCGCCGTGGAGCCTGTGAATGAAAGTTTGCGTATGGAAAGACTGTCAGTAAAAATAGTGCCGATTAATTCAGAATCACCGGTGACTATATTAAAGACCCCGGGGGGTATGCCAGCTTTTTCAGCAAGTACCGCCAATGCCAAGGCTGAAAAAGGTGTTAATGTTGAAGGTTTGAGTATGATACTACAACCGGCAGCTAAAGCCGGTGCACATTTGCGTGTGATCATCGCATTAGGGAAATTCCAGGGAGTAATGGCACCTACCACACCCACAGGTTGTTTACGGACAAACAAATGTTGTTTCGTCAGTGGGGCTGGAATGATGTCACCATATACGCGTTTTCCTTCTTCAGCAAACCATTGAATGAAAGAAGCACCGTAACGAATTTCTTCCATGGCTTCTTTAAGTGGTTTTCCTTGTTCGATGGTAAGTAATCGTGCTAAATCATTGATATTTTCTAAAATTAACCTATACCAACGAGATAACAATTCACCACGTTCTGCGGCAGTTTTTGATCGCCACATTGGCCAGGCTGCTTCTGCTGCAGCGATTGCATCGAGTATGTTTGTTGTTTCTAAATCTGGAACTGTGCCAATAATTTCCTGAGTTGCAGGATTATTGACCTTAATGGTTTTTTTGGCTAGCACCCATTTTCCATTGATGAAACAACTTTGTTGAAACAGAGCAGCATTATTTAATTTCATAATGACATCCCATTATGTCTTTAGGCGGTTTTTTCGATATTGACTTGCAATAAGCGAATAAGTCGATTATCAGCACGTAAAACTTTAAATCGAAAAGGGTGAAGTGTAATACTGGCACCGCGTTTCGGCAAATAACCAAAACGATTCGCGATGACGCCACCTATGGTATCAAATTGATCCGTTGCCAAATGAGAATGAAAAAAGTTATTAAAATCTTCAATGGGCATCATGGCTTTGATAATAAATTGATGGGGGCTTTGTTCCTGTATAAAAACCTCGTCATTAGCATCATATTCATCTTCAATTTCGCCAACAATTTCTTCTAAAACATCTTCAATAGTAACCAGACCGGACACCGCACCATATTCGTCAACAACGATAGCCATGTGATAATGCTTATGCTGAAATTCTTCGAGTAAACTATCTAGCCGTTTGCTTTCTGGGATAAATACGACTGGTCGAAGAATTTCGTGAATATCAAAGCTGTCTTGGTGGGATAAAGGATTGTATTTAAGTAAATCTTTTGCCAGTAATAAACCTATGACGCGCCGTTCATCATTAATGACCGGGAAACGTGAATGACCTGACTCGATTACCAGGGGTAGCAGTTCAGGTAAATGTGCTTTTTCAGAAAGAACAGTAATTTTGGCATGAGGCACCATAATATCTCTGACATGTATATCAGAGATTTGTAATACGCCTTCGAGCATTTTGAGTGCTTGAGCATTGAGTAAATTGCGTTGCTGAGCATAATGCAATAACTCAATGAGTTGTTTTCTATTTCTTGGTCCTTGTTTGAAGGCTTGATGAACGCGTGTTAACCATGGTTGACGATTTTTTTTAATCTTAATTTTATTTTCAGATGTAGGGGTTTTCATAACCTAAGTCCTTTAATAATTGAATTTCTAGTGTTTCCATTTTGACGGCATCTTTATCATGCACATGATCATAACCTATCAAGTGTAAACAACCATGGATAACCAGATGTGCCCAATGGGCAAGGCGATTTTTTGTTTGTTGCTTAGCTTGTTGATTAACGAGTGAGGCACATATCACTAAATCACCTAAAAACGGTGAGGAAATTTCAGGTGGTGGCTCAAAAGGAAAAGATAAAATATTTGTAGGACCTTTTTTATGTCGATAAGTGCTATTAAGTTCAGCGCTTTCTTTTTTGCTAACGAGTCGTATATTCACTTCGTTAGTCCCAACTTGTTTTGCTAAAGCCTTTTTCACCCATCGTTGGAGGAAATAACGGCTAGGAATAAAAGTGTTACTCGCAATGGTTTGTATCGAGATTTTAATGCGCTTTTTTTTGATTTTCGTTTTGCGCATAAGCTTGTAGTATTGCTTGTACCAAAGTATGCCTAACAATATCTTGCATTTGGAATTCAGTAAAGCTGATACCCTTTATATTTTTTAAAATATTTAAACAATGACACAGGCCTGATTCTAGGCCGCGCGGTAAATCGGTTTGTGTCGTATCGCCACTCACTACCACTTTGGAATTAAAGCCGATGCGTGTTAAAAACATTTTCATTTGTTCTTTTGTGGTATTTTGAGCTTCATCTAAAATAATAAAGGCGTCATTTAACGTACGTCCGCGCATATAAGCTAAAGGAACGACTTCAATAATGTGCTGTTCGACGAGTTGCATAACTAACTCAAAACCAAGCATATCATTCAATGCATCATAAAGTGGGCGAAAATAGGGGTCGAGTTTTTGTGAAAAATCGCCTGGTAAAAAACCTAATTTTTCACCCGCTTCAACCGCAGGTCTAACGAGTACGACACGACTAATTTGTTCCTTTTCTAACGCGGAGACGGCGCAGGCTACAGCCAAATAAGTTTTACCGGTTCCAGCTGGGCCTAAACCAAAATTAATATCGTGATTTAAAATACGATCGATATATAAGCCTTGATTAGGACTATGTGGTTTGATGGGTCCACGCTTGGTTTGGATCGTTATGCCTGGAGTTTTCGGAGGTTCTAGTGTCATATTAGGATCGGTTTGCGCGGTTTGTAGCACTAAATGAATTGTATTGGCAGTCAATGTGGTTTTTTTTGTGCCAGTTTCTGCATAAAGATGGTGTAATACCTTGGCAGCCACTTCGACAGCCGAGTTAGGACCATTAATTTGAAAGTCATGACCACGATTATAAATACAAACGTTGAGTTTTTGTTCAATTTGACGTAAATGCTGATCAAATGGACCGCAAAGATTCGCTAAACGATGATTATCTTCGGGTATAAGTTGGAAAGTATAAGCTTGAGTATTCAATTTACTATTAATTCTCCTCGTAAAGAGTTTCTTAATACCTCAGTAATAGTAATAGGAACTAATTGCCCTATTAAGCGCGCGTGACCTCTGAAGTTAACCACGCGGTTATTTTCTGTACGGCCTTGCAATTCATGTTTATTTTTCTTAGAAGGACCTTCAACCAATATGGTGTGTATTTTGTCACACATTTTTTTACTTAGGGCCTGTCCTTGAAATACTAGGAGATTTTGTAGAATCTGTAAACGTTGTTTTTTTGTAGCGGGCGTTACATCATCAGGAAGCTCGGCTGCCGGAGTGCCGGGACGACGGCTGTAAATAAAACTAAACGAGTTATCAAAGCCTATGGATTCTATTAAATTAAGTGTGGCTTGAAAGTCAGCTTCAGTTTCTCCAGGAAAACCAATAATAAAATCTGAAGTAATGGCGATATCGGGTCGGACTTTACGCAATTTACGAATTTTAGATTTAAATTCTAGTACCGTGTATCCACGCTTCATCGCTGCTAAAACTCGATCAGAGCCACTTTGCACGGGTAAATGTAAATGATCGGCTAGTTTTGGTATATCGGCATAAGCTTGAATTAAACGTTCTGAAAACGCTAAGGGATGAGAAGTAGTAAAACGTATGCGCAAAATATCTTCTATGGCGGCGATATAGCGTATTAAATCGGCTAAGTCGGCTGTGCCTCCTTCATGACGGGGGCCTTGATAATCATTAACGTTTTGCCCTAATAAGGTAACTTCGCGGACACCTTGTTCAGACAATTGTACTACTTCTGAGAGTACATCATCTAAAGGACGGCTAATTTCTTCACCTCGTGTGTAGGGAACGACACAAAAACTACAATACTTGTTACATCCTTCCATGATCGAGACAAATGCGCGTGGACCCTCGGCGCGAGGGGCGGGCAAGTGATCAAATTTTTCGATTTCTGGAAAAGTAATATCAACTACAGACTGTTTTTTTTCTAAAATTTGGTTAATCATGTCTGGGAGTCGATGTAATGTCTGAGGGCCAAATACAATATCGACAAAAGGGGCGCGCTGAATAATCCCAGCACCTTCTTGACTCGCGACGCAACCACCCACAGCGATGATGGTGTGTGATCGCAAGGCTTTAATTTTACGCCATTGTCCGAGTTGCGAGAAAACTTTTTCTTGAGCTTTTTCCCGAATAGAACAGGTATTTAACACAATAACATCCGCTTCGTTGGGATCTTTGATGAAGACCAATCCATGAGAATGCGATAAAAGATTATAGAGGCTATCCGAGTCATACTCGTTCATTTGACAACCGTGCGTTTCAATATAAATTTTTTTTAATAACATATTTCGTCACTGCCAAATAAACAATAACCATTGCGAGCGCCATTTTTTTTCGTCATTGCGAGCAACGAAGGTGCGCGGCAATCTAACTGGATGGCCACGGCCTCACTAACGTTTCGGCCTCGCCATGACGGACTATTTTTCATTTTTGCCTTCTACAGAGAGTTTTTCTTTTAACAAAGTATTTAATTGTTGAGGGTTTATTTTTCCACCCGAAGCCTTCATGACTTGACCGACAAAAAAACCAAAGAGTTTATCTTTCCCTGCTCTATAATCAGATAATTGTTCAGGATATTTTATTAAAATCTCATCAATAAGTTTTAAGATGGCGGTTTGATCGGTGACTTGGTGTAGATTTTTTTCTTGAATAATTTCATCACTGGTTTTTTTGCTAACCCATAATTCTTCAAATATATCCTTAGCGATGGTGCTAGAAATAGTATTATCAGCAATTCGTTGCAGTAGACCTGCAAGTCGTTGGGCACTAATGGGAGATTCAAGGATGCTTAAATTGGATTTATTTAAAGCAGCTGCAAGCTCTCCCATGATCCAATTTACCGCTAATTTAGCTGAAACTTTTTCATTGACGACCTCTTCAAAATAATCTGCCAATTCGCGAGTCGCGGTTAGTAAATTAGCATCATAAGCACTCAATTTATATTCTGATTGAAAGCGAGCCAATTTTTTTTGGGGTAATTCAGGTAAGGTTTGATAAAGCTTTTCAATGAAGTCAGCATTGATTACGACAGGACATAAATCTGGATCAGTGAAATAACGATAATCTTTGGCGTCCTCTTTACTACGCATCGGACGAGTTTCTTGTTTATCGGTATCATATAAACGGGTTTCTTGGGTGATGTTGCCACCGTCTTCTAAAACCGCAATTTGGCGTTCAATTTCATATTGAATCGCTTTTTCTATAAAACGAAAGGAGTTTAAATTTTTAATTTCTACACGTTTTCCTAATTGTTTTTGATTGACTTTACGTACAGAAACATTGGCATCACAACGAAATGAACCTTCTTGCAAATTACCATCTGAGATATCCAAGTAACGCACCAGTGTATGTAAGGTTTTAAGATAGACGACCGCTTCTTTGGGTGACCTTAAATCGGGTTCTGAAACAATTTCTAATAATGGAGTTCCGGCACGATTCAGATCGATACCACTCATATTTTCGAATCCTTCATGCAAGGATTTTCCAGCATCTTCTTCTAAATGAGCGCGGGTAATATGGATAGTTTTTTGTTCTCCGTTTTCTAAGCTTATAATTAAGTGTCCACGTCCGACGATAGGATGTTCATGTTGACTAATTTGATAGCCTTTAGGCAGATCGGGATAAAAATAATTTTTACGCGCGAAGATTGAATAATGCGGGATGTCAGCTTGGATACTTAAACCAAATTTTATCGCCATATTGACAGCTTCTGCATTTAAAACCGGTAGCACGCCGGGTAAAGCTAAGTCTATGGCACAGGCTTGCGTGTTGGGTTCAGCGCCATAGGCGGTAGCAGCACCAGAAAAAAGTTTCGATAGTGTTGATAATTGAACATGAACTTCAAGTCCAATAACAGATTCCCAGACAGCTGCAGAATTTTCGGATGACTCTAGCTTACTATTTTGTGTCGATTTTTTATGTGCAGCCGAGTTCATAGATTGAAATTCTCCGGTATTTTTTTATGCCAATCGGTCGCTTGTTGATAACGATGTGCGGCATTCAATAATTTTGCTTCAGTAAAAGGACGACCAATAAGTTGCATGCCTAAGGGAAGTCCATCAACAAATCCTGCTGGAATTGAAATAGCCGGTAGGCCTGCTAAATTAATCGCGATGGTGTAAATATCCGATAAATACATACTGACCGGATCATTGATTTTTTCACCTAGTTTGAATGCGGTAGTCGGTGTCGTCGGCCCGAGTAAAATATCAACCTGTTTAAATGCCTCTTTAAATTCTTCGATTAATAGCGCGCGAATTTTTTGTGCTTTAGCATAATAAGCATCATAAGAACCAGCAGATAAAACATACGTACCCATTAATAGCCGACGTTTTACTTCATTACCAAATCCTTCGCTACGAGTTCTTTCGTAGAGATCTTTTAAATCAATAGGGTTATTACAACGATAACCATAACGCACGCCATCATAGCGAGCAAGATTAGAAGAGCATTCAGCTGATGCAATGATGTAATAGAGTGGAATAACTAAATGACAATTGGGTAAACTGACGCTACTCACTTTTGCGCCTAATTTTTCATAAAGTTTAATCGCTGCTTGTATAGTTGCTGCTACTTTAGGATCAAGATCTTCGGAAAAATATTCTTTGGGTAATCCAATTTTTAGACCTTCGAGAGAATCATTTAGTGTCGACAGATAGTTGGGAACCGGTTGGTCGATACTCGTGGAATCTTTCTCATCAAAATCTGCCATGACATTCATTAAGAGCGCAGCATCTTCAGCAGTCTGTGTCATGGGACCGGCTTGATCCAAGCTAGAGGCAAAAGCAATTAGCCCGTAGCGCGAAACACGACCATAAGTAGGTTTCAGTCCGGTAAGATTGCACAGCGCTGCGGGTTGTCTTATTGAACCTCCTGTATCGGTACCTGTTGCCGCAGGTGTTAATCGTGCAGCGACTGCCGCACTAGAACCGCCGGAAGACCCGCCGGGTACACGTGCGATATCCCAGGGGTTTTTTACTGCACCATAAAAACTGTTTTCATTGGATGAGCCCATGGCAAATTCATCCATGTTAGTTTTACCCAATAATACCGTCCCGGCTTGATTAAGCCGACTGACGAGTGTGGCGTCATAGGGAGCAATAAAATTATCTAACATTTTAGAAGCACAACTCGTTTTAATACCAGCGGTGCATAAAATATCTTTATGAGCAAAAGGAATCCCGGTTAATGACCCAGCACTACCTTTTTGATAGTGCAAGTCTGCCTGTTTGGCCTGTTCTAACGCAATAGAAGGTGTAACAGTAATGAAGCTATTTAAGGTTTTATCAAATTTATCGATACGCGCTAAAAAATGTTGGGTTAATTCTGTACTGGATAATTTTTTTGCTTGTAGCGCGGTAGATAACTCAGTGAGCGTATAATTGTGCATATTCTTTAATCTCTAAAAGTTATTCTAAAACCTGCGGGACACAATAAAGGCCTGCTTCAGTATGCTGAGTGAGTTGCTGAAAGTCTTTTCTATGCACTATCTCTGTGATTTTATCAGCACGCAAGCGTTGGGTGATGCCAAATGGGTGAGCGACGGGTTGTACGGAGCTGGTATCTACGGCATCCATCTCAGTGGCTAGCTTAAAGATGCCTTGTAGGCTTTTCAAATACTGAGTGGCCTCTTCAAGATTGATTTGTATTCTAGCGAGATCAGCAATCTTATTAACGTCTTCAAGCGTAATCACCATAGTGAGCAAAACTCCAAATCTAAAATATTATAAAAAGCCCGGTATTATACCTATTACGCTTAGATTTGCGAATCTGAAAAATTTACAGCGTGGGTTACGCGGATTTCCTGTGGGTTAAATTTTTCCTATCTTGTCAGGTTGCTTGCATAAAATCTTCTAGATTTGCTAAAGTGCGTAGGCACACACTATATTGTGTAGGTAAACGCTCATACGTAGGTGGTCAACTTTATGCTAAGCAGATTACGCGGTTTATTTTCTAAAGACATTTCCATAGATTTAGGTACGGCAAACTCATTAATTTATGTGCGTGGTGAAGGAATCGTCCTCAATGAACCCTCCGTAGTCGCAATTCGTTTAGAAGACGGTAATCAACGTCGTGTACTTGCAGTAGGCTGGGAAGCTAAGCGCATGCTAGGGCGTACTCCGGGTAATATTAGTGCGATACGTCCTTTAAAAGATGGTGTGATTGCTGATTTTTATGTGACTGAAAAAATGTTGCAGCATTTTATTAGTAAAGTACATCAAAATCGTTTTTTACGTCCCGCTCCTCGAATTTTGGTTTGCGTACCTTGTGGATCCACACAGGTTGAACGTAGAGCGATACGTGAATCGGCTTTAGGCGCCGGTGCCAGAGAAGTATACTTAATCGAAGAGCCTATGGCGGCAGCTATAGGTGCCGGTATGCCTGTCGACGAAGCGCGTGGATCATTAGTGGTGGATATTGGTGGTGGAACCACTGAAGTCGCTGTTATTTCTTTAGGTGGGGTGGTTTATTCTCAATCAGTGCGTATTGGCGGCGACCGTTTCGACGAAGCTATTGTCAATTATGTTCGACGTAGCTACGGTAGCTTAATTGGTGAACCCACCGCAGAGCGGATTAAGCATGAAATTGGTACCGCTTTTTCTCTGTCTGAAGTGCGTGAAATTGAAGTACGCGGACGGAATATATCAGAAGGGGTTCCTAGAGCCTTTGTTTTGAATAGCAATGAAATTTTAGAAGCTTTGCAAGAACCTTTATCTAATATTATTGGAGCTATTCGTACCGGCTTAGAGCAAACACCACCAGAATTGGCCGCAGATATTTCGGAAAGAGGTATGGTTTTAACCGGTGGTGGTGCATTACTCAGGAACTTAGATCGGTTAATTACCGAAGAAACTGGCATGCCTGTTGTGGTAGCAGAAGATCCATTAACTTGCGTCGCGCGAGGTGGTGGACGTGCACTTGAGATTATCGATGAAATGGGTGGAGATTTCTTAGTCAAAGATTAGCAGGTAAGCGCTATTAAACTATTATTTAACCGTGGAAAAACCTCTTTAGGGTTAAGGTTAGTTTTTTTCGTCATTTTATCCCTATTACTTATTTTATTAGATTACCATCATTATTTACCATCGCTACGACGTGTATTAAACAATATCGTAGCGCCTGTGCAGTACATGGTTGATGCACCGATACAGTTATTTCACAATATCAATAGCAACTTTGTAACACGACAAAAAATTCAATCTGAAAATACCGCTTTACGCACCCAACAAGTGCTATTACAAGCTAAATTACAACGCTTTTCTGCTTTAGAAAGTGAAAATAGGCAATTGAATCAATTATTAGCGGCAACTGAACATCTCAAAAAACAACATTTTAGTTTAGCGCGATTGCTATTGGTTAATGCTGATCCTTTGTTGAATGAAGTGATTGTCGATAAAGGTCAATCGGATGGCGTTAAAGTAGGACAACCCGTATTGGATGCCAATGGTGTGATGGGTCAAGTCATCAGTGTTGATTTTTTAAGTAGCCGTGTATTATTACTGACTGATTTTCGTAGTGCGATTCCTGTTCAAGATGTGCGTAGTGATGTGCGTGGAATTTTAGTGGGACGAGGGCGACTCGCAAAGCTTTTATTAAAAGATATACCTGGAACGGTGGATATTAAAGTCAATGATCTTTTAGTTACATCAGGTTTAGGCGGACGTTATCCTGCAGGTTATCCTGTCGGAGTTGTCAGCGTTGTTAATACGAATGTTGCTACTCAATTTGCGAGCATACAAGTTGATCCCAGTGCCCAATTAAATAGAAATCGGCCGGTATTATTAATTTCCTCGGTTAATTCGCCAACTTCTGAAGTTAATTCGAAGCTTAAAACGCACTCACGCATGCTTAAAAATAGGATAGCGGAATGAAACCTCTTTATTTTTCTACCTTATTTCTTGTTGCGATTAGTTTTTTTGCGGCAATCATACTTAATATTATCCCTTTACCACCTGCTTTAACATTATTTTTTCCTTTATGGTTACCCTTAGTTCTAATTTATTGGATCATGGTATTGCCAGAGCATATTCATTTTACTTTAGCCTGGATACTCGGATTATTTATTGATGTGTTATATGGCAGCTGTTTGGGGGAGCATAGTTTAGCTTTATGCGTGGTTGCTTATTTAGCTTACCGTTTTCATTTGCAATTTCGGATGTTCCCATTGCCACAACAAATATTATTTATTTTTGTCATGCTTATGATCTATCAAGTTGTGTTGATTTTGATACAAAACTGGCTTGGATTTCCGGTTGATTTTCGTTGGGCTTGGATTCCCTTATTAGTGAGCGCCTTAGTTTGGCCATTAATGAGTAATGTGCTGAGAGTAAACCCTTTGGATATACGTCATTAGTTTTTTAGTATTAACTTTTATTTATTATTATGCAAAATTTTTTATTTATGTTACGAAAAATATTATGTAAGATATATTTTGAATTAAAGCAAAAAATATTAGGATTATATTTATGAAAGAAAAATTTATACCTGCGGATAAACAAAATTTTGATAAGCGCCAGCGATCTATTGTATTACATTATACTGTTTTAGAAGAAAAAGCTTCTGTGGAAACATTGACTCGCGGCGGCGTTGGAGCACATTTCTTAATTCCAAAGCAACCCTTTGAAGATGATAAAGGTGAAATCTGTGATTATTATAGATTTACAGATATAGACGACCGTACTTGGCACGCAGGTAGAAGTGATTTTGCTGGCAGAAGCGGTTTGAATGATACTTCAATAGGGATCGAAATAGTGAACTATGGCTATGGTTTAGTGCAAGAGTCAGAGGAAGTATTGTTTACCTATCAAGTTGAAAATAAACTCAAGAATTTTATTACTGAAACTTTAAAAAAAGAGGATGAAAGCTTATATCGACTTTTAGAAAGCGAAAAATTATTAATGGCTTTTTTATCTGATATGATGCGTGGATTAGTGCCACCGCCCGACCGTAAGAGTTATGAACAGGTTTCGTCTGAGATTATAAAAAAATATAAGCAACTAACAAAAGAGTGGAGAGTAGTAAACGATCCTTTTCTTAATATCGCTTATAAAGATCTTTATCAACTTGAAGTGGAAGGCAAACTAATCTGGGATGAATACACCGATTATCAAATTGAAACTATTGCAAAGCTTATTAAAGAAATAATTGAGCCTAAACTAATAATAAAAAATGAAAAAACTGGAGAAATATACTATCAAATACCTCCTCAATTTATAACGGGTCATATGGCTATTGCTTTGGGCAGGAAAATCGATCCAGGTCCACGTTTATTTATAGAGTTAGCTAAACAAGGTGTAGGTGCTTGGCCTGATGAAGAACAAAGCTTAAGTATTGAGCAAGAGATTAATGCTGAAAAAGGATTTGATTATAAATGGATACAAGACAATTTAAATATTTGGGGTTATAAAGTAGAGTCGACTGGTGAATTTGATGAGCAAACTCAGAATGCAATCAGAGCTTTTCAAATGCAGTTTGAGCCTGAAAACTACTCGGGTGAACCTAATGTAAGAACTATTAGCGTTTTAGAGTCTTTAATTAAAGAATATTATCCAGATAAGCAATCGGAATATCCGCGTTCTTTTAATCCATCTAATGAAAAAAAAAGTAGTTCTTTTTTTAAAGTTAGTCCAAACTTAGATACGGGTGACACAGTGAGTGTATTTAATTGTTGTGTAATTAGTTAACCATCCTTATCTTCATTACAATGTTGATCAGAGTTTTACTTGGTCAACATTGTTTCTTTTTAAGTATATTCTACGCACTAGAATTTTTGTCTGGTTGCTGCTCAACTCGCAATCCTCATGTATAGGTAGTCAAAAATCCAATTGCTGAGTATATCTATTTTTCATCTAACAAGCTTATTGTTAACTATTTTTCGCGCTTAATAATTTACTTATCAGTGCGTAACGTGTTGTATAAGCTGTGAAAAAGTCCTTGAAAACTTGTGGATAATGCAATCTTTTGCTAAAATTGTTATACGTGATTGTATAAAATAATGTAAGTAAAACACATAACACTATATATAGTTGTTCGAAAAAAAAATAACACTATATTTAGTAAGACTAATTTTTACAACTTATGCATCAAAATTTTCAGAAAAACTGATGCTATCAAAATCTAATAAATAAAAGCTTAATTCAACTCAAACATTAAAGAGCTCGAAAGCCTACTGAGTATCGAACGATTGAGTATCTAGATTGCTTAATTTTAATAATCAACATTAACTAAATCAAAACTATTAGCTCAGCAATCTAAAAATGGTTCCAAGGGGGATATATGTTTAGTAAAGCTAGTAATAAGCGTAGCTTATTAAGCTATTCAGGAAATGCAGCATTCAAAAAACGTATCGCACCAAAAATAGCGGCTCATATTGAAAGACCTATTAATGTTTGTTTAAGTGGCGAAGATGCCTGTTTAAATAAATGGTTATTGGACAATCTAAGTACCATACTGCCGATACATATTACTTTAGCGACAGGCCGGCCCTCTGCACAGAGGATTGTGAAACCTATCCTAAAAAAGGCTAAATATGAGTAAAGTAAAGATTATATTATCTGACGGTACAGAATTTGAGCATGATTTTGGTTGTAATAACCATTATGCCGAGATGTTTCAAATTATTCGTGAAATTATTGGTATTGATTCTCGAGTAAAGTGGTTTAAAGATTTAAAAGATGAATTTTATAATATACAATGCTTCGGCGATGTTAAAGTGGATATTTCAAAAAATAATTCTTAAGTTTTATACCCTTCGCACTTGACATTGCCTGGTTGCCGCTCAACTCGCAATGGCGCTTATGTTCTCTGCATAGTATTGCCGAGTAAAAATATTTGTAAAGGATATGCTCAAATCACCGCCAGGAAGGCTTTTAATCATTTGCATTCGTCGTATTGGCGATGTTTTACTCGTTACGCCCTTAATTCGAACCTTTAAACATCATTGGCCGGAAACGAAAATTGATCTTTTGGTCTTTAAAGGCACTCAGTCTATACTTAGTTCAAATCCCGATATAGAAAACATTATTAGCATCGAAGAACGTCCTGACTTTTTCCAGCATTACCAGTTAATCAAAAGAATTTTTCGCGTTTATGACATGGCTGTATCCACATTGCCTGGAGATAAAGCCACGCTCTATGCTTATTTTGCTGCTAACTATTGTGTAGGTATGTTAGCTGATGATAAGAGTCGCTGGTGGAAACGGCTTTTACTTTCCGAAGTTGTAGAATTTGATAATATTTCTACGCATACGGTATTAATGAATTTACGTTTGGCAGAAATATTAAAGCTAAATCCTTGCTCAGAAATTGTTATTGCTTGGCAGCAAAAAGATTCTCAGAAAGTAATGCAACTTGTTGATATGAATAAAAAATTAGCTATTTTGCATCTGCGACCTAAATTTTCTTATAAAGAATGGATTATAGAAGGTTGGGTAAAGGTAGCTAATTGGTTATTACAAGTTGGTTATACGGTTGTTTTAACCGGAGATAAAAATGAATCAGAAAAAAAAATGGCCACTGAACTGTTGGATAGACTGCCAGAAGGTGCTATTAATATGGTAGGTCATTTAAATTTAAATCAACTCGGTTTCTTATTAAGTAGAGCTAAAGTTTATATTGGCCCGGATACAGTGGTAACGCATATGGCGGCTGCGTTAGGTATTCCGACCATGGCGTTATTTGGTCCAAGCAATCCAGTAAAATGGGGTCCTTGGCCTAAAGCATGGACATTAAGCAATCCATTTGTTAGGGTCGGATCTCAGCATAGGAATAATGTTTATTTAATGCAAGGTTCTGGAGCTTGCGTCCCTTGTTTTCAAGAAGGTTGTGATCAAAATATTCGAAGTCGTAGCCAATGTTTGGAAAATTTAACCGCAGAACAAGTGATCACTAAAATCGGCCTAATAATCAATTAGCCGATTATTTTCTATAATTTGAATACATCTTTTTGAGTGAGTTAAGCTATGTATAGATATAGTTTTAACATGTACCGAGTTTAATGTGCGGATACTTTGGAAAACACATTTATAATAATAACGCCTAGTATAATAATAGATGCGCCAACGATGGCAGGCCAATCCGGGATTTGTTTGAAAATTAATGCGGCGAATACCAATGTTAGAACAATACCTACCCCAGACCAAATTGCATAGACAATACCTACCGGCATAACGCGTAAAGTAAGTGATAAAAAGTAAAAAGCCAGCAAATAAGCTGCAACTACAGTCATTGATGGCCATAGGCGTGTGAATTGTTCACTCGCTTTCATCGATAGAGTTCCAATTACCTCAGCAATGATAGCGAGCACAAGATATAAATAATAGATCATAAAAAGTTTCCTGAAAATTCTCTGAATCCTAAAAACTGCAGGCTTTGTTTCAGATATGCATAAGCGAAGATTAATCTCCTAATGCTATCTATCTATTAGCTAAATGATATAATCTGCAGCTTTATAAGCTTTTTTAACATTATATGCTAGCGTTAAGCGTAATTGTAATAGTGCAAGATGCGGCAAGAGATATCCAACGTTGTTTGGAGTCTGTAAAGTGGGCGGGTGAAATCATTATTCTGGACTCGGGAAGCCAAGATAATACCTTAGAAATTTGTCGGCAGTATACAGAGAATATTTTTTCAACCGATTGGCCGGGATTCGGCATACAAAAGAATCGGGCTTTAGATAAAGCACGGGGTAAATGGGTGTTATCCATAGATGCCGATGAAGCATTAAGTCCAGGATTAATTGAAGAAATAAAACATATTATTTCTAACTCTAAGGATCAAAATGATGCTTACTCCATTAAAAGAATATCATTTTTTACTGGAAAAAAGATTCGTTACGGGGATTGGGGTAGGGATAAAGTCATAAGACTATTTCGTCGCTTACCTCATATTCGTTTTACACCGGCGATTATCCATGAAAATCTACAGGGGTATTTGCATTTAGGTGATTTAAAACAGGTTATTTTTCATAATACCATGAAAACTATTAGCCAAGTATTACTAAAACTAGAACAATATTCTAACTTTGCTGCGCAAATGGCTTATCAACAACATAAAAAATCCAGTATGTCAAAAGCTATTCTGCATGCAATATGGTGTTTTATTCGTGGCTATTTATTACGTCTAGGTTTTTTAGATGGTCGCGAAGGTTTTATATTGGCCATTTCCAATGCCCTAGGCGTTTTTTATCGGTATGTAAAATTAATATATCTTTATCATAGGATAAATCATGTCTGCTGATACACTCGTTTCTTCTCGTCCACTTAGAGATTATTTTCAACGACTTAGTCAAATTTTGGCTGTGATGACTGCATTTGTATTGCCCCTCTCAACGGCTGCATTGATGATTTTTTTCTCGGCGACGGTTCTCTGTTGTTTATTATCTGGAAATTGGCAGGAAAAATATCTAATTTTACGCTACAACCCGATGGCTTTAATGTTTGTGATTTTTTTTGCATTATTTCTTATAGGCCTTAGTTATACTACTGTGCCGCGGACAGTAGCGATACATACGCTGATAAAATACAGTAAATTCTTGCTGGGATTCTTTCTATTTAGTACCTTTCGTGACGAAAAAACTGCGGTTTATGCATTTTTTGCTTTTTTAGTGGCAGCAAGTATGACACTACTACTTTCTTTTATTAAATTTTTTGCCCATTGGGATTTTTTGCATCGTTTTGTTTCCGACTCTGGCGTTTTTAAAGATCATATTTTTACGGGCTTTTTATTGGCGTTTACTAGCTATTGCTTTGCCGTATTTGCA
>JBARFJ010000007.1:0-9803 GCA_049797115.1 Candidatus Aquirickettsiella sp. | reverse complement strand
TTGAAATAACTCTGCGCTGATCAATAAAGCAAAGATTCCACCTATAAAAAACATAAGCAAGCTAAAAAGAAGATACAATGTCCCAATTTCTTTATGATTGGTGGTGAACAACCAACGCTTAATGAATGCGAAAAAACTTCGAGGAGCCGCATGTTCTGGATCAAGTGTGTGTTCCATGAAGAAATTCTCCTGATTGTTGTTTGGCCCATAGGTTAAATTCTGTTGTGCTAACCGCTTTTACAACGATAGGCATAAAGGCGTGATTTGTTCCGCACAATTCAGCGCATTGACCACGATACGTCCCTTCAGACTCTATTTTTGCCCAGGCTTCATTAATAAATCCTGGGATAGTATCGCGTTTAATGCCTAGAGTTGGCACCCACCATGAATGTATGACGTCATTCGAAGTAAATAAAAATCTAATTTTTTTATGAATAGGTACGACGAGTGGATGATCAACTTCTAGTAAATACCACTGATTTTTCTTTGCTTGATTTTGTAATTCTTCTGCAGGCGTAGATAGATTGCTAAAAAAATCGATTCCTTGATCTAAATAGGCATAGCGCCAACGCCACTGATATCCTGTAACTTTTATGGTTAGTTCAGGATCACTATTGTCATTCATTTTGATTAAGGTTTTGGTCGCAGGAATCGCAATGACGATTAATATAATAAACGGTACAATAGCCCAAGCAATTTCTAAGGCAAAATGTTCGTGAAATTGCGCAGCCTGGACTCCTCGTGATTTTCTATGTCGTATTAATGAATAAATCATAATGCTAAAAACTACGACTGCAATTCCCACACAGATCCAAAATACCAACATATGTAAATGATAAATGGCATGACTGATAGGTGTTACACCCACCGGCATATTGGTTTTCCACGCAGCGAAAGCTAATTCGGGAGTAGCCAGAAAATTAAGGCATACAAAAAAAACTAAAAAAAATCTTTTAACATGATCCATATCATATCTATCCTTTTTTATTGCTCTCATAACTGAAATACTTTTGTATCTATCAATTCTCAAATATAAAAAAAATTAATTTAAAAATGCTTAGCGCAGAACTTTACCATAGAGAATAATTTCCTGTGGTTTTGCTTTGTTCTACCATATATTTTACACTCGCTTCCAATTCCGAATTAGTACAGTTTTTGCAGTCACCCTTTGCCGGCATTTTTTTATACCCATAAATAGTATGTGCGAATAACACATCAATATTTTTGGCTATGATGGGTTTCCAACTCGTCTTATCTCCTAATATCGGTGCACCCAATTTCCCATTATCGTGACAGACGGCACAATGTTGTTGATAAATTTGTTTTCCTATTTCTAGGCTGAGCGGAATTTCTTGTAAAGCCATGGGCGCAGTAGTTCCACCTTGATCATTCAGAATGAGGTAATCAACCGCAGCTTTTACCGCATCATCTGAGCAGCCAGTGCAAGTACCTTTAGGTGGCATGGAGTTAAAACCGTGAATAGCTCTTGCATAAACGATATTTTTCCCTTGTTTTAGACGTTTTTTCCATTCAGTGGCATCACCTAACTTAGGGGCACCTGCGGCTCCGCTGGCATGACAAACTGCACAATAAGACTCATAAACTTTGTGACCAGTTTTAGGCGTAATAGGTCCACTGAAAGCTGAATAAGGCATTTTACTTTTTACAGTTTTTAAATAAATAGCCATCGCATCTAAATCGTCGGTAGATAAATATTTAAGACTGTTACTATTAACCTCTGCCATTGGGCCTGCGACGATACCGGAATTTCTTAACATTTTGTTTTGCGTAAACACTGCACGGATATCATCGATGCTGACATCTTTTAATCCACTTGCACTAATGTTAGGCGCGTAATACCCTTGAATAAAACCACCCGTTAGGTAGTTTTTCTTTTTTTCTGCACCTAACAAATTTAGAGGAGTATGGCACATACCGCAGTGACCTAAACCTTGGACTAAATATGCACCCCGATTCCATGCTTCGGTTTTTTGATGATCTACTTTATAATCTCCTGGGCGAAGAAATAAAATTCGCCATCCTAATTGCAAAAAACGCCAATTAAAGGGCCACATCATTTCATTGGCTTGGTTTGCTTTTTTAACGGGAGTTAGACTAAAGAGATAGGCTTTAATCGCTAATAAATCATTGTTATTGATTTTTGTGAAGCTAGCAAAAGGAAATACAGGGAAATAATAACTTCCATTTGGGGCAATACCTTCATGCATGGCACGGATAAAATCCTTATCACTCCATGATCCTATGCCTGTGGTTTTATCTGGCGTTATATTGGGAGAGTAAATGCTTCCGAAAGGCGTGTAAATTCCCAGGCCACCGGCAAAGGGTTTACCTTGATGTTTAGTATCGGTATGACAAGCGATACAATCACCGGCTTTACTCAAATATTCACCACGCTTAATCAGCTTGCGTAATGTAACGTCTTTAGGGTAATTAATAACTGGATAGGGGATATTGAGTTCTAGATTTTTTTTTGCTTTGTCAGCATTGGAGCTGGCAAATGCTAAGTTTGATAAAAATGAGAATGATATCAATATAAAAAAGAAATTTTTTAAAAATTTATAGATAAAGCTGGAGATTATTTTATTCATAGTCCTTTGCAAATCAAATCTTTTTAGATGGTGTAAAACTTTTATGCGCTTCATGCGCATTTCCATGCAATTTATTTAGGTAAATAACCTATTAAAGCGTGAAAGGTCTCCCTATAATGCCATATTCATCGTTTATTTTTAAGTGTTTATTCTACTCATCCTTTGCTTAGTTAGATACACTATATCTAAAGCATTGAATTTGGTTCAGCCGCCGGGTACAACGAATGACTTTTTTACCTATTGAACGTTTAATGTGAGTTTTATCAAATGATTAATTCAAATGAATTAGCTTTAGCAATCAAACTTTTAAACGAGGGGAAACTGATTGTTTTTCCTACTGAAACGGTTTATGCCATGGCAGGTGATGCAAGGAATTTAACTGCCATTCAACAAATTTATGCGCTGAAGAAACGTCCTACCAATCAGCCTTTAAGCGTTTTAATAGCAAAAGAACATTCACTAAACAGATGGGCTCGCGATATTCCTCCGGTGGCTGAAAAATTAGCCCAGCATTTTTGGCCAGGCCCTATGACGCTTATTTTACATAAAGAAAAATCGGTTTTGGCTGCATTAACTGCCGACCAAGATAAAATAGGTTTACGAGTGCCGGATCACCCTATTGCACAAACTATCTTAAATTCTTTTGGTAATGGATTGGCGGCACCTTCTGCGAATCGTTCCACTCATCTTAGCCCTACGCAAATCGAGCATGTGCGAGAGGAGTTTGATAATGAGCTTGATCTTATTATTGATGGCGGACCTTGCTCTATCGGCATTGAATCGACAATTATTGACGTCACTTTTGACGTTCCGCGAATACTTAGATTAGGTGCTATTTCTTTAGAGCAACTAAAATCCATCACTCCTTACCAAATTGAGACAGCATTGTCTTATCGGTTATCTAAAAAACCTTTATTAAAACAGGTTGCTAAACAAGAATTAGAGTACATTATCGATGATTATTTAAATCAACATAAAACATTAACGGTGTTTGGATTGAGTCCAGTAAAGAAAAAATATAAGAACTTAACTTGGGTTCTTATGCCCAAAGATGCTAGCCAATATGCCCAGGTGCTATATAAATATTTACGTAAGGCCAAACAACATAGAAGTAATGAAATTTTGGTAGAATCTGTGCCCAGGCTCAAATCTTGGGCAGGCATACAATCGATATTAGATAAGCATTCTACCTAACAAACTTTTATTGGATATCTTTTCATAGGCTTGGTTAAAATATCTCCACAGCGGTTTAGGTAACAACATAGATTTTTTTTAAAAACTAGGCTAGATTAATAGCAGTTATGTAGTAGGCACTTATGTTAGCGTTATTCTTTTTCTATAGTTTTTGTGTGCTCTTGGCCTGGTGCAAGCAGCGTAGGCTTGCTATAGGTTTATTTATTGTCTTTTTAATATGCACTACTTTTGCTTTTATGCATGATATAACGCAACATTTATCTCTGCAATTTTAGGGATAATTATTATGCAGCCATCTAAAGTAACCAAAATTGTTAAAGCGCTTAACGCAATAGATGCTTTAGGTTTGGCGTTTTTGTTGTTAGTCGCTTTTATTTTGCAAATACGCTATCACGAATTACCGTGTCCTTTATGTCTGCTGCAACGGCTTGGTGTGTTGGCAATAGCATTCGGTTTTTTGCTGAATGTGCAATTTAAGATCCGTCCGGCCCATTATACTTTATCTCTAATATCAGCAATGTTGACGGCAGCCATTTGTGTTCGTCAAATCTTTCTTCATGTAATCCCCGGCGATCCCGGCTATGGTCTTCCTTTATTTGGACTACATCTTTATACTTGGCTGTTCCTTCTATGTGTAGGTGTTATCATTTATATCTCGATTATTTTTAGTATTTTTCCTCAATATGAATATGATAATCCATCCAAATCTAAGGGTATGCAATTATTAACCCATGCTGCTTTTGCATTGGTATTTCTTTTAGCTAGTTTTAATGGTATTTCTACCTATCTCGAATGTGGAATAAAAGCTTGTCCAGATAACCCAGTCAAATATAAGATTCAATTAATTGCGCCTCACTCTAAGCCTACTTAAATTTTCTGTTCTTAAACAATGCTAAAAAAGCGATAAAAAATTAGCTTGCTTACTCTCAAGGTATTATGAATCTAAAAGATCTTAAATATTTATTAGCTTTAGCAGAATATCGCCATTTTGGAAAGGCGGCTAAAGCATGTTCAGTGAGTCAGCCGACTTTAAGTATTCAATTGAAAAAATTAGAACAAGCTTTAGGCGTGCAATTATTTGAGCGAGGACAAAAAAGAGTTTTAATTACCGCATCAGGCATGCGTATTATTGAACAAGCAAAACATATATTGAATGCAGTGAATGAACTAGAGAGATTGGCAAAATTAGCTAAGGATCCTTTTTCTGCTGAATTACGTTTAGGATTAATTCCTAGTTTGGGTCCTTATTTACTGCCACATATTTTACCTGTCATCAAGCAGCAATTACCGAAACTCACGTTATATTTATATGAAGATAAAACGGAGACTCTTTTAACACAATTAAACCAGGGGAGTTTAGATGCGCTCATATTAGCATTACCAGTTCCCCATAAGGGCATGATTGTACAAACTTTATTTAAAGAGCCTTTTTTTCTGGTTATGCCTATCTCGCATTCATTACATTATGCTAAAGAATTGCATTTGAAAGATTTAAATCACGATAATCTCCTTTTATTAGAAGAAGGGCATTGTCTAAGAGATCAGGCATTAGAGGCTTGTCGCAAAAAAAGCAGCCTTAAAGAAAAGACGAATTACCGTGCAACCAGTTTAGAAACTTTGCGACATATGGTGGCCAGTGGCGCGGGTATTACTTTGCTTCCTTTATTGGCTTTAGAAGAACATCCTTTAATAGTCAATAAACCTTTTACTGCTCCTATACCAGAACGAAAAATTGGGATTTTATGGCGTAAGGATAGTGCTTTGGAACCTTGTTGCAAAAAATTAGCAACACTCATTGATAATACGCTTCCTGGAGTCTTAGCTGATTTAGAAAAAAAACTTAAAAATAGCTAAATCTAAGTTTCGTAATTGAAGATACGAAACTCAAATAACTTAGTCGTTATTGCGCGCGCGATGCGCGCGGCAATCCAGTAGGTCACGCCTGTTGCATTCGCTTCTTCCAACGCGAAATGCAATTGTAAATCTAACGTCTGTATTTGAATAAAAGATTATTTTTTCATTGAATCAAAAAATTCATCATTGGTTTTGGTGTTTTTTAAGCGTTCAATTAAGAACTCCATGGCGGTTACTTCATCCATGGATTGTAAAATTTTTCGTAATATCCACATTTTTTGTAATACATCGGGTTTAGCTAGTAATTCTTCTCGTCGGGTACCGGATCGATTTAAGTGGATAGCAGGATAAATACGTTTTTCAGCTATTCTTCGATCAAGATGAATTTCCATATTTCCGGTTCCTTTAAATTCCTCATAGATAACATCATCCATTTTTGAACCGGTATCAACCAATGCGGTTGCGATGATGGTTAAACTACCACCTTCTTCAATATTACGTGCAGCTCCAAAAAAACGTTTCGGTCGTTGTAATGCATTCGCATCGACACCACCTGTTAACACCTTTCCAGAGGAAGGAATAACAGTATTATAAGCGCGCGCTAATCGGGTGATGGAATCTAATAGGATAACCACATCTTTTTTATGTTCGACCAATCGTTTCGCTTTTTCAATAACAATTTCTGCAACTTGTACATGTCGTGTTGCAGGCTCATCAAAGGTACTTGCGATGACTTCACCACGAACAGAGCGTCGCATATCGGTTACTTCTTCAGGACGCTCATCAATTAATAAAACAATCAAATAGCATTCTGGACAATTATGTGAAATTGATTGCGCAATGTTTTGCATCATCATCGTTTTACCGGCTTTTGGAGGAGATACAATTAAACCTCGTTGTCCTTTCCCGGTTGGAGCAACTAAATCAATAATTCTAGCAGTGATATCTTCGGTGCTACCGTTTCCGCGCTCGAGTGTGACTCGCTCATCGGGAAATAAGGGTGTTAAATTTTCAAATAAAACTCGATTTTTAGCATTTTCAGGAGCATCAAAATTAATCTCGCTTACTTTGAGTAAAGCAAAATAACGCTCAGATTCTTTAGGTGGGCGAATTTTTCCTGAAACAGTGTCGCCAGTATGAAGATTAAAACGACGAATTTGGCTAGGAGAAACATAAATGTCATCAGGTCCGGCAAGATAAGATCCTTCTGCAGAACGTAAAAAGCCAAAGCCATCCGGTAATATTTCTAATACACCGTCTCCATAGATGTCTTCTCCTCTTTTTGCTAGTGCTTTGAGGATAGAAAAGATCATATCTTTTTTGTGCAGACGTCCTAAGCCGTCTATTTTTAATTCTTCAGCAATAGCAACCAATTCAGCTGGGGAATTTTTCTTAAGTTCTGTTAAATTCATAGTATTGTTTCTTTCATAAAAGGAAGTGTAAAAAATTGAGTGAATAAGTATTTAATTGGAATATTAATATAAAGGGTGAGTGTCAAGAATTTAGAGAGTGCTAAATAAATTCATTTTATAATTTTATATCCGAGTAGAGATACAAATAGTGCTCCTACGCATATATTAAAGTAAATGCTGCGAAAAAAGTTACTTGAATTCCCAAAAGTAGTATTATTACTAGTTATCTTAAAGCTCATCCTACTTAGAAAAATAGTTGTATTAGATAGAGTACATTCGTCTTTACGCAAGATGTTGATCTAAAAATTCTTCTATCTTGGATTTCGATAAGATACCGACTTTGGTTTCTAGTGCCTTTCCATCTTTAAAGAGGATTAATGTAGGAATTCCACGTATGCCGTATTTTGCCGGGGTAGAATTGTTCTCGTCAACATTTACTTTACCAATTTTTATTTTTTCAGAATACTTTAGGGCAAGCTCCTCTAAAATAGGGGCGATCGTTTTACAGGGGCCACACCATTCTGCCCAAAAATCAACTAATACGGGTAGCTTAGATTTAAGTACCTTTTCTTCAAAGCTATCGTCTGTTAAATCAATAATCGATGAGTTAGTCATAGTGTAACCTATTTGACCTCAAAAAATAATATTTTACAAGAGTTATACTCACAGCAACTGGACTTTTTGGACGTGGACCGCATTGTGGTGCAATCGGAGTGTATACAATATACATGAAGATTGCGAGGTCAGCGATAACGCGGGCAAAATTTCAAGTGCGAAAAGTATATTATTCATGTTCAGGAGCTACAACATAAATACCAGGTGCATTCCGTAAATAGCCGTTATAGTCCATTCCATATCCAAAAACAAAACCACTATCCATAGTAATAGCCGTAAAATCTGCGGAGCTTGTTCCTCCTGGCAAACGTTCAGCTTTTTGTTTATCGAGTAAGACGGCAGTATACACCGCGTGTGCTCCCTGCTCATGACAATAATCAACGATGGCCGCTAATGTCAAGCCGCCATCTAGAATATCTTCTATAATCAATATATTACGACCTTTAAGCGATACGCGGGGTTTAGCTATCCAGAGTATTTCAGCTTGCCCAACGGTTTCATGTGAATAGCGAGTAGCATGGACATAGTCTAATTCTAAGGGAAAATCTAGACGTGGAAGTAAATTCCCTGCTGGAATAAGACCTCCAATCATGACACATAAGACCACCGGGTTGCTTTCACTTAATTTATTACTAATTGCCCTAGCCATGTTGTCTAAACTATTTTCGATTTGTTCTTTAGTAAAAAGGCGAGTCGCTTTTCTTTCGACTTCTTGTATATGACTTGGGATTAACATGAATGCTTCCTAATGTTCAAATAGAGGTTTTAATAGATTAACCGCACTACACCAAGTGTCAGTTTGTTGTAGGGCAGAGAGGGTTAGTGTGCGATGAGGAAATAATTTTTGCAAGTATTGAGAATTATAAAGTTTAATAAGTTCTGGAGTGCGTTCTAAATTTTCTAGTGCTAAGATAGCATCTTTTCGGCAATTACAAACGAGTAATCCATTGCACCCTGCTTGCAAAGCAAGTCGTATACGTTCTGAGATAGTTCCCATATGTTGTACTGCTTTCATTGATAAATCATCCGTGAAGATGGCGCCCGTAAAATTTAATTGTTCACGTAAAATAGATTGTAACCAATAGGGAGAAAAACCACAGGGTAACGGATCAACCTGATTGTAAACTATATGTGAAGCCATTATGCCATCAAGATATGGGCTTAATTGAGCAAAAGGAATTAAATCCTGTGCTTCAATGGTTTGATAGTCTCTATCATCTACGGTGAAATGGGTGTGAGTATCAGCACTGACAGAACCATGTCCAGGAAAATGTTTACCCACAGAACACATACCTGCACGATGCATTCCTGTAATGACAGCACGTCCTAATTTAGTCACAATAGTAGGGTCGCTATGTAATGCACGTAAACCTATGACCTGATTTAAATTATTATTTAAATCTAAAACGGGTGCAAAACTAAGATCGATACCTACAGCCAGTAACTCACTCGCTAATAACCAACCATGCGCTTCAGCAAGCTGCATAGCTTCTTCAGGATTTTGATCGTAACGAGCGCCAATTAACCCTAAAGCAGGTAGTTGCGTAAATCCTTCTTGAAAGCGTTGAACTCTTCCGCCTTCTTGATCAACAGTCAATAAAAGTTTTTGCTTACTATGCAGATGAATTTGTGCAATTAAGTTTTCAAGTTGAGAAGTCGATTCAAAATTACGTTGAAAAAAAATAATTCCCCCCATTTGAGGGTGTTTTATTAGTTCACGTTCTTCAGAGCTTAGTTCTAAGCCTGCTAAGTCCAGTATAATAGGTCCCATAAAGTTCACTTAATAAATTTTACAAATATAAATTAGAAAAACTTACTCATTTTTTAAGAGTATTAATTATAACACCGATTATATTCATAATTAATGAACTGTTTTTTATTATCTAAAATACAAGAATTTTCAGGTTAATAGTACAAATGGTTAGACGCTTCAAAGCAAATAAACTATTAGAATGGAAGAATTCATTACCGAAATATTTTTAACTAACATTCCGCTTGACAGAAAAAATGTATGGGGTAGAATTCGCGAGCTCTTGAGTTTTTGGCTTGAGAGGGAGAAGAGGAGATTTAGTGAGCGACTCGATTAAGACCGGGAAGCGACTAAAAAAGATCTAAAGTT
>JBARFJ010000006.1:0-314059 GCA_049797115.1 Candidatus Aquirickettsiella sp. | reverse complement strand
CTGTTATTGAATTTTGGCAACAAAGTTCGGGTTGCTGGCAATTAAGAAATTATCTAGGTGAAGTGAGTGTGTTAAATTTGGCTGATGATAGTATTTGTACCCGTTATTTTGTATTATTAAACTTTGTTTCCTTGGGCAAGAAAAAAAGTAAAATTTCTTTAGTTTTATTGCCAGATAGTTTAAACCCCAAAGACTTTAGACTGTTACGCAGGCAATTACAGGGTGGCGCATAATTTCATTTAATTAACTTCCAAGGTGCACACTTAAGTGCTTAGCAATGCTAATGAAAAATAGCGATGTTGTTATAGGCATAGAACTTAGAATAATGTATAATTTTTACTCAAATGCCCATTAGTAGGTTTTTATGTCAGAAATAGCACCACAGCAAAACTCAGCCTCTTCAGAGGTATCTTTAGCAGAGATGCCATCTATCGTTATTACTGAAAATGCGGCAAGCAAAATATGGGAGCTGATTTCAGAGGAAGAGAATTTTCAACTAAAATTACGTGTGTTTATTACAGGAGGGGGTTGTTCTGGTTTTCAATACGGATTTAGTTTTGATGAGACTATCAATGAAGATGATACTGTGATAACCAAGCCTATCGTTAAAAAGGATGCTGGAGATCATGACCCTATCAACGTTCAACTACTCGTGGATCCCATGAGCTTAGTTTACCTGGTAGGAGCAGAAATCGATTATAAATCTGACTTAACCGGTGAACAGTTTATTATCCGTAATCCGAATGCTAAAACTACGTGTGGTTGCGGTGCTTCTTTTGCCGCATGATTATTTTATAGCTTTATTTCCTGAATTTTTTTAAATCTTGATTGTGTAATAACAACGTAGTCATTAGTTATTGTTTTCAAAGTTAGTTAAAAGGTTCTGCCTATGATCGATCGCTATGTTTTGAGATTAACCCTTCTTTGATGAACTCGGTGGGTAAATCTAGTTGGATAGGGCTAGGTAGATGCCGCCCAGGATAGTTGAGTTTTTAGCGCCTGTTACTTCAGGAAGATTACTGCATTTGCCTTCTAAGGTTTGCTTTGCTATCCATGCAAAAGCCATCGATTCTAACCATTCACTGGATACCGCGCGATCATCAGTTAATAATACTTGATGTGGGTGATGTTGTTGTATGCGTTTTTTTAGATAAGTATTTTTACTTCCTCCCCCACAAAGCAAAATTACGCCATGTGTACTTTTAAAGGTCTGGATGGCTCTGGCAACGCTGATGGCAACCAGTTCACACAGTGTTGCTTGTACAATAGCCGGCGTTAACTGTAGGTTTAGTGTAGCGAGTTGTGTCTGTATCCATTTAAAATTGAAGTATTCGGGGCCCGTGCTTTTGGGAGGTTTTAATTGAAAATAAGGATCGGATAAAAATTGTTTTAATAACATTTCGTCAAAAGTAGCGCTTGCCGCCCAAGCGCCCTCTTCATCAAACCATCGGTTAAGATGATGGTGTATCCATTGATCGAGTAAACAATTAGCAGGACCGGTATCAAAACCTAAAACACTAACTTTCGGATCAGCAGCCAAGTAAGTAATATTGGCAATCCCACCGAGATTTAACACAATAGTATCTTCTTTTTTATTACGAAAAATAGTGTTGTGAAAAGCGGGTGTGAGTGGTGCTCCTTGACCTCCAGCAGCAATATCGCGCCGGCGAAAATCTGCAATCGTGGTAATCCCGGTTTTTTCAGCAATAATATTAGGATCACCTATCTGAATCGTAAAAGGATAGCGGTTAAGATGAGGATAATGAAAAACGGTTTGGCCATGACTGCCTATAGCCAAAATATCTTTAGCAGAATATTGACTTCCTGCTAATAAATTTTTTACCGTTTCAACCGAAATTAATGCTAATTTTTGATCGAGTTCAGCAAATTTTACTATGTTGATGGTGTCTGTGGTGTATAGCTTAACTAGCTCGGTACGCAAAGTATTCGGTAAAGGCGATTTATAGGTCGCAAGTAAGTTTGGTTGATCATTAGACAAATCAACTAATGCAGCATCGACTGCATCCATGCTCGTACCCGACATTAAACCTATATACAATTTTTTCAAAAGAAGCCTCAATTTAATTATCAGTCAATATTTCAATAAAACTTTTTAATTGTATTGCAATGCATTGTGAAAAAATAGTACGCTAACGCTTAAGTAGAGTTGGCTAGACAGTCGCTGTATTTTTTACAGAGGAAAGTCCGGGCTCCATCGGGCAAAGTGCCAGGTAATGCCTGGGAGGCGTAAGCCTACGGAAAGTGCCACAGAAAATATACCGCCTAATATTTACTCACAGCAATTGGATTTTTGGCAAGGCGTCGCGAAAAAGAGCAACCGGAGTGTATACAATATACATGAGGATTGCGAATTGAGCGGCAACACAGCCAAAAATTCAATGCGAAGGTATAGTTTAGTCTCTGACGAGACTATAGCTTAGGTAAGGGTGAAAAGGTGTGGTAAAAGCACACCGCATCATTGGTAACAGTGATGGCAGGGCAAACCCCACTTGGAGCAAGACCAAATAGGAGCCTTTTAGGCGTGGCCCACGCTAGGTTCGGGTAGGTCGCTTGAGGTGTATGGTGACGTATACCCTAGATGAATGACTGTCCATGACAGAACCCGGCTTATCGGCCGACTCTCTTTTCTAAAATATTACCATTCAGGTAATTAACCTAGCAAATTTTAGCGTGTGTCAGCTCGTTTTGTACTTATAAAACACATTTATCTAAGCCTCCCCAGCTAATGCTTGACAAGAAGCATTTCTAATTCCTATAGTGTAATTAAGTGGCAAAAAGTGGGTAAATGTGGGCAAAAATGGGATAAATTATGTTTCGGGGTATAAATTTGGTAGTGCTCGATGCGAAAGGCCGGATAAAATTACCGGTTCGTTATCGACAGTTGCTGCCTGCAGATAAAGAACCTCAATTAGTACTTACTATCGATACCGAGTCTCCTTGTTTATTGCTTTATCCTATACAGGAATGGGAAATCATCGAAGAAAAGTTGCAGGCTTTACCGAGCTTTAATCCAGCAGTGCGGCGTATTCAGCGCTTACTGATAGGTCATGCAACCGACTTGGATTTAGATACGAACGGCCGAATTTTATTGCCGTCATTGTTAAGAAATTATGCGCATTTAGAAAAGGAAATTATGGTCGTCGGGCAAGGTAGAAAAATTGAATTATGGTGTGCCAGCGAATGGGATGATTATCGTACTCAATGGATTTCAGAGACAGTTAAGCCGGGAAACATACCTGATGAGTTACAGAATTTAGCGTTGTAGGCTTTTTGTCGATGCAAAAACAAGAACAGCATCAACCGGTTTTACTGGCAGAGGTAGTTGAATATTTGGCTATAGCGGCTGATGGAATTTATATTGATGCCACATTTGGGCGTGGCGGACACGCGAGTCAGATTTTAGAGAATTTAGGAGATAAGGGAAGGTTAATTGCTATTGATAAGGATCCAGCTGCTGTTGCTTATGCACAACAGCAATGGGGCCATGATCATCGCTTTAGGGTTTATCAAGGATCATTTAAGCGCATTAAAGAAATAGCGGAAGTTGAAGGAATTATGGGGCTAGTGTCGGGACTCTTATTAGATTTAGGGGTTTCTTCACCCCAATTGGATCAAGCGGATAGAGGATTTAGTTTTTTACGAGATGGGCCATTAGATATGCGTATGGATCCAAAAGCAGGAATCAGCGCAGCAGAATGGCTAGCTTGTGCGGCAGAAAAGGAAATTGCACAAGTATTAAAGGACTATGGCGAAGAACGTTATGCAAAACGTATTGCTCGAGCAATAGCAGAAGAGAGAAAATTAAGACCTATTGTAACGACGGTTCATTTAGCGAATGTGGTGAAGTTAGCCCACCCACGATGGGAGCGACATAAGCATCCCGCTACACAAACCTTTCAGGCAATACGTATTCGAATTAATAATGAGTTGGAAGATTTAGCAGTCTGCTTAGAACAAAGTATAGAAGTGTTGAAGATAGGTGGACGTTTGTTAGTCATTAGCTTTCATTCATTAGAAGATCGAATCGTAAAACGTTTTATTCGTCAACATACGCATGAAGCGGTGGAATTAAAAAAACTACCTTTCATGCCAGCTGAATGGAGGCCTAAATTAAAAAATTTGGGTCGCGGAATTAAACCGGATGCGTATGCGATTCAAACCAATCCACGATCGCGTAGCGCAATGTTGCGAATTGCGGAGAAAATATCATGAATATGGCGGCACGTGCTTTAACACAAAATTCTTTGACCTGGGAACGAGGACAAAGCTGGATTATTTCCTTAAAGATGTTAGGACTCGTTTTATTAACACTGGCAGTATTATCCTCAGCACTTTCAGTTATCTATATAAAAACTATGCAACGTAATTTATATAGTCAGTTACAAGCCAGTCAACAAGATTACGATGGTTTAAAAACAGAGTGGAGCCAACTCCTACTTGAAGAAAATACTTGGGTGGCGCCAGTGAGAATACAAAGCTTAGCGCAACAAGAATTAGGAATGCGAATTCCCGAAATGAAAAACACGGTTTTATTAACAAAGTCCGTTTAGCAATGCTATTCGATTCTTTTCCAGATTGCATCGGTGATTTGATTATATTTTATAAACTAAGTTTACGATCTTTATTTTTCAAGATAATTTTGTTTTTTGACTATCGTGTGCCTCGAACTCAAGTTCTACACTTGGTTTAGCAAAGAGGTTTTAGTTTCATGCTGGGTCGTCACGTCAAAAAAAATAAACATACCTCCATCATCTCGACATACCAATGGCGTTTAATGATCGTAGTTTTGATATTACTCGTCATTGCTTTTGGTCTCATCGGCAGACTCATCAATCTAACAGTTATAAACCGTCAGTTTTTACGTAATCAAGGAAATGCAAGAACAGTGCGGACTTTAAATATGCCTGCACATCGCGGTATGATTTTGGATCGCCGCGGCGAACCTTTGGCTATCAGTACCCCCGTAGAAGCTATTTGGGTAGACCCTGCTTATTTTAAGCCTAATCAGCAACAACTTTTTTTATTAAGTCATTTTTTACAAATTAATTCGCAAACCATTCATGAAACCGTACTGCATGGTCAATTGAAAGAATTTGTTTATTTAAAGCGTGGTTTAAATCCGAGTTTAGCGAAACAAATCAAAGATCTTAAAATACCCGGCGTTTTCTTACAAAATGAATATCATCGTTATTATCCGGAAGGACCCGTGATGGCGCATATAGTGGGTTTAACCAATGTGGATGATAAAGGACAAGAAGGTTTAGAGTTAGCTTATAATAATTGGTTAGAAGGTCAATCTGGCTTAAAGAAAGTGGTTAAAGATCGTTTAGGACATGTTGTAGCGGATATACGCTCGATACGTCAACCAAGACCTGGACGTGATTTACAATTAAGCATCGACAAACGTATCCAATATGTGGCTTTTAGAGAACTTAAAACCGGTATTGAACGATATCAAGCCGATTCTGGATCAGTCGTTGTACTTGATGTTAAAACAGGTGAAATTTTAGCAATGGCAAATTGGCCATCATATAATCCTAATGACAGGCTTACGGCGCACAATGGACATACACGTAACCGTGCTTTAACCGATTTGTTTGAACCGGGATCAACCATCAAAAGTTTTAGTATGGCCAGTGTGTTAGCGAGTGGTCGATTTACTCCCAGCAGTCAAATCGATACATCGCCTGGTTGGATGATTGTTGGTGGGAAGCGAATTATGGATGAACATAATAATGGCATAATGGATTTGACTAAGATATTACAGATTTCTAGCAACATGGGTATGTCAAAACTTATTCTTTCCTTACCCGCAGAAAGTTGTTGGAATACTTTACATCAAGTCGGTTTTGGTCAAATTACGCAAAGTGATTTTCCAGGTGAGCGAACCGGTAGTTTGCCAAACTTTAAAGTATGGAATCCTTTTGTACTCGCGACGTTATCATTTGGTTATGGAATTTCTGTCACTGCTTTACAATTGGCGCAAGCTTATGCGGTGTTAGCGGATGGAGGTATCAAAATTCCGGTTACTTTTCTTAAAGTGCAAGATGAAGCTCCAGTAGGGCAGCGTGTGATGGATAAGACTATTAGTAGGGAAGTTTTGGACATGTTAGAGTCGGTACTGACTAAAGGTGGAACAGCCCCATTAGCGCGAGTTCCCGGTTATAGAGTCACAGGAAAAACCGGTACGGTACGTATAGTTGGAGCGCATGGTTATGAAAAACATCGTTATAATAGTATTTTTATTGGTATTGCTCCCGCGAGTCACCCTCGTCTGGTAGTCGCAGTCGTTTTGCATGATCCAAAAGGCCGTTTATATTATGGTGGTTATACGGCAGGACCTATTTTTTCCCATGTGATGAATAATGCTTTACACTTACTCAATATTGCACCTGATGATGTAGCAAGTCTTAATCAACCCCTACCTAAGGTTATGCTACCTTCACAAGGCATGCAGGATTAGGAATCCTTATTGTCAAATGGCACTAGTAGCGAATACTGATATACTGATATACTGGTAAGATTCTATCGCCCATCATCACAAATTGGTTTAGATGCTCCAACAGTCTCCCGAAAATAAGTCAGTTGCGCGATTTCTTAAGCTTGGGATGGCTTAAAACTTAAAGGAATAGGCAATGCATCAGGAAATGCAATTATTTAAGCTCATACTTTTTCTTATATTTATTTCTTTATTATTTTTTACACTGAGCTTAGAAGCACGTGAACCGTTACCGCCACGATTCTCAGCGGCTGCCTATACGGGAGTGTACACAGTAGGTCAAGCTGATTTGATGGTTTCTTTGGATGGCGATAGTCAACATAATTTATATGTGAATCCGCAAGGCGCGTATGGCAGTGATCAACAATGGTACGGCGATCTCGGCTTAGGTTATCGTTGGATCAAAAACGATGCGGCGATATTAGGTTGGTATCTCTTTGCAGGACATACACGCGTAGAAAATAGCAGTGGATTTTGGATTACCAATCCAGGTGTGGAAATAATGGGCAGTCGTTGGGATGCACGGATTAATGCATATATACCGGTCGCAGGACGTAGCAATGAGTTAGGTATGGAAGAATTCAATATCGTAAATACGACTGTTTTTACCGGTCATACACAGCTATTAAATAGTACGTTTAGCGATGCAAATGCCATTCAACAAATCGGAAATGGTGCGGATGCCAGAGTTGGTTATCAACTCTTTCGTACTGTCCCCTTAAAGGGTTATTTGGGGGCTTATTTTTTTAGCATAGCCAATACGGAAAATGTGCGTGGTGGAGCAGCAGGAATGGAGTATTGGTTTGATGACAATATTCGCGCCTTTGCGAATTACAGTTATGACAATTATCAGCACAGTAAAGTAGTCGGTGGTTTAGGCATTAGTTTTGGGGGTGTCAGAAAGCATTGGGCAGATCCAAGTTTATCCGAACGTTTAACCGATCCAGTGGAACGTTATTTAGCGAATTTAGGTCATGGTTCAGGGATCCCGAGTAAAACGTTATTATATGGAATGGGTAATGGCAGCAGCAGTGTCTTAATCAGTGATAGCATTGCATTTTTTAGTCAAACAGGTACACCTAACAGCGGAGGTAATTTAACTATAGCCAATTGTACGTTTGAAAATCCGTGTGGACCGAATGATTTTACACAAGCGGGTGTGAATAGTTTAAACCCTATATTACCCCACACAATGTTTTATTTTAATGGTGGAACTTATCCAGCAAATAATATTGGAAATGCACTCACTTTAAATGTTGGTCAAAGTGTTTTTTCCAGAACAGTAGATTATAGTGCTGCTGCGACCGGTACAGCACGTTCTACATTTAATGGAGGGTTTATTTTAAACGGAAATAACCAGCTAAATAACATTATTCTTCTACCTTCAGGGACAATAGATACAGGTATTACATCTAACAACGCATCGAATATTTTAATCTCCGGGAGCCAAATTGGCAGCTCGACGAATCCTTATACTCGAGGGTTAAATCTTCTAAATGTTTCAAATGCCAGTCTAACCGGCGATACGGTTGAAGCGACCTTAACAGGTCTCAATATATTAAATTCAACATCAGTCGATGTTGGTAATAGTAGGATTAATGTTAATGGGGCAAACGCAGCAGGCGTTATTGGTGCGGGCTCTCAGATTAATTTAAGTAATGGAGTTATTACAGTTACAAGTAATGCAGCAGCGACAAGTGCGGGAATATCTTCTATAAGTAATTCAAGCGTTACCGCAGATGATATGCAAATTACAGTAACTAATAATGGCACAGGTTCAGCTTTTGATCTTTTTACTTTTACTTCAGGTGATATTATGGTTACTAATAGCCAATTAGCTGCTAATGGTACTAATGCAGCTATAGCCAGTGGAACTAATATTATAATAGGCTCAACTACATGCACTTTAAATGGTGTAGCAGTTGCATGTCCTTAATTAATGAGTGATAGAAATTATTTTGTGTAAAATGTGAAGGAATTTAATAGTGTCAACATCCCAGGCTTGCTAATTTGAGGATAGTGGTTTAGTTATTCCTGATAAAATTATTCAAATTATTAAAGAAATGCTACAAAAAAATTGGCAAACATTACTTAAGGAAGTTATTACTGATCCGGCAGAATTGCTCGACAAATTGGAATTAAGTCCTAATTTATTAGCTGCAGCGCAACGAGCAGCACAATTATTTCCGTTACGCGTGCCCGCAAGCTTTGTGGCTCGCATGCAAAAAAGCAATCCCTATGATCCTCTATTACAACAAGTCCTGCCTTTAGCCGCAGAAGAAATAATGAGTTTTGGTTATAGCCAAGATCCTCTTCTAGAACAATCCGTTAATCCATTGCCTGGTTTATTACATAAGTATCATGGCAGAGTATTGCTAACCATTACCGGTGCGTGCGCTATCAATTGCCGCTATTGTTTTCGCCGTCATTTTCCTTACACAGAAAATATTTCGGGTGGCAAGGCATGGCAAAATATATTGGAATATATTGCAGCTGATAGTTCGATCCATGAAGTGATTTTCAGCGGTGGCGATCCTTTATTAGCGCCTGATCATTATTTGAGAAAATGTGCTGAGGATCTTGCCGATATTGCACATGTGAACACTTTGCGCATTCATTCTCGTTTACCGATAGTATTGCCCGAGCGTATTACTACTGATTTTTTAAATTGGATTAGCAGCACACGTTTACAGACTATTTTAGTAACGCATAGTAATCATGCCAATGAATGTGATGATTCCGTGCAGCGTGCGATAGAAAAATTACGCGCGCGAAAAATTATCGTATTAAATCAAGCGGTGTTATTAAAAGGTGTCAATGATAGTGTTGAAGTCTTAATTAATTTGAGCCAACGTTTATTTGCTTGCGGAATTTTGCCGTATTATTTGCATCTATTAGATAAGGTGCAAGGGGCTGCACATTTTGCTGTACCTGAAGAAAAGGCTAAGCAACTCATGGCTGCATTGCGTGAGAGATTACCAGGTTATTTAGTGCCGAAATGTGTAGTTGAACAAGCAGGCGCATCATCCAAATTGCCGGTAATTTAGGCTTAGTGTTAATTTTAATGAATTTGGTGTGTAGGTTAAAACTAGCCAATTGTAAATAGACACTTTATACTTTCCTGGCCAAAATATTTCTGATTTTGCGAGCTGTGTCGTTTATATACTCACAGCAATGGGATTTTTGGCAAGGCGCCGCGAGAATGATGCAACCGGAGTGTATTACCATACATGAGGATTGCGAATTGAGCGGCAACACAGGCAAAAATTCTGCGAAGAGTATAGGTGTTGTATGTCAAAAAGTACGCGCATTGAAACCGATAGCATGGGACCGATAGAAGTTCCAGCCGATCACTATTGGGGTTCGCAAACACAACGAAGTTTGCATCATTTTGACATAGGTCAAGAACAGATGCCGTTGGCTGTGATCCATGCGTTTGCTATTTTGAAGAAAGCCACTGCAAAAGCCAATCAAGCGTTGGGCTTATTAGCAAAAGATAAAGCCGATTTGATTATTCAAGTAGCCGACGAAATAAAATCCGGTCAGCTCGATGCTGAATTTCCCTTACGCGTTTGGCAAACAGGTAGTGGTACGCAAACGAATATGAATGTTAATGAAGTGATTGCCAATCGGGCCATAGAATTGGCCGGTGGTGAACGTGGCAGTAAAAATCCCATTCATCCCAATGATCATGTTAATAAATCACAATCATCCAATGATACTTTTCCGACAGCGATGTATATCGCTGCCGTGCTAGCGATAGTCAAACAATTAGTGCCCGCCGTGCAAACACTCTATGGTGCACTGATCAAAAAAGTTCATGAGTTTAAAGATATTATCAAAATCGGTCGTACTCATTTACAAGATGCGGTGCCTTTAAGCCTAGGACAAGAATTTTCGGCTTATGTGGATCAATTAGAATCGGCTTTAGCAAATATCGAACAAACCTTGCCGGGACTGTATCAGTTAGCGATAGGTGGTACTGCAGTGGGCACGGGATTGAATACACATCCAAAATTTGCGGAATTAACCGCAAAAATAATTGCTGAGGAAACCAAATTACCTTTTGTTTCAGCCAAAAATAAATTTTCCGCTTTAGCCGCACATGATGCTTTAGTTTTTGCGAGTGGTGCACTAAAAACCTTAGCCTGTGCGTTAATGAAAATGGCAAATGATATTCGCTGGTTGGGTTCAGGTCCGCGTTCAGGTTTAGGCGAACTTATACTACCTGAAAATGAACCCGGCTCTTCAATTATGCCGGGTAAAGTCAATCCCACACAATGTGAAGCGATGACCATGGTGTGTGTGCAAGTGATGGCGAATGATACGGCGATCACTATGGCAGGGAGCCAAGGTAATTTCGAATTAAATGTATTTAAACCCTTGATGATACATAATTTTTTACAATCGGTTGATCTACTAAGCACAGCATGCCAGTCATTTGCTCAATATTGCGTTAAAGGTTTAAAAGCCAATCAAGCCAAGATTAAATATTTTCTAGAAAATTCGTTAATGTTAGTAACTGCGTTAAATCCTATTATAGGTTATGATAAAGCAGCCAAAATTGCACATAAAGCGTTACATGAAGAAACCAGTTTACGCGCAGCGTGTTTGTCATTGGGTTACTTGTCCGCTGAAGAGTTTGATAAAGCCGTTGATCCTAAAAAAATGTTAGGTCCTTGTTGAGTTTGGGAGTTTGAATTTTTAAGTATTGGGTTTCTGTAGCACACCGGAACCAGTGGTTAATTGAGGTTTTTTACAGCACTCAACGAAATCCTCAGGTAGAATAGGTGTTTCATTAAAGAGAGTAGTTACAGCATTCGGAGTATTGTGGCTTATGCCAGAAAAGATAACTCCATGGCTAGGTTCGGCATTATAGATATAGGCTAAATAAAACTTACTTTTTGCTTCAGGATTTAAGTTAGCATAAGCTGAATCGAGTATATTATATATTTCTCGATATAAGTTATGAACAGAATCAGTACGGAAGCGTCCTTTGGACAAAATTTTCTGTTTTGTCAATTCATACAGTGCCATAAATTTTTTAATGGTATTAATTTTATTTATTAACTCAGCATTTTGCATAGTGGGCAACTCAGCAAATAACTTTCTAAGCTTAATAATCCCATCAGGCGTTTTTTTTGAGAAAAATCCTTGTCCTTGCGTATTCCATTGAGATGAATTAATGTGATTTTTTATATTGTTAAATGTAACGATCATATCGTCAAAAAAAATTTCTTCAGAAGAAATAGCAATCGAATTTGAGTGTGGTGTCTGATCTAAACTAGCTAAAACAGATAACGAAGTCTTATAAAAAAACTGGATTGATGCATTTTTATTAGTATGATTGGATAACTGATTTTTAATAATATTCTGTAGGTCGTTTAATAACTGATTGGTATTTTCCTGATTTAGCTGACCGGCACCGTCATAAAGATGTTCTGTATGGGAAAGTTTTTCTCTTAAGCTAATTAATTCAACACTAGGAAAAGTGTTTGTAGCATAAATTTCCTCGATCCTTCCTATAAAAGCGACCAGTGTTTTTTCTAGTAATGTTGTCTTAGCTTGGTAATTAAGGCGTTGCTTATTGAATAAAATAGACTGGTCAATATAGAATGCACGAAGTTCATAGAGATCTTGAGTAGTTAGTTCTAACTCCGTCCTAATAATCTTACAGATTTTGTTTAACAATACCATGCTGTATAGATTATCGCCTTGTATTATTCTGTTTTTGTCCAATAATTTAAATAAATCCTCTAGTTGTTCAATTCCTCTTGGGGAGGGATAGGGGTCGTTTGACTCGGAAATTTTTTGTATTTGATTTTTAGTTACAGAAAGTTGCCTTAATAGGTCAATAGCCAGCTCATATTGATTAACTAATGCAGCAAGTTTAGACGTGTCAAGTACTTGAAAATTTGAAAATTCTGGCTTGAATTGATTAGTTCGGCTCTGGTTAAAGCTTTTTAACGCTGAAAAAAATGCTGATAAAATATTTTTATCAGCGTGTATGGAGTCATGTTTAACGAGATACAGGCTTATCTCTTCAACGAGACACATCGCTTCACGATATAAGGCTTGATCATTAACAAAAAATTTATTATGAGAGTGATTACTATTATCGTCTACGTCACTGAGTAGTGTACGCAATTCCTCAGATTTTAATTTTTCATTTATTTTTTTTAATAGCTTAAAAAAATCGTACAGCACAACACTATTGTCTGGTATTGGCATAGCCTCGACCTCATCTTATTATATTTATTTATAATAAAGTATAATACCTAAACAAATATTAAATAATGAAGCACGAGGTAAGCCTCTCAGGCGGCCATCCTGCCTATTTTATAGAAGCTTATGGCGAGACAAAAAGCGCCATGCGGGGTTTTATATTTTAAATTGCTTTTCTATTATTCTCTATTACGGAAAAGTTTTCTGGCTTTTCAGTTGAATTAGCTTGATGCTGAAAAAAAGAAATTCTTTCGAAATGTTTGGTTTTATACATTAAATATAGATTTTTATTTGAGCCTGGATCATCCATTTCTTTACGCTTTTCACTCACTTGTTTGCTTGCAGCCCGCCATCGCGGACGCAATAAAGTAAGTTCGTTTAACTTTTCTAAATTGTGTTTGATCATATCATCGTCGCCTAGGATTTTAGCCTGATTAATCGAATGGTTTAAGATACCTTGAATGGTCCAAATAGGTTTGGCGTTTTGATTTTTAGCTTCTATATAAGCTGTTTGATTAATTTCAAGCATAATTTTGTTTAAAAAATCTATATATTTAGAAGATTGTGAATACAACATTAACGAGGGGGAAGGTAGAAAAAAGTATTTTTTTTCGCTATAGGAATCATAGAAAGAAAAAATAAGCGTTAATACTTTCCATTCATAGGCATCATTTTTTAATAATTTTTTTAAAAAAGATAAACATAATGTGCCACACGAAGTTTGATCGGCTTGTGGATGAGGTAGTTTTTTGATTGGGTTATCTACATTATTAAAATAGGATAAATCAGGTGTATACAGAGGAAGCTGATTAAAGTCAGATTTAAGCAGCTGTGAATTACGTGATATACCTGAGTCAACAAAATAATCCCAGGTGATGGGTTTGACGATATTTCCCTGCGTTAGCACCAAACATTCAATATGTTCTCTGGTTCTATCAATGTTATTTGTAAAAATATAACCTATTTGTTCATCGTGTTTTAATGATTTTCGAATCGCTTCAACTTCTTGTCTAACTTCAACTTTATCTAAACAAATGTCATGTAAACTCTGTATATTATATTCAATTTGCTTATCTAGAAGTGATTTACAGCTTATTTCTTCACATGTTTCGTTAAGTTTAGTTATTTCTCCATTTGATAAATGTGCTTTGAGTTTCCCGCTAGGAAGAATAAAATTTTTTATAGATCGGCTTATGTTGAAATATTCTTTCCAAAAGGGAGGAGAAATAGTGGATATGCAAAGATGATTTTGTTTAGTCTCACCTGGAGGAAGAAAATTTAATTGCAAATACGTAGCGTATTTTTTTTGTGGGTCTTGTAGTTTTTCTAGAATAGGTGCTACTTGCAGTAAATTTTGTTGTCGTTTTTTAGCAAGAAGTTTTGGACTGTTTTTTCCATTTTTTATTATTTTTATGTATTCTTTTTCCAAATAATACCTAATAAGCCTATCAATATCTGTACCTTGTAATTGATAGGATCGATGTGCGTTTAAAAAAAAACTCTTTGAAAAGTTTAACATAGCCGCTCCTTGACTGTATTTACTGCAAAATTTCTAAGCTTAATTCTTCAAGTATGTATTTGAAGCTTAGTAAAAATTCTATTTTTATGTTTTTTATGACCGTTTTTGTTGAGAAAGTTACCATTAATAATAATGGCGCATATAATAATATAATACGCTATACAAATCTAACTCTATCGCTATGAATTTTGTATGGATAGCTTGAAGTAGTGTATTTTAGGCAGTTTAAGAATATAAAAAAGCTATTTTTTATATTTACCATACTAAAAAGGTTAATCAATTATTCCATCGTATACTTTAGCCGGTGTGCCACGCAAAAACACCGATGACCCCTTACCTTCCCAACGTACCGTGAGCAGTCCGCCAGGTAAATTGACATTGACTTTTTTAGCAAGTCGATTCAATAAATGTCCGGTAATGACAGCAGCGCAAGCACCGCTTCCGCAAGCTTGTGTTTCTCCGACACCACGTTCGTAAATACGGAGATCGATTTGTTTCGAGTCGCGAATTTTCATAAATTCGACATTACACCCTTGTGAAAAATAAGTGTAGGGATGTTGATTAAGGTAGCTGCCTACATCTTCTACCGGTGCTTGATCTAAATCATTAACTTGTATTACACAGTGCGGATTACCTAAAGATAAAACACAGCAATCAAAGCGGCCAAAAGGCGTTTCGATAGGATAAATGGGCGATGAAGACAAATTAATAAATGGAATTTTTTCTGGATCAAAAATGGGTAGACCCAAATTCGCTGTTACTTTCCCATTTTCTTCGCTGTTAAGTTCCAAAAGATTATTCATCGTCATCAGATGGATGGGATTTTCTTTGCTTAGTTTTTTGTCTAATAAAAATTTTGCGACACATAATGCTCCATTGCCACATTGTGCTACTTCATTGCCGTCGGCATTAAAAATTCGATAGTAAAAATGTGCGGATTTAGGGCGGGGTTTTTCTAGTAATAACAATTGATCAAAGCCTATACCGCGATGCCGATTGGCCCACTGACGTATTAATTTAGCATTGGGTTTAAAATTTTGTTGTATGGCATCGATAACAACAAAGTCATTGCCTAATAAGTGCATCTTAGTAAATTCAGTTTTCATTAGACCTCTTGCCTAACCTGCGTGATAGACTTGATTTCATCAACGCTAGTCTACGGCCCTCATTTACCCATGTAAACTCCATTCCTCGACTATCGTTTGCCTCGAACTCTAGCCCCATCACTGGGTTATGCAAGAGGTTTACTGAATCAACTTGTTTAGGTTTTTAGTTGGCTATAATTTTTTCATTTTCCCATAATTGCTCTAAAGTTTCGCGAGATCGAATTAAAAAAGCTTGATCTTTATCAACCATAATCTCGGCGGTTCTCGGTCTAGAATTATAGTTGGAACTCATAGAAAAACCATAGGCACCACTATCCATGATGGCTAAGTAATCACCTGCTTGTAGCGACAACAGGCGATTTTTACCTAGAAAATCACTGCTTTCACAAATAGGCCCGACGACATCATAATTTTTTTCGGGTAGTTCGATGGGTTGGACTATAGGCAATATGTTTTGTTCAGCATGATAAAGAGCAGGGCGTATGAGATCATTCATGCCGGCATCGACAATAGCAAAGTTTTTATCGCTATTTGATTTAAGATATTCAACCTTTGTTACTAGTACACCGGCTTGAGCGGTAATAGCGCGACCTGGCTCGATGATTAAATGGAGTTTAGCGTTTCTTTTTTTCAGTACAGCTAAAATTTTCTGACAATAAACTTGAGGAGTTGGAACCTTTTCTGATTGATAAGCAATGCCTAAGCCACCACCTAAATTAATGGTCTTTAATAGGATATTTTCTTTCTCTAATTGTTCTGTAAGATTTAATAGTTGCTCCATTGCTTGTAAAAAAGGATCGAGTGTGGTGAGTTGTGAGCCTAAGTGACAGCTAACCCCCTGGATTTTTATATGCTTAGATTTTGCTGCTCGACGATAGAGCTGTAAGGCGGCATTTTCATTCATCCCAAATTTGGTTTCTTTTAAACCGGTCGTTATATAGGGATGGGTTTTGGCATCGATATTAGGATTGATACGGAAGGCAATCACTGCCGATTGGTTCAATTTTTTTGCGATGGCTTCGATGCGAAGTAATTCTTGCTCGGACTCTACGTTGAAGCAACCAATATTTGCCTGCAAAGCGGTTTTTATTTCCTCGCTGGTTTTACCTACACCAGAAAATACGGTTTTTTTAACGTCTCCGCCTGCTTGCACGACACGAGCGAGTTCTCCGCCTGAGACTATGTCAAATCCCGCTCCCCATTTTGCCAAGCGAGCTAAAATAGCAAGATTAGAATTAGCCTTAACCGCATAACAAATTTGTTGAGAATGCTGTAATAGTTGATCAAATGCGCACCATTGGCGATGTAATACTGCCTGGGAATAGATATAACAAGGTGAGCCATATTTGGCTACTATACTTGCAATAGGGATCTCTTCAACGTGCAATTCTCGATTTGAATAATGAAAAAACATTATGATGAGGGTTTAGCAATGTGATGAGGTATATAAACGGGTGGTTTTTGATCAGGTAAATATAAGGGGCCCATTTGTCCACATCCGATTAAGAAAAATACAATGCTTAAATAAAAAATAGATCGGTAATTTTTTGTTTGCATAAAGAATAAAGTTTAAATGGATATAACAATAAGTTTTAATTGGTTTGTATAATAGCCTAATCCTTCAATTGGAGCCAACCCAACTTAGCGATTACGATTTTATTTTTTGTTATTTATGCTATGGGACAGACTCTTGCTACTAAATCTATACATCAGACTTTATTTTAACTCGTCGGATTACAGGAAATTTTTATTTATTGATTATTTAATATAATTAAATAAAAAAAATTGCAATATTTAATTTTTAAAATTATTTTGTTTAATTTAAGCATGTCCCACAAGTTCAAGTGTTAGTTTTTTTGCAAATAATAAAAATATCAATTTATGGTCTGCCAATGATGACCATAGCAAAAATTAATTATTACCATGTTTTAAGCAAAAAAGGGTTAAATTTAAGATCATTAAGAAACTATCGAACTAAATTTAAATGAGCTGTTTTTTTAATAATTATTTATCCCATAATTACCGGCGTAGAAGATATTGGTTAAATGAAAAGAGATTCTATTCGAAAAATAGAAAAATTGATTTATCGTGAACACTCAGTAATCAACTCCACTCCAGCACAATTGATGAAACAATCGCTGTTCATCATCATATAACGCTGTTACTTTCATAATAATACGCAGCAGGAAAAATATTTGTAGATACCTATCATTTTTAAATGCAATGCGTATAGTATTCGCACTTAAGTTGCGAATGGTTCAAAATATATGATTTCAGTCTGTCTATGCTGATTCGGTACTTACATTTTTTAAGCTAAAATTGGTCATAAATAATGCAAATGGGAAAATTTAAAAATATTAGGGAGCGGTATATACTGAAAATATAAATGATTTCTTCTGAAGCATTCTAGTAAAAACAGTCTTAATTTTTATGAGGTTCACAATGGAAAACCCAAAGCCATTAGATTTTTTAGAGTTTAATCCGATTAAATCTCCTTCTGCTACTATCATTTGTCTACATGGCTTAGGAGCGAGTGGTCATGATTCAGCCAATATGGCTAGAGCAGTTGCATTAAGCACAGGCTTTCGTTTTGTTTTTCCTCATGCCCCAGTAAGACCGATAACCTTAAATGGTGGGGTGAAAATGCCTGCTTGGTATGATATCCATGGTCTTAGCTTTGATTCTACTGAAGATGAGGTGGGTATTCGCGCTGCGGCACAAAGCTTATTTGAATTAATGCAAAAAGAAATGGCACGAGGGATTCCTGCTAATCGAATTGTTTTAGCGGGCTTTTCTCAAGGTGGGGCAATGGCTTTATATACCGCCTTACGCTATCCGCATGCTTTGGCAGGTGTTTTGGCGTTATCAACCTATTTACCTTTACATCACTTTTTAGAAAAAGAAGCCAGTGACGCAAATAAAACCACGCCTATTTTTATGGCGCACGGTGATGAAGATAATGTGGTGGCACCGGCATTAGGCGAATTTTCTTATAACTGTTTGAAAAAATTATCTTACCCAGTACAGTTTAATCGCTACCCAATAGGGCATAGTGTTTGTCCACAAGAAATCATGGATATAACGCAATGGTTACAACAACGGTTACAAAAATAAACTACTCTTCGCACTTGAATTTTTGTCTATGTTGCCGCTCAACTTGCTCCTCATGTATCTGGAAGAAACCGAAGGTTGCTCATTCTCACGGCGTCTAGACAAAAATCCACGCTGTGAGTATAAATCCGTTATACTCTTTCGCCTTATTTTGTAAAAGTGACATTTAATCGTAGGCGATAAAATATTAACATGAAGAATATTCGTAACTTCTCTATTATTGCTCATATTGATCATGGAAAATCGACCTTGGCCGATAGGTTAATACAAGTTTGTGGAGGCCTGACGGAAAGGGAAATGTCCGAGCAAGTATTGGATTCCATGGATCTAGAACGCGAACGTGGGATTACTATCAAAGCACAAAGCGTTACGCTTCATTATACTGCTAGCGATGGACAACGTTACCAGTTAAATTTTATTGATACACCCGGGCATGTGGATTTTTCTTATGAAGTATCGCGTTCTTTAGCGGCTTGTGAAGGTGCATTGTTAGTGGTGGATGCGGCTCAAGGTGTTGAGGCACAAACCGTCGCTGTTTGTTACACGGCTGTTGAACAAGGCTTAGAGGTTTTACCGGTATTAAATAAAATTGATTTACCACAAGCCGACCCAGAAAATGTCATTCAAGAAATTGAAGAAATCATCGGCATACCCGCTCAAGATGCTGTTAGAGTGAGTGCTAAACAAGGCGTAGGTATTTTAGAATTGCTAGAGCGCCTCATACGCGTTATTCCGCCACCGCAAGGCGATTTGCAACAACCCTTACAGGCCCTGATTATTGACTCTTGGTTTGATACTTACTTAGGTATCGTTTCCTTAGTACGGATAAAAAATGGCAAACTTAAAGTGGGTGACAAGATTCAAGTGATGTCGACTGGGCGCAGTTACATCGTTGATAAATGTGGGATTTTTACGCCTAAACGCCAAGAAATGGAAGCATTGAGTGCTGGTGAAGTGGGTTTTGTTATTGCTGGTGTTAAGGATATCCATGGCGCGCCAGTCGGCGATACTTTAACCCATACTTCGAAGCCAGCCAGTACACCTTTACCCGGTTTTAAACGCGTTCACCCACAAGTATTTGCCGGCTTATTTCCGGTCAATACCGAAGAATTTACGGATTTTCGCGAAGCATTAGAAAAGCTTAGTTTAAATGATTCTTCCTTGTTTTATGAACCTGAAACTTCGGAAGCCTTAGGTTTTGGTTTTCGCTGTGGATTTTTGGGTCTGCTGCATATGGAGATAGTCCAAGAGCGCTTAGAACGGGAATATGATCTGGATTTAATTACTACCGCGCCCACCGTCGTTTATGAGATAGTGACCACACGGGGAGAAACACTGCATGTCGATAATCCCGCTGATTTACCAGTGGCCAATTTGCTGAGTGTGATGCGTGAGCCGATAGTTTTGGCGAATATATTAGTGCCACAAACTTATTTAGGTGCTGTGATTACGCTTTGTAATGAGCGTCGTGGTGTGCAAACTAAATTACTTTATACCGGTAAACAGGTATCTATCGCTTATGAGTTACCGATGAGTGAAGTGGTTTTAGATTTTTTTGATCGCTTGAAATCGTTAAGTCGGGGTTATGCCTCGTTGGATTATCAGTTTATCCGCTTTCAAGAAGCGGATTTAGTCAAGTTGGATATTCTAATTAATGGTGATAAAGTCGATGCGCTTGCCTTAGTGGTACACCGCAGTCAATCACAATATCGAGGCCGTCAATTAGTGGCTAAACTTAAAGAGCTCATTCCTCGTCAAATGTTTGAAGTTGCATTACAAGCGGCGATCGGTGGCCATATTATTGCAAGGGAAACCGTTAAGGCCTTACGTAAAAATGTAATCGCCAAGTGTTATGGTGGTGATATTTCGCGTAAGAAAAAATTATTAGAAAAACAAAAAGCTGGCAAAAAACGCATGAAACAAGTGGGCCGCGTGGAGATACCACAACAAGCCTTTTTAGCCGTTTTGCAGTTAGAGAAGAAATAATCCTTAAATAGAGAAACTATGATGAGCTTTAATTTTGAATTTTATTTGACGATGGCGGTAGTCATTTCGGGTGCGATTACTCTGGTGGATAGTTTAGTTTTTGCCCCCATTCGAAAACGAAGAAAAATTGCTCACCCTTCAGTGTTAATAGAATATGCGCGTTCTTTTTTTCCTATTTTACTCTTGGTTTTATTATTACGCTCTTTTTTAGCCGAACCCTTCCGTATTCCTTCGGGTTCCGAAAAACCCGATCTATTGGTAGGTGATTTTATTGTTGCCAATAAGTTTAGTTATGGCATACGCTTACCTGTATTACATAAAAAAATTATTTCCATAGCTGAACCCAAACGCGGTGATATTATGGTATTTTTATGGCCCAAAGATACTTCAACATATTTTATTAAACGCGTGATTGGCTTACCTGGCGATGTTATTACCTATAAAGATAAAGTGTTAACCATCAATGGTCAGCTTGCTCCTCAAACTTTACTCGGTGAACAAACGGATCAAGATGGTGCGAATGAAAAATGGCCGGTATTGCTAAAACGTGAAAATTTATTAGGCGTTCAACATGATATTTATTTACGTCCTGATCAATTAGCCACAGATTTTTCAGTGACTGTACCGCCCGGAAATTATTTTGTTATGGGTGATAATCGAGATAATAGTTTAGATAGTCGTTATTGGGGTTTTGTGCCTGAAAAAGATCTCATTGGCAAGGCCATGTGGGTATTTTTTAGTTGGGATAACCAGCAGCGCCGAGTTCGTTGGAATCGATTGGGTATGCGTATCCATTAGATGGCCGTTATTTAAGAGGGCATAGTGAGAGCAGAAATAGAAACCTTATGTGAAAAATTAAATTACCGATTTAAAAATCCTGAGCTACTGGAAGATGCGCTCAGCCACCGTAGTTTTCGTGGCAATAAAAATAACGAACGATTAGAATATTTAGGTGATGCTGTACTTAATTTTGTTATTGCAGCTGCTTTATTTCGACAAAATATTAAAGCACGTGAAGGTGAACTAAGTCGTTTGCGTGCTAATCTGGTGCGTGGCGAAACGCTGACTGATCTCGCTCAAGAATTTGAATTAGGGAAATATTTACGTTTAGGCGCCGGAGAATTAAAAACCGGTGGTGCGCAGCGTAAATCTATTTTAGCGGATGGTATGGAAGCTGTTGTCGGTGCTATTTATCTTGATGGTGGCTTTCAGGCTTGTGAGGGTTGCATACTGCGTTGGTATGAAAATCGTTTGGAAAATGTTGAAACCATTCCTGATCTTAAAGATCCTAAAACTCGGTTACAAGAATATTTACAAGCAAAAAAATTACCTTTACCTGTTTATACCATTTTAGCTTTAGAAGGACCTGCTCATCAGCAATCCTTTAAAGTAGAGTGTCAGTTACATGGTTTACCGAATAAAGCGGTTGGCATCGGGAGTAGTCGGCGTCGAGCCGAACAAAAAGCGGCAGAAAAAATTTTAGCTGAATTAGAATCAATTTATAAAACCTAAAATATACTTTTCGCACTTAACATTGGCTGCGTTACCGTTTAACTCGCAATCCTCATGTATAATGGATATATCATGATTACTGCACGGACGCGGCATTTGCCAAAAATTCAATTGCTGTGAGTATAAAACTAATATGAAAGATTCAGAACAAACCCACTGCGGAACCATCGCTATTATTGGCCGTCCTAATGTCGGTAAGTCTACGTTACTGAATAAAATCTTAGGTGAAAAATTAACCATTACTTCATCTAAACCACAAACCACTCGTCATCAAATTTTAGGGATTAAAACCGAAGGAAATACACAATCCATTTATATCGATACCCCTGGTATCCACCCGAATACACAACGTCGTTTAAGTCGAACAATGGTTCGATCGGCCATTAATGCCTTAGACGGTGTTGATATCATCGGCTTTGTTATCGAAGCTAATCGTTGGACCGCTGACGATGAGGCTATTTTAGAACGTTTAAAAAAACAAGAACACCCCGTGATATTAATTGTTAACAAAATAGATAAAATAAAGGATAAAAGTCGGTTGCTGCCTTTTTTACAATCTTGTTATGAAAAAATACATTTTTTAGCGGTGGTTCCTGTTTCAGCGCAAAAAGGGAAAAATATGGATGAATTAGAAAAAGTGATAGTGGCAGCATTACCGATTGCTGAATTTGTTTATCCCGCCGATCAATTTACCGATCGCAGTCAGCGTTTTTTAGCCGCTGAATTTATTCGTGAAAAATTGATGCGTAGTCTATACGAAGAGTTGCCTTATTGGTTAACGGTTAGCATTGAACAATTTGTTGAGCAAAAAAAAATAATTAAAATTTCCGCCATTATTTGGACCGAACGATCCAGCCAAAAAGCTATTATTATTGGTAAAAATGGAGAGTTGCTTAAAAAAGTTGGCACTGAAGCACGTATGGATATGGAAACGAGTTTTGGCAAAAAAGTTTATTTAGAATGTTGGGTCAAAGTAAAAGCCGGGTGGTCAGAAGAAGAAGGGAATTTATAAAACACTTTATATGGGGATAGTTGTTTACCTAATTAATGGTTATAATAAAATAACTTAAAAGATTTAAATATCTTTAACTTTAAAGGATATATAAGGTCTTATTATTATTTAAACAAGGAGAGTGTACATGCATAATACAAATGAGTGTGCGAAGAAACAAGCGGGCGATAATCGGCTATCTAAGGATAATGCCGCACTGTTATTGGTCGATCATCAAACCGGCTTATTTCAGTTAGTTAGAGATTATAACCCAGATGAGTTTAAGAATAATGTTTTAGCATTGGCAGATATTGGTAAGCTATATAATTTACCCACAATTTTAACCACAAGTTTTGAATCAGGTCCGAATGGTCCACTCATACCCGAACTAAAAAATAAATTTCCTAAAGCGCCTTTTATTCCACGACCCGGTCAAATTAACGCCTGGGATAATGAGGATTTTGTCAAAGCAGTAAAAGCGACAGGTCGAAAAAAATTAATCATTGCCGGAATAGTCACGGATGTTTGTGTTGCATTTCCAACGATATCAGCCCTTAGTGAAGGCTATGATGTCTATGTCGTAGTAGACGCTTCAGGAACATTAAATCTTGCTATGCGCAATGCAGCGCTCACGCGTATGGTTCATTGTGGAGCAGTTTTAATGAGTTGGTTTTCACTCTGCTCTGAATTGCAACGTGATTGGCGTAATAATGGTGAAGGCTTAACTCAATTGTTTAAGGATCATTCAGTGCCTTATGCTAATCTCATTAGTAGTCATGACGCAAAATAGGATAGCTTAACAAGAAAATGTATTGCTGCGTATCTGCACTTTAAATAAGTTAAAGCACTTATTTTTCATGCTGAGCAATACGCAGTAGTGCTTCTTGCAAGGGTTTAACTTTTATATGATCGGCGGCATTTTTTAATAACTGGGCGCTGGTTGCTGATAAAGCTAAACTAGCGGTGCTTAATTGCATAGGCGGGGTATGGAATAAGGGTTGTATATTCCATTCAATATGCGTTAAATCGCGCAAATCAGGATGTTTAAGTAATTTTAGGGTGATATCAGGCAGGGTGTAACGTAAACGTGTGGCCCAGGCCCCACTATCACACTCGATAATTAAATAACCGTCACGGAAATTAGCAACACGCGTATGTTCAGCAAGATCTTTGCAGATTTCTGCTTGCCAGATCTGATTTAGCTTGGTTAATTGTTGCACTTTGCTTTGAATAAACGCTAACACACTTTCCGGATCGTGTTGCAAGATACTGGCTGGAGTTTTTTCCGGAACAGATTTTTTTGTCATGTTAATCTATTTTCATGGGTAAAATAACCAGTTGTACACCCAATAAGTGTAAACGTCTTTGTAGCATAACCGCCGTTTCATTATGTAATAAACGAGTGATCCAGTTGTCCTTACTAAAAATAAGTTTACTGGCAAAAAAGATTGAATGCGGAAATTCTTTAATAACCTTTTTGGATAAAGCGGTTAATTTTTCCGTTGGGTCGGTACCATAAGCGGTGTAGCCTTTTGCGGCTAAGCCTAATTCTTGGCAATAGGTGACAAAATAATCCAACATTTCATTGGTACTTTTTTGCATCGCGGTCAATTCTTTTTTGGCACTAAAACTTTCTACATCGACGATACCTACGTTTACAAACACAAAATTCTTAAAATGATTCGGGAACATGCGTAGTATCCATAATAGATTGTGTAAACCAATACCACGATGTTTTCCTACCATAATGACAGCGGTGGCTTCTTTGGGTTGTAAGGGTGTGACTAGTGTAGGTGTTTTTAACGGCGTACTGGTCATTAGTAAGTCGATGTCGTGTAATTTATTAAATACCATGGTGTAATGTTTTTTAACTAACAAACAAATAAAAATAACAAAACTGGTAATCACTACCGTTACCCAGCCACCAAAGGTAAATTTAGATATCAATGTGACAATCAAAATGCTAAATGTAACCAAAAATGCAAACGCTGAAAAAATTAAGCGGCCCAGCCAATGGGGAGAAGCATTACTTCGCTGTTTGACCCAATAAACACACAGACCCAAAATAGACAGAGAAAAAGTTAAGAACACATTCATACTATAAAGTATGACTAACCAAGAAACTCGACCGCCACTTATCCAAAGAATAATTAGGGCGGCAACACCAAACACTATCACACCATTTTGTGTGACTAAACGACTGGATAAATGACGAAAACGATTCGGTAACCAACTATCGATCGACATGTTGGCTAATACACTGGGGCCCGCTAAAAAGCCGGTATTCGCTCCGACTAATAACAAGCCGGCCTCTAGTAATAAGGTCAGCGTTAACATGGCTTTCGCGAGTGTAGAATCACCTAATATCTTATGAAATACCACTGCATTTAAGGTTTGACCATACACGGGATGTGCATGCCATAACAAATACAGTAAGATGATTCCACCCGCAGTAAAACTTAAGGAAAGCGCCATATAAAACATGGTCCACTTCCCAGTACGCACGCGTGGTTCCATGAGCCGATTCACATTGTTGGAAACGGCTTCTATTCCGGTGTAAGTACCACTTCCTAAGGAATAAGCGCGTAATAATAAAGCAATAATGAATAGCCACCCGGTTTGCTTGGACATTTCCAAAGTGTTACTTAAGGTATCAGAAAACACACTAGGTAACGTACTTTTATGCGCAATGACACCATAAATAATTAAAAAAAAGTGTGTGGCAACAAAACCTAAAAAAATCGGCATTAAGACCTTAATCGATTCTTTCATGCCGCGTAAATTAAGCGTAATCAAGAGGATGATCACACCAGCAGCAGTCAATAGTTTATAACTCAAAAAATAATGAGGTAATAAACTAAACAAGGCGTCGATACCACTAGCTACAGAAATAGTAATCGTTAAGACATAATCCACGATGAGTGCTGCACCGGAAACCAATCCTGCATGGGGGCCCAATAATTGCGTGGCCACTTTATAACCACCGCCACCACTAGGAAATAATGTAATGACTTGATTGTAAGCCAGCGCAATAACAAACACGGTTAGTATCGTTGCGATGGAAATATACAGACCTAACGAACTATAGTGCGGACCTAAAGCAATAAAAGCTTCTTCAGGACCGTAACAAGAAGACGATAAACCGTCTGCGCCAAGACCCACCCAGGCTAGAAATGCCACTAATGCAATATTGCGCTGCGCATTAGGATTTAATGGATTGCGGGGTTTACCGAGCAAAAAACGACCAAGACGCTGAAAAAAAGTCATGCTCATGCAGATACAGAATAAAAAACTACTATAGCCGGTTAAGCATGGTTTTTGAAGCCACGTTTTTGTTGAAAAGTTTATTTTTAATTTATTTCCTACAGAGGCTTATTTTTTTCAATCTATAAAAAAGAGTTAAATTATTTTCGTAGCAGATGTCATTGTTATATTATAGTAATGCAAAGTGCCTTTTGCTTTAACAACTTTGTGAAGTAATAAAATAATTTATCAAAAAGGATTTAACTATGAATAATACGGAATTAAATCAATTGTTAAAAAAAGCATTCTGTCAAGAATGTATTGTAGTGGGTAGTTTGGATACATCTTACCAGCTCAAGTTTTCCAGCCGATTAACAGAGAGTGAATTTACAAAGTTTGTAGATGATTGCAAGAAGTTTTTATTTCAATATGATATAGAAATCGGTTCAATCTTTGCAATTAATCCAGGTAAGCTAAATAGTAGCTTTATAGTACAAATATGCCAATTACCGTCTCCTGAAAAGCTTGCAGAAAAATTAGATGCCTTAACTACAGCCATTCAATTACATGAAGCAGCGAATACTGGCAATCTCGAAAGCGTAAAAAAACTTTTGCACAAGCACATGGATGTTAATAATAAGAATATTGTTGGTGAAACTGCATTACATCTTGCCGCAAGAAAAGGTTACGATAAGATAATAACTCTGCTTTTAGAAAACGGGGCATCCATTAAAAGTGTTAATTATTCGGGTGAAACCGCGGTGCATCTGGCGGTTCAGACTCATTACGTTGCTACGTTAAAAAAATTGTTGGCTGTTAAAGGCTTGGAAATTAATAGTAAAGATCTTGAAGGTAATACTTACCTGCATCTTGCTGTCCGATTGGGTAATCCAGAAATTATAACACAACTTTTTGAATATGATATTGACAGTAGAATACAAAATAATGAAGGAGAAACTGCCCTACACGTTGCTGCATCCGTTATAGAATGGGCGGGAGATAGATCGATAAAGTTGATTTTGGATAAAATCAAAGAAAACTCTATTTCTGAAAGACCAGAAATTATAAACATTCAAAATTACTGGGGAGCGACGGCTTTACATCTTCTCGAGTATGAAACGGGTAGTGCAGAAGCTATTGATATGCTTTTGAAAGCGGGTGCAGATGTTAATCTCAAAACAAAAGAGGGTGAAACAGTATTGCATATAGCCGCTAAGTTTAATGATGTTACTGCTACCCTGTTGTTGTTAGAAAAGCAAGCTGAAGTTAATTGCTACAATAGCAAACGTGAAACGCCTCTGCTGATTGCAGATCAATTAAAAAATATCGATGTTGGCAAGATTCTGATTGGGGAATGGGTTAAGCAAGATTCTTGTAGAGAAAAACCTATTTTTGGGACACAAGAACTATCTGATTATTGGGATGAGCAACGACAAAAATTGATTGATAAATCGGGAATACAAAGAGCCAAAGAGACGCAGGAAATCAAAAATATCATGCAATTTTTTTCTGATATACTTCCTCTTCAACCTGTCTTAGATATTGAGGATGGACAGCAGATTGAGCGGTACCAGCCATTGCAAATTTAGGCAAATAATATTTATTTTCCTATACTTTATTGAACGGGAATCAGTTTAAAATACTGATAGGACTTTTTTAGTACTTTAGTTAAGATACGCTAAAAAAGTCCTTTTTCTTTTATTAGGGGTTAACTGGATGACAACATCATCAGAAAATCGATATGAGATCCCATGTTTGGCGTCACATTGCTTAGATCCGCTCCATCAGTTAGAACAACGTATATTGACTGCACAAAGCACTATTGAAAATTGGTTACGTAAGCAATGGCGTAAAACGCCCGCACCTTTTTATTCTTCAGTCGATTTACGCAATGCCGGATTTAAATTAGCACCGGTCGATACTAATTTATTTCCAGCGGGATTTAACAATCTGAGTGATGATTTTATTCCTCTGGCAGTACAAGCGGCACAAGAAACCTTAGAGCGCTTAGCACCGGGATGTTTGCGTATCTTAATAATTCCTGAAAACCATACCCGAAATAATTTTTATTTTGAAAATCTTTTTACATTACAAGATATTTTAACTAAAGCCGGTTTTGAGGTTAGAATCGGATCCTTATTAGAAGAAATTAAAGCAAGCAAAGAAATTACTTTAGAGTCCGGCGGTTCGATAACGTTAGAACCTCTTCATCGGCAAGCGGATCAGATCAAAGTCAATGATTTCTTAGCTTGTTTTATCCTTTTAAATAATGATTTAGCGACAGGTATTCCTGAAATATTACAAGGGATAAAGCAGCCAATTTTACCTAATGTAAACTTAGGTTGGCATAGTCGTTTAAAGTCGAATCACTTTCGCCACTATGCACAGGTGACAAAAGAATTTTCTCAATTACTGGATTTAGATCCGTGGTTGATTACCCCTTATTTTTCATATTGTAACGGCGTAGATTTTATGCAGCGTGAAGGTGAAGCCTGCATGCTAGAAAAAAGCCAACAAATATTACAAGAAACACAAAAAAAATATCAGCAATACCAGATTAAAGAAAAACCTTATGTCGTTATTAAAGCCGATGCAGGAACTTATGGAATGGGGGTGTTATCGATTCATGAACCCGAAGAAATACCACAACTCAATCGTAAAAAACGTAGTGATATGATGGTTTCAAAAGGGAGTCGACCGATCGATAAGGTGATCATTCAAGAAGGCGTTTATACCTTCGAAACATGGAATGCTGCCGTTGCTGAACCCGTGGTGTATATGTTAGGACAATATGTAGTCGGCGGATTTTATCGTGTGCATACAGGGCGTGGTATCAGTGATAATCTGAATACACCAGGCATGCAATTTGAACCTTTACCTTTTGTGCAAGCGTGTAATATTCCCGATCATAGTGGACAACAAAAGGGAAAATGCGCGAATCGATTTTATGTGTATGGAGTGATAGCACGATTAGCTTTATTATCGGCAGCACGTGAACAAGCCGAAGTTTTAAAGAGTGCGGAGTAAACCATGCTTAAGCCACTTGGCGTGATTATGGATCCCATAGCCGGGATTAATCCTAAAAAAGACACGACATTCGCCTTACTGCTAGCGGCACAGCAACGTGATTGGCCGATTTTTTATATGGAAGTTCAGGATCTTTTTTTAGTTAATGAAAAGCCTTATGCGCGTATGCGCAGTTTACAAGTCAAAGATGATGAGAAAAGTTGGTTTGCCTATGGCAAGGAAACGATTGCTCCCCTTACAAGCTTATCAGTGATATTGATGCGTAAGGATCCACCGATAGATATGCAATATATTTATACGACACAATTGCTTGATAAAGCCGAGCAACTAGGCGTATTAATTGCTAATCATCCACAAAGCTTGCGTGATTTTAATGAGAAATTATTTACGTTAAATTTTCCACAGTGTTGTCCCGACAGTCTAGTAACCTCTAATATTCATGCCGCCCAAGATTTTTTGTTGCAACAGCAAGATATCATCGCTAAACCATTGGATGGCATGGGCGGTCAGTCCGTGTTTCGGTTGCGCGTCGATGATCCGAATAGCAAGGTCATTTTAGAAACGTTAACCGCTAATAATCAATCATATATGATGGTGCAGCGCTATATTCCTGAAGTACGCGCAGGGGATAAACGGATTATTCTGATCAATGGCGAACCCATTCCTTATGCATTGGCACGGTTCGCGCCACCGGGTGAAACACGAGCCAATTTAGCCGTAGGTGGAATAGGTAAGGCTGTTAAATTAACCGAACGTGATGTTTGGATTTGCCAACAAGTTGGGCCTAGTTGTCGAGAAAAAGGTCTATTATTGGTTGGTTTAGATGTCATTGGCGACTATTTGACTGAAATTAATATTACGAGTCCTACTGGTGTGCGTGAAATCGATGCACAAAGTAAGCTTAATATCGGTGCGCAATTCATCGATGCGATTTTTCCTAACGCATGATGATAATGATGCTGGTTATCTGAAAATTAATGTGTTTAGAAATAGGACTTTTACGAATTGAACATAAAAAAATCACGTCATGGCGAGCGAACGTAATGAGCGCGGCCATCCATGGATTGCCACGCACCTACGGTGCTCGCAATGACGGTCAATATTTTAGGTGTCCACAATGACGCATAAGAGATTATTCAATAAAGGATCGATAAGGTGATACAACCGACAAGCATACCGTATGATGATTTTGGGCCGCTATTAACACCCCGAGCTAGAGATGCGCATAAAAATTTATTTGGTCATACGCTTATAATAGGCGGTAACCTTGGGATGACCGGAGCGGCACGTTTAGCAGCAGAAGCAGCGTTGCGCGTAGGGGCAGGTTTAGTTAGCGTGGCTACGCAATTAGAATCTATTACGGCCATTATCAGTGAACGCCCTGAAATCATGGGGCATGGAGTTAAAACAAGCAAAGATCTCACCCCGTTAATAAAAAAAGCCACTGTTATAGTGTTAGGCATTGGATTAGGACTGACCTCTTGGTCAAAACAATTATTTACGCGCGTTTTAACGGCACCTCAAGTCAAAGTGTTGGATGCAGATGCTTTAAATTTATTGGCAAAACAGCCTAAAAAATCAAACAACTGGATACTAACCCCTCATCCAGGAGAAGCAGCGCGCTTATTGGATTGCACTATTCAAGCGATTCAAAGGAATCGAATTAAAGCAGTTCAAACACTGCAAAAACAATATGGTGGTGTTATTGTATTAAAAGGAGCGGGTAGTTTAGTTTGTACAGCCAAATCACTACGAATTTGCCTAGCGGGAAATCCCGGCATGGCCAGTGGTGGGATGGGTGATGTTTTAAGTGGCGTGATGGGCGGACTTTTGGCACAAGGTTTCACTTTACAACAAGCAGCAGAATATGGTGTCTATTTACATGCGACGGCGGGTGATAAAGCGGCTAAGCTTAAGGGGGAGCGAGGTTTATTAGCCAGTGATTTATTCGTTTATTTACGAGAATTAATAAATAAGCCTTCAAAAATATAGCTAATAGTTGTGCAAATTAGTTTAAGGAATTTAGATCGAGTTAATTTTTGGAGGGCTCATGTACAAACAAGCCTATTCGTCATTAGTCGGCATTGCTATCCTAGGAATGTTTGTAAGTTTAATTATTCTTGCTTTCTCATTTCATAGCATTCCTGCTAATCCTACTTTTTTTGTTGTTTTATTAAGCTTATTGGGTATTATCGCCTTGTGCCTGATGTATCGTTATATTTGCATCCCTTTTTTGTTTGCAACCTTCAGTGTTTTAGCGGTATTACGGATTTTAGGCCTACATAAATGTTTTGTACCGATGTTACCCATAATTATTAGTTTATTGTGTCTAGTGATTTTATTTCTTTACATTGCTTACCATGATGTTAAACGACGACCTATTATTTTGCAGCATAAACCTCAAGTGATGTTTGAAATGTCTGCTTATGAATGGCATCTAAGTTTTATTCGCATTTATATCGGCTTTGATCTGATTGCTCATTGCACAGAAAAATTATTTGCTGGACGCATTCCTTTCCAAGCGGATGTTACGGCTTTCATGCATCTGAATGTCGTGGATCCGACTTTTTTTGTTCGACTTTCAGGTTTATGTGAATTAGCCGGTGTCATTTCTTTAGGCTTAGGCTTATTAACGCGAGTGGGTGCGATAGGTACTTCTCTGTATTTAATTATTGCCACAATTATTGGCCATCATTTTTTAAAGGGTTTTATTTGGGCATTGCCCGGTGGTGGTTGGGAATACCCAGTGATGTGGAGTGTATTTATTTTGAGCTATATCGTATTAGGAGCGGATGAATTTTCTATTGATGGTGTTTTGGATAAAAATTTTAATTTGCCTGTTTGGCTAAAAAGATTAATGGGTGTTATGGAATCCGATGGAAAAATATAATGTAACCAAAACCAGTACTCATGCCATAGGTAAAGACTTTTCATCGAGTTTTGAGTGAAGTTTGGAAAAGAACGTGAAGCTATTTTTGAATTAATATTATCAAATTGAATATGTTAAATTTTTTAAAAAAAGCTTAAACTACATTTAGAAAACATAACTCAATGGAGGAGAATGCATGAAAAGAACAAAGCATAATATTACGCCACCCTTTAACTCAATTCCCAATACGTCTAATTTTTTCATTAAGCAAAGTGACGCTGCAAATAATCTAAAAGCGCTATATTTATTTTGCACTGAAGAAAAGGATGATACTAATCAATTATTTTTTTTTATATCCGGTTCCTATAGTTATTGTGAAATAAAAAAAAATCTGAATAGCTGGGAAAAAATTAACATAGACAAGTTATTTTTTGAAAAAAACGCTGGCTCAAAAACCTATTTTTTTAAAAAAAATGATTATAATATTGATACTTTGACTATACCTTTTCCATTTGAAAATAACGCCTATTGTACTTTTCAGGATAGACGCATCTCCTTAAAAACTATAACGCTATCCCAAGAAGAACTGATGCATAGAAATATTCATTTAGCATCAGTAGATTTAACAAGTATTCCTAAGACCATAGAAGAAGCCAAGCAACAATTAGAATTGGCAGAAAAAAAACAAGAAATTAATAAAGAAATTCAAAAAATAGAAATTATTATTAACCTATTAAGCAGTGCCATAGAAACTGTAAATAAATTGAACAATCCCGCTATTGTATCGATAAATTTAACAGAACAAGTCAAACAGCTTAAGGAAACCCAGCAGATGCTGCGTGAAAAACAGCATTTACTGGAATATTCAGAAGGACCCATACAAACTATTGCTGCGATGAAAATTTAGCAGGAGAGCTTAGAATACACTATGCACAGTTTCTGTGTTAAAGCTGTGTAAAAATGTGTGTAAAAGCTTTTGAACACGTTTAGAGGATTGGTCGCGTAGCTTATGTTCAAAAATTAAACTATTTGCGTAGAGATGGTATTTCAGGGATCAATTTATCCTTGACGGATATTTTTAAAATATTTTAGTATAAATGGATTAAATTAAAACAAGAGGTAAATCATATGCTCAAAGCACAAGCACAAGAAAATATCTCAACATTTAAACCACTTCATTTGTTGCAACCAGATCCCCAAAAAACTCAAGGTAAACAGGTATTTATTTTCTGCACAAACTCTATGCAGAGTTTTTGGATAAAAGAAAATCAAGATGATTGGGAAGAAGTTAAAATTGATGAGAAGGAAATATTAAGGGACGGTGGTTCAACAACTTTTAGATTTAATGGGAAAGAATTTAATCAATTATATATTTCCTCTGCGCTAATAAAAGAAACTTGCCACTTATCTGGAGATGGTCAACGTGTAATCTTAGAAAAAATACCATTATCAAAAGAAAAACTACAAGAAATTGGCATTACTAATCAAGTTAAATTAGATCTATCCAATATTCCTGAAACCATAGCTGCGGCAGAAAAAGTTCAAAAAGAAAAGCTGGAAAAAAATAAGGTATCGACTAGCGAAAATCTTTCAAGACTTTGGAAAAGAGATTTAAATCTTTTTTTTGATAAACTTTCAAAAGACAAAGAAGTTTCAGAACCTGAAACTTCATCTCGTAGTGAAAAATTAGCAAAGGACTTAGCCAATTGAAAATGTAAGTATGTGAAGAGTCGACATGCTTTATATCAATCGTAATTCAAAGGGTTTTTAATTGACAGAAAAGAACAAGAAATTTATGATGCGCATTTATTAAGGGAATAATAAATGAAAAAAGTAAAGCACGTCACATTTAAGGCACATGAAAATACTGAACAATTAGTACAATTTAAACCACTTTATCTATTAAGTACCGAAAGTCTCGAGCCATCTAAACAAGTACGCATTTTCATTAGCAGCTGTGAAAAAAATTGCTATATCCAGGAAAAAGGCAATTGGCAGGAATTTATTCATAATGGTTTTCTTTTTAGTCCAGAAAGTAAAACCTATTGTTTTCCGGTAAAAAATATTTATCGCTATCTTGATATTCCTTATCAAGATCAACCCTACCTCACGCTAGCCAAAAATCCCAAGCATAAAGTGCTCTTAAAAAGTATAGAATTATCCGAAGAAATTCTGCGAGAATTTGCGCTTCCTAATCTTGAGCAATTAGATAGCTCGGGAATTGCTAAGACAAAACTTGAGGCAGAAAAAATTTTACAATTAAAAGCATATATGTCTGAGTGTAGGATTAACATCAAAGATTTAGAAACAAAGGTGATTACTCTTTTAGAGTTAAGAAGCGCTTTAGAAAAATTAGATCGAGATAGGGAAGATCCTGTTACTTTAGCAGATGTCGATGAGCAGATTAAGTTGTTTAAACGTAAAATTCATACTTATGAAGCTAGAATACAGAAAAACCAAAATAAAATACAAACCATATTAACTAAAGAAAAAATTTTTAAATCTGAGTGGTATGAAAGAACCATGCCAGAATTCAAATTACAAAAGAAAGAAATCAGTCAAGAAATCCAAAAAATAGAATTCGCTGTTGGTAAGTTACATGAAACTTTCGAATGTTTTAAAGATTTAACTATTTCATGGGTAGAACCGGTACCGCTAAGCGTGGAAGATATCCAACAGCAGATCCAATTATTGGAAAAAGAAAAGTTAAGATATGAATCGCAGCAGCAACATATAGAAAAAAAAATAATAGCATTAGATGAGCAAGAAGCAACTATTCAGGAAACTGCTTTAACACACGATGAGGCTAAACAGCTATTTTTTAGTGGTAAGGCAAAAGAAAGTAATTCTATATCAGAACCAGAATTAAAAAACTTAAGTCTAAATTGTCATGGCGAGCGAATGTAATGCATGACGCGTAAGATCTTATTCGAACAAGCTTAAATCCTTTTCCTAATCTGTAGTGCGAACCTCTGTCAGAATTACATTAGAATTTAGGTATCGATGGCGACTTGGACTTTGCCACCGATTAGTCGAGCAGGGAAAGTTTTAATACCTGTGAAAGCGGGCGCACGGGTGGCAGCACCCGTTTTAATACAAAAACCAGCACCATGCCAAGGACAAATAATTTCTTCTCCTTCTATTTCGCCGCCTTCCAGTGATTGATCTTCATGTGTGCAGAGATTTTTCATGGCATAAAATTCGCCATTAAGATTGAATACAATTACGGACAAGCCATTCCAATCAAATACCTGATAACTGCCAACCGGAAAACTAGCCGCATCGATCACATCAACCCAATTTGTCACCTTCTCTCTCCTCTGTAAACGTTCATAGTATGTATGACAGCAGAAAATTTTTTATAGCATACCTAATTGTAATTTGGCGGCTTCGGATATATTTTCGGTTGTCCAAGGTGGATCCCAAACTAATTCTACCTGCGTCTCGCTGACACCCGCTACATTATTAATTACATTCTCCACTGTGCCGGGGAAAGTTTGTGCAACGGGACAACCCGGTGTGGTTAGGGTCATTTCAATCTTTACCATGCCTTGCGGATCAATAAAAATTTGATAAATAAGACCTAAATCATAAATGTTGACGGGGATTTCTGGATCATAAATTCCTTTGAGTGCTTCAATAATAGCACTTTTTAAAAGGGTTAAAGCTGCTTCGTTCAATGGGTAGGGTGTCATGAATATGTCAATAATTAATGTTCAGTAGATACCGTTTCACTTTTCTGTTTTAAGGCAGCGAGTAAGGTATGCCATGCCAAAGTGGCACATTTGACGCGTGCTGGATAAGCTTTAACGCCGGAAAATATCGCTAATTTTTCTAGATCGTGCAATTGATCAGGCGTCGTAGTCTCACTCGTTAATAACTGGTGAAAGATTTCAAATAATGTTTCAGCTTCGCTCAGTGTTTTCCCGGTTAATATTTCCGACATCAATGAAGCGGATGCCATAGAAATGGCGCACCCTGAACCTTGGAAGCTGATCGATATAATTTTATCTTTTTCTATTTTAAGATAAACCGTTAAACGATCCCCACAGAATTGATTGTAACCATGGGCTTGCTGATTTGCTAAAGGCATTGCGTGATGATGACGGGGGTTACGTCCATGGTCTAAAATCATTTCTTGGTATAGTTCGCGTAAATCTGACATCATTTTAATGAGGGCTTATTTAAATAATTGTTTTAAAGACTGTAAACCGGTAATTAAGGCATCAATATCTTCTTTATTGTTATAGAAGGCTAATGAAGCGCGCACGGTAGAATCGATATTAAAGCGTTGCATGAGAGGCATCGTGCAATGTTGGCCGGCGCGCACTGCCACACCGACCTCAGTATTTAAAACATCACTAATATCATGCCCATGAATGCGCATGCCACGCGAATCGCTGACAGTAAAATTCAAAATAGCTGTTTTTTCTTTAGCGGTACCTACTAAATGCAATCCCGCTATTTGTTGTAAATTTTCAGTTGCATAATCGAGTAATTGCTGTTCATGTCTGCGCACAGCGTTAAAATCTAATTGATTTAGGTAGTCTATGGCAGCGCCTAGAGCTATGGCACCCGCAATATGCGGTGTGCCGGCTTCGAATTTATACGGTGGTTCGCGGTAATAACTTTTTTCCAGACTCACTTCAGTGATCATACTACCGCCACCTTGATAGGGCGGCATGTGAGCTAATAATTCCTGTTTACCATATAAAACACCAATACCGGTCGGTGCAAATAATTTGTGACCGGAAAATGTATAAAAATCACAGTCTAAAGCTTGTACGTCAACTTTTTGATGGGCCACCGCCTGTGCACCATCGATCAACACTTTGGTTTCGGGACTATTCGCATGGGCACTATCGATGATTTGCTTAATGGGATTAATCGTTCCTAAGGTATTGGATACATGACAAATGGCGACAAGTTTAGTTTTTGGATTGAGTAGACGTTGGTATTCTTCTAGGATCAATTCACCGGCATCATTAATCGGAATAACTTTAAGTTTGGCACCCGTTTGTGCGCATAAAATTTGCCAGGGTACAATGTTGGCATGATGTTCCATATGCGAAATAATAATTTCATCGTCCGCTTTGATCTGACTTAAACCATAGGTTTGCGCAACTAAATTAATGGCTTCGGTCGTGCCACGCACAAAAATAATCTCTGCAAAAGATTTCGCATGGATAAACTGTTGGATTTTTTCGCGGCTATTTTCAAATTCTTCAGTCGCTAACTCACTTAAAGTATGGATACCGCGATGCACATTACTATTTTCATGCGTATAAAAATGCTGTAGACGTTGAATAACTGAATTGGGCTTTTGAGTGCTCGCGGCATTATCGAGATAAACTAAAGGTTTACCTTTTATTTTTTGTTGTAAAATAGGAAAGTCAGTTCTTATTTTTTTTACATCAAATGCTTTCATAAGTTTTTTTTAATTAAACTGGGTAAAGTAACATTACTAAACAATGGCATTTGTTCGATGATATCTTGGATAAAGGCTGTAACGAGTAAATCAATGGCTTCTGTTGCCGTTAATCCACGCGCACGCAAATAAAATAAGGCATCTTTATCAAGTTGACCGATGCTCGCACCATGCGTACATTGGATATCATCGGTAAATATTTCTAGCTGGGGTTTACTATTCACTTCGGCATGTGCTGATAATAATAAATTTTTATTGAGTTGACATGCTTTCGATTGGATGGCTCGTTCACGCACAATCAGTTTCCCATTAAATGTAGCACGTGCCCGGCCATCAATAATACCCTTGTAAAATTCTTCACTGCTGGTCTGCGGACTGACATGATCGATCTGTGTCATGTGATCGACTTGCTGTTGGCCTTTAGCATAATACAGGCCTTTTAATTGGCAATGTGCCTGTGGCGCTAATAATTGAACCGAGACATCGCTACGAATTAAACTGCCGCTTAAAGCCAATGAATAAGCTGAAAATTGACTATTGTGTTGTTGTGTCACATAAAGATGGCCAATATGTTGCGCTTGCTTACTTTCGGTAATGATTTTGTAATGTTGAATATGACTATTCTCGCCTAAACGACATTCAGTTACAGTATTCAGAAAATAATTAGCATGGTTTTCTGACGTCATATCAATATATTTCTCGATGATAATCGCCTGGCTATTTTTTTCAGCAATAATGATATTACGTAATGGAATAAAACGCTGAGATGTTTCATCAGTGTTAATAAATAGAATCTCTATCGGTGAACTTAAATGGGTGTCAGCTAAATAAATATAAGCACCATCCTGCATAAAGGCAGTGTTTAAATGTGTAAAGCAATTTTGCTCTATGGTTACTTTAGGTTTCCAAGTTACATTTAAATGTTCAGGGTCCTGATTCAGCAGTGTGGCTAAATTCGTTATCTTACTGTTATCCGCTAACATCGCTATCGACGATAAATGTGGCTCAAAAAAACCATTCACAAACACTAAACGATAATCGCTGCTAGGTGGATCCAATCTCGTTGCTGCAACAGCGTTGCATGTTGTTGGTGCCGCTAAACAATAAGCAGTTTGACATAATGCAGTTAAAGAAGTGTATTTCCAATCAGGCTGTTTTTTACTAGGAAAACCGCATGTGGAAAACTGTTCTAAAGCATCTCGTCGACATTGACTTAAAAAATTTTGATCATGACCGATTAATTCTTTTTCAACGCGTTGAAATTCACGACCATAATGTGTTATGGCGTTAGTATCAGCATTTTTTTTATTTTTCAACATGTGTTACACCAACGATGTTTCTTGTAAAATAGCGGTATAACCTTCTTTTTCTAAGGTTTGCGCTAAAGAGAAATCACCAGAACGAATAATTTTTCCGCCCGCTAATATATGTACATGATCAGGTTTAATGTAATCGAGTAAACGTTGATAGTGTGTAATCAACACCATCGCGCGTTGTGGCGAGCGTAGATTATTGACGCCTTGGGCAATTATTTTTAAGGCGTCAATATCTAAACCAGAGTCAGTTTCATCTAAGAGTGCTAATTTTGGTTCTAAAAGCGCCATTTGCAATATTTCATTGCGTTTTTTCTCACCGCCAGAAAAACCTGTGTTGACCGATCGATACAGAAAATCTTGATCCATTTCGACACACTTTAGTTTTTCCTTAATGAGTGTTAAAAAATCCATGGCATCGAGTTCAGCTTCACCGCGCGCCTTGCGGATAGCATTTAAAGAGGCTTTTAATAAGTAAACATTACTGACGCCGGGAATTTCGACAGGGTATTGAAACGCTAAAAATAATCCGGCACGTGCGCGTAGCTCCGGCGACAGCTGAGTGAGATCTTCACCTAAATAGTTGATTTCACCTTGCGTAAGTGTGTAGTGGCTACGTCCTGCTAAAACATTGGCTAAGGTACTTTTACCTGAGCCATTAGGCCCCATGATCGCGTGTATTTCGCCAGGCTTTATGTGGAGGTTAATCCCTTGTAATATTTTTTTATTATCAATTTCTGCGTGTAAGTTTTTAATAGTTAACATATGTTTTTTTTCGTCTTAAATAAATATATTCAGCACACTAGAAATAAAATATTAGTTGTCATTACGAGCGCAAAATTAATCGTCATTGCGAGCACCGTAGGTGCGTGGCAATCTCTGGATAGCCACGGCTGCAACTTCGTTTCGGCCTCGCTATGACGGATTTCCTATATTTTTTACTGTGCATAAAATGAGTAATTAATTATCCGATACTACCTTCTAAACTTAGTCCCAGTAGCTTCTGCGCTTCAACCGCAAACTCCATGGGTAATTCTTTAAATACAGCTTTGCAAAAACCATTCACGATTAATGAAAGAGCTTCTTCACTATCTAGGCCGCGCTGTAAACAATAAAAAAGTTGATCTTCACTAATTTTAGAAGCAGAGGCCTCGTGTTCTATTTGTGCACTTTGATTTTTAACTTCAATGTTCGGGAAGGTATGTGCTTTACAGTCACCGCCAATCAAGAGTGAATCACATTGTGTATAATTACGCGCATGATCAGCTGTTTCTGCTATTTTGACTAAACCACGATAACTATTTTGACCATGGCCGGCACTAATTCCTTTTGACAAAATAGTGCTTTTAGTATTTTTACCAATATGGATCATCTTGGTTCCAGTATCGGCTTGTTGTTTATGGTTGGTCAGTGCAACGGAGTAAAATTCGCCGACAGAAGCATCGCCTTGCAGAATAACACTTGGGTATTTCCAGGTAATGGCAGAACCGGTTTCAACTTGTGTCCAAGAGATCTTTGAATGCACGCCACGACAATGACCGCGCTTAGTGACAAAATTGTAAATTCCACCTTTGCCATCTTTATCACCTGGATACCAATTTTGTACCGTTGAATATTTAATCTGTGCATGATCTAAGGCTATCAACTCAACCACCGCGGCATGTAATTGATTCTCATCACGTTGTGGCGCAGTGCATCCTTCCAAATAACTGACATAGCTGCCTGCATCGGCGATGATTAAAGTGCGTTCAAACTGACCAGTATTAGCGGCATTAATCCGGAAATAAGTGGATAATTCCATCGGGCAACGTGTACCAGGCGGAATATAGCAAAAAGACCCGTCGGTAAATACTGCAGCATTTAAGCAGGCATAAAAATTGTCGGTATAGGGGACGACAGTTCCTAAGTATTGTTTGATAAGTTCAGGATATTCTTGTACGGCTTCCGAAAAAGAACAGAATAAGATGCCCATCGCACGTAATTTTTCTTTAAAAGTGGTAGCAACAGAAATACTGTCAAAGACCGCATCTACCGCTACATTTGATAAACGTTCCTGTTCTCTAAGTGAAATACCTAATTTATTATAAGTACGTAACAATTCTGGGTCGACCTCATCTAAACTATTTAGCTGTTTTTTTATTTTGGGCGCCGAATAATAGCTAATCGCTTGGTAGTCGATAGCAGGATAGTGCATGTAATCAGCCCAGTGTGGCTCAGTTAAGTTTAGCCAGTGCCGATAAGCTTTTAATCGCCATGCTAATAAAAACTCAGGTTCATTTTTTTTCGCTGAAATATGACGAATAACGTCCTCATTCAATCCGCAGGGTAAAGTATCCGACGCGATATCACTGACAAAGCCATGTTGATAATCTTGTTGTAATAATTTGTTTAAAGCAACTTGGGTCATGGGGTTTTCTCTGGTTGCAAAAGAGGGTAGGTTGTTATTGTTTCCAATTGACTTGGCTTAAGTGGCGAAATGAGGTCCGCCAAACTAATATGCATGAATGTCGCTTGAATAAAGATGCTAATCCTACGCCAGTTATCTCGAATCGTACATTGTTTCTCTAAGCCACAAGCTCGTGTGTTATGACTACATTCGGTAAGGGCTATTTGGCCTTCTAGCGTTTGGATCAGGGTTCCTAGTGAGATATCCGTCGCCGGATAAGCGAGTTGATAGCCACCTTTAATACCCCGATTAGCCAGTAAAAGACCTTCATGACTTAAGCGTTTCAGTAATTTGCTAGTGGTAGGCAAAGAGATGCCGGTATGCTCGGCAATGCGTTTAGCATTAATGGCAAGTCCAGGATGCTGTGATAAATACGCCATGATGACCACGGCATAATCGGTTAGTTTGCTGAGCCTTAACATATAAGAAGTAAATTTTTATTCTACCTGTTTGAAATGGGACCATTTTAGTCCTATTCTCTGACGAAAACAAGGTTTTTGTTTTTTTTAATAAAGTTTTAATCTAAAGACGTTACAATAGGTGAAAATATAATGATAACGGAACTTAAAGTAATGCCTGTCACACACGATCAACCTTATACTTCCCGATTGTCTCAATTGACACTTAATAATCTCAATTTATCTTATATAACAGGTTTGGAAGTTGATAAAAACTATATTGTTAAGGATGGATCGATAAAAAACGGGAGTGGTATATCATTTAAAGAAATTAGTAAAGGAGGCGAAGACCCTACTTTTGTTTGTCAAGCGGTATGCGATGTTAAAAAATATGCAAAATATGTAGGAACTGCTTTTATTAATAATGTTATTCAAGGCCTTGGACAAGCTAATGCTAGCATAAATGAACAGCAAAAAAAAACATGGCTTATCCCATTAATGCAAGCGCGCTTCTGGAAGAAACATTGTGTTTTGGTAGAGGTTACTATTGAAAAGGGGGAAAAAAAAATAAATATCCATGATTCGCAATCTTGGTGGCGAAATCTATTTTATCCGAATTGCTTAAAGGATTTAAAAAGGCAGGGATATCGGGTTAAATACATTCATCATGCTAAACAGTCTGATAATTATTCTTGTGTTTATTTTGTTTATCACTATATCAAAGAAATATTAACAAACCCTATTAGCGCCAGATTGGAAAGTATTCATGTGTCTTTGAGTGAATTAAAAGGAAAAAATCCGATAGAAAAATTAATCGGAAATAATTTTCGAAAGAAATACCCTGAGATTAATGTCGAAACCATACAATCGAATGACGTATTTCCTTGGGAGAAAAAAACTCTCAAAGACCAGTTAAGCAAAGATGATTACAAACAGTCAGGAAATTTGATACCCTCCTCAGGAGAGGGTAGTTTGGAGGGTAGTTTAGAATTAGAAGATGATGGTTTTGTTATATTGTCTAATTGCAATTTTCCTCAATCTATCCCAGATAAGTTTGAAAAAGAATTAAATTCCCAGTTATGCCCAGACGATAAAGAAAATTCAACGATAGAACAAAAAATGACCTATCGTCGATAATTTGCATTATCTTGATAAAGGTCTACACTTGATTATGAAAGTTCCGTTGGATTGCGCTTGAAGTTTGATCCTAAAAGGTTGGGGATAGTCTTGACGCATGGTGTGCATGCCTACTTTAAGTAGGAAGCCTAAAGTGCATCACAAATCGCCATCGTAGCATTGTCGCTTTCAAGTAGATTAAGACACTGGCGGAACTTTTTTCTATTTAATCTTAAAACCTTCGTCTTTTATTTTATTTCTGCGTTGGATCACTTTTTTCGTTGCTCATGTACTTTTTAGTACACTCCGCTACTCAAAAAGCAATCCGCCTTGAACTAAAATAAAATACTCGGTTCTTTAGTTCTGTTCCAAAACCTTCGTCTTTTATTTTATATTATTTGTCATTGCGAGCACCGTAGGTGCGTGGCAATCCATGGATTGCCACGCTCATTCCATTCGCTCACCATGACGGATGAGTATCTATTTTTTCCTACTATTTAATTCATAACTACTGTAATCAATAACCCAGTGAACGGCCGCCATCGACAGCGATAATTTGACCGGTGATAAAATCAGCGTGGTTAATCAAGAAAACGGCTGTCTTAGCAACATCTTGTGGTGTACCAATGCGTTTTAGGGCGTTACGAGTGAGGATTTTTTCACGTAAAGCTTCATTAAATTCAGTTTCATCATCTGGCCACAATACAATACCCGGTGCAATCGCGTTAACGCGAATGTTGGGTCCTAATTCTTTAGCTAAGCTCTTAGTGAGCATCACTAATCCAGCTTTGGCAATACAGTAGACTGAATAATTCTTTAATGGACGTTGTGCTTGAATATCGACGAGATTGATAATACAGCCTTTTTGCTGTTTGAGATGGGGTGCTACGACTTGGGACAAAAAAAACGGCGCTTTTAGGTTGCTCGCCATCATATCTTCCCATACGCTAGGTGTTACTTTGGCTAGGGGCATGGGATAAAAGCTGGATGCATTATTGATTAAGACATCAAGTTGACCCCATTTGCTGATGACGGGTTCGATTAAGCCTTCCAGTTTATCGGTATCGCGTAAATCGGCGCCTAGCGCAATAGCTGAGTCTGGTCGTTGTTGGTTAAAGCTGGCACATAAGGCAGAAGCTTGTTGTGCGGATTCTCGATAATGTATCGCCAAACGCATGCCTAGTTGATGACAATGCTGGGCAATAGCGGCGCCGACGCGTTTTCCGGCCCCGGTTATTAGCACTACCTTATTATTTGCTTTAGAATCATCTGGCATGGTTTTTACCTTAAATATTTAGAGTAACAATGATAAAAATACCGCAAGGCTTACCCGTTCCGATGCTAGCATTGCAAACGCAAAGTGACACATTGTGTCAGTTGATAAGACAGGAGATAGGTCATGAACTATCGGCTTCTATCAGTTTTGCACGATTTATGCAGTTGGCATTATACGAGCCAGAACGGGGATATTATACAGCGGCTTTAGATAAATTTGGTAAAACAGGTGATTTCATTACCGCGCCTGAGATTTCTCCCTTATTTGCTCGTTGCATCGGTCGCCAGTGTCAACAGGTCTTTGCGAGCTTAGGTCAGTCCGATATCTTGGAAATAGGAGCGGGCACCGGCCAATTAGCCCTGGATTTATTGTTGTTCTTAGAACAACAGCAGAGCTTACCTAGAACCTATAAGATTTTCGAAATTAGTCCTACACTAAAACTACGCCAGCAACAGCGATTACAACAGCATATTCCTCATTTATTTCCTTTAATACAATGGTTAGACGCTTTGCCAGCTGTACCTATTAAAGGAGTAATTTTGGCCAATGAAGTGGTAGATGCGTTGCCTGTGCATCAGTTCTTTTGGACCAAAGAGAGTATTCAAGAGGTGCGTGTCGGTATTGAGAAGGATCATTTTAAGTATCATCTAGCACCTATTGACCCCTTGCTCATCAGTCAATTAAATCAGTTGCAAGTAGCCTATTTTCCAGAAGTAAAAACTTATCGGTCAGAAGTGTGTATCGGGCTAGTTGATTGGGTGGACAAACTGAGCCAAGCCTTAGAACAGGGGTTGATGTTAATTATTGATTATGGTTTTCCAACGCAAGAATATTATCATCCTGATAGGGCGAATGGCACGTTAATGTGTTATTACCAGCATCGTGCCCATACCAACCCTTTAATCTTAGCGGGTTTACAGGATATTACGGCTTCGGTCGATTTTAGCAGTCTGGCACGATCGGCACTGCAAGCAGGCTTAAAAGTGGCAGGCTACACCTCGCAAGCCGCCTTCTTGCTTAACAATGATTTGTTACCTTTAATAGAAAAATGTTATGATGAGATACCTTCGATGGATGTCAATCGGCAGACGCACGTATTAACGTCACCGAGTGAAATGGGAGAGCTTATAAAAGTGATGGGCTTAACCCGAAACTGTGAATTTTTCCCACTAAATGGATTTAAAAAATATGATAAACGGACTCGTTTGTAGGTTTTGTATTAATACTATTAAAAAATAATTTTGAAATAGTAAATAGATAAGAATGAATAAGGAGCTAACTAGTGTCTAACATCAACTGCACGAATTTGCATGACGAAAAGGAACATGTTTTAGGAAGATTGGGTAGCCTTATAAAGAGCACTAATGGGGTAGTGAGTTTAAGGCAAACTGCTGAATTCAAAGAGGCAAGTGGTTGTTTAAAGAATACATACCAAAAAATTGAAGCGACGGGTATGGAATTTATGCACAAGCTTCGTCGTTAAGCTGAGTGAGCTAGGGGCTTAAATTTATGCTGCAGACTGAGCAAGAAATTCAAGTCGCTTTGGAAATAAAGAAAATATTGGATGAAGGGATAGCCGCAGGTCCATGGCAAGCCAATTTGTTTTTAAAGGGAATTAAGAAAAAGCTAGAAGAATTACGCGATGATTTTGTTACTAGAGTTGGTTTAGATCAACACCATGAGCAAATGGCAAACGAGTTGCTGTCAGCTAATAGTTGTGAGAATACTGAAGTGTATATTGCGCTTTATCAATCACAAGGTAGCAATATAAATAAATGGCAAGAAGTTGTCGTTTCTTTGGTGAATTATACCATGGGACGGCCCATTTATGACAATGAAAAGGATGTGCAGGCAGCAATTCGTTTAAACGATAGAAATTTAAATCAAGCCTACGTGGTAGTAAAAGTGCATAGCGATGCCATTCTATCCGACACGGACCTAGTACGTACCGATCGCGAAGGGCGTAAGTTAATTAGCTTGCGCGAGGCGGCAATACAACTGAAGAATATCGTTCGCTTAGTACATGCTACGGGGCAATATAAATTAGTTAGAAATTTTTTAGTTAAGCAAAATTGAATTGAATAAAAAAACATATTCTAGCACTCAAGTGCGAAGAGTATACAAAAAAATAAATAATTATTATGGCCGCACCCGCACAACAACAGCAATCCGGAGATAATTCACTTGCTCCATTATGGATCATTTTGTGCATCTTTCTTTTAGGATGGTTGCTTTGGGCGTTTTTTCATACTCAAATCGTTGCCTTTGCCTTACAGATTAAATTCTGGGAATCACGCTTAATTGCATTCGCCTTGCCTTCTATGGCGCAGCTTCCAGCGAGTATTCATCATTTAATTCCAGGGCAAATAACTTTTCCACAACTGTTAGATATCAGCGGTGAAGTTGGTAATTATTTACGTTATCCGATTATTTTGATTCTCATCGTATTAGCGTTGATTGTTTATTTTGGGCATATAAATTTACAGTTTAAAAAATCTTATAATATGCATACGCTCGCAGAGGCGGAACGGAAAAATTGGCCACAAATTTCGCCGGTCATCAAGCTTGATTTAGTTAAGGAAGATATTGATAAAGGCCCTTGGGCGATGGCGTTATCTCCGATGCAATTTGCCAAGAAATATCAATTATTAAAGGAAGAAAAAATCATTCCTTCCATGACTATGACTGCAAAAATGCATAATCAAAGGACGGTGAATATAAAAAGGGAGGCTGCACATCAGATTTTTGTGATGCAATGTGGCGAGTATTGGCAAGGTACCCATTATTTAAAGCCGGCGACAAAGGCTTTATTTGCCGTGTTTGCTGCAAGGGCCAATCGTGATCGCGATGGCGCATTGAAATTATTATTACAAATTGCGGAATCGACGACCCATGGACGACTTGATTTTTCAGGGATGGATGCCTTATTAGAAAAGCATAAAAATAATAAATTAGTCCAACGCGTGATGCATAGTCATGCTTATGTTTTAACGGTAATGGCCTCGATGTTAGTATTGGCAAGAAAAGAAGGTGTTTTAGCGACGGCGGATTTTTTGTGGCTAAAACCGACAGATAGATTATTGTGGTTTATGTTAAATTCAGTCGGTCGTCAAACGGCTTTTGCAGAAGTAAGCGGTCCATTTGCTCACTGGAATGTCGAGCGTGCGATGGGCAGAAAACTTATGGTCCCTATGGTAGATGAAGCGGTAAATGGCTTGGAAGCTGCGATTAAAGACATACTGTATCTTCCTGATTCGGAAGAAAGGTGAAAGCGGTATGGTAGCTATAGCACGTGGTTTAGAACAAAAACACGAACAAGACCCGCGTAAGTTATTACGAGATACACGTACGCTATCGCAACGTTTTGTCGATTTTTTCAAAAATCCTTCGGCGGTAACTATTTTATTAGTTGGTTTTGCTTCAGGTTCTTTTTTTATTCCTGCGATTGCCGACATTATTTTTCTACTCGGCATCCTATCCTTTCTTTATGCATATACACGTAAAACCGCTTTACCGTTTCGTATGCCACAACGATCGCATAAATTAGATCATAATGATTTGAAAGCCGGAACTAATAAACCACAAAAAGCACGTGGTATTTGCTTGTTTGGAAATGAAATATCGAGTGGCGAAGAATTATGGTTTAGCAACGATGACATGCGGACACACTGTTTAATCTTCGGTTCTACCGGCAGTGGTAAAACTGAAGCGTTAATATCGTTGGCTTTCAATGCATTGGTACAAGGCAGCGGGTTTATTTATGTGGACGGAAAAGGAGATAATAGCTTATTTGCTAAAGTCTTTTCTATGGCCCGTTCGATGGGACGTGAAGATGATATTCTGGTCGTTAATTTCATGACCGGTGCGCGTGATATTGTCGGACCGCAAGAAAAACGCTTGTCGAATACTATGAATCCCTTTGCCAACGGATCGTCGAGTATGTTATCGCAGCTCGTGGTGAGTTTAATGGATAGCAGCAGTAATACACCCGATGGTGATATGTGGAAAGGAAGGGCGATAGTATTTGTTGAAGCGTTAATGAAATTATTGGTTTATATCCGTGATCAAGGCGGAATTTTGTTAGACGTTAACGTCGTGCGTAATTATTTTGAGTTAACACGCGTAGAAAATATTGTTATCGATAAAGTATTTCCGCGTGATGGCCAAGAACCTTTAAGCTTAATGGATGTTCCAGAAGTCGTACTCGAGCCGATTACCAATTATCTTATTAACCTGCCGGGTTATGATAAATCAAAAAAAGGTAAACAAGTCTCACAAGTATTAGAACAACATGGTTTTATTACCATGCAGTTGACGCGGGTATTTGGTTCCTTAGCCGATACGTATGGCCATATTTTGCGAACTAATTTGGCAGAAGTTGATTTAAAAGACGTGGTTTTAAATCGTCGTATACTTTTAGTGTTATTACCCGCTTTTGAAAAATCACCGGATGAATTATCTAATTTAGGTAAAGTGATCATTGCTTCCTTAAAGGCTATGTTAGCCGCGGGTTTAGGTGAGGAAGTGGAAGGTGATTATCGCGATATCATTGAACGTAAGCCCACCAATGCTTTAACCCCTTATTTATGTGTACTTGATGAATATGGTTATTATGCCGTTCCTGGGTTTGCGGTGGTTCCCGCACAAGCACGGTCTTTAGGATTTTCCATCGTTTTTGCCGGACAAGATTTACCGGCCTTTCAAAAAGCTTCTAAAGAAGAAGCCGCATCGATAGGTGCAAACTGTAATATTAAGCTGTGTATGAAGTTGGAAGATCCCTTAGAAACGTGGGATTTCTTCTCCAAAAGTGCAGGTGAAGCGTGGGTCACTAAAGTCGATGCTTTTCAAACGCGTGCTGAAAGTGTGATGAATAATTATGCGGATACGCGTAGTGCTTCATCGGAAAAGCGGGCACGCATCGATTTACTTGATTTAAAAGAACAACGTGAAGGAGAAGCGCATATTTTATTTAAATCTAAGATTATTCGGGCGCGATTATTTTATGCGAATCCGCGACCGGTGGCACGTATGCGACTGAATCAATTTTTGAAAGTGGGTTTGCCTACTAATCGCTATTTGTTAGATTTGCAATCACGTCTACAAAATTTTCGACTCGTGACAGAGAAAGAACAATTTTCACTGAATAAACTCGATGAATCAAACATTATTGATAAGCTGTCGCAAACCTTATCCGAACATCCTGAGCTCAGTCCTATTGAGGCTGCTAGGCTTGCCTTATTAGCTTTAGATGAACCGACAGAAAAGACTAGTAAAGAAGAAAATGTTATAGAGGAAGCAGTCTCATTACCTGACAATGAATTGAATGTCTTCACTCCATTAACCGTGACACCGCGATTAGCTAGCCTGATGATAGTGGATAATCCGGATCAATTTAACGCGGCATTTTTAAAGCGTGCTGCAACACAAAAACAAGTTGCGGTGATAGAAAAAGTGTCCGGTAAATTCGAAAAACATGCCAATAGTATCGCTACTGAAATTGTTCAGGATATGGCGTTAGCAACCCATTACCCGCCTGCGCTGCATCATATATTGCCGGGAGAAGAGGTAGCTAAAGATGTGAATAAATTGCTGGTAGCGATTAAAAAAGAGCGCGAAACGAGCGAACAAAAGTCAGAGACCTAATCGAGTTAATTTATGAAAAACCGAATTTTTTTATTATTTATTTTTCTTTTGCTTGCCGCTTGTGCGAGTACGCCTGAAAAACCAATCAGTCCGGCTGTTCAGCAAGCTAATTTGTTAAGCTCTATCAGCAACGCGGGTGTGCGTAGATTGGTAGTGGGCGATGAATTGCGATTAATTCTTCCTAATTCACATTTCTTTGTTAATGGCACTTCTCGATTAAAAGACAGTGCTTATTCTACATTAAGCCTGCTCGTCACCTTGCTCAATCAAAGAAAAAATCTGGGTATTGATGTGTTGACGTTTACACCCACACCCGATTTAGAGCAAGAAACCTCGGATTTAGCAAAACAACAGGCCTTAGTTATCGAAGACTATTTATTAAACCGTGGTTTAAATACACGAATTATTGTCGCTAGAGCTTGGGATAGAAAGGATCAAAGCGATGAGCGAGGCGTAAGGTTTGATGGGGATCAACCACAGATTTTATCCACTGAGATAAGAACTCGGTATTTACTCCCGGAAGATAGTGAGTGAGGAGTGGGTCCAATAAAATTTAGGAAATGCATCGATAAATAATTATAAAAACCCTTTTTTTGGGGGAAATTAATGCTGTACTGGACTTAAGCAAAAAGGGTATTTTGGATGCCGCGCGAGGCGCCCTGACTTTTGAGAATGGCGTTGGTCTAAGGTAAACTGACCGCAGATAAAGTATCGACAACAAGGCGGTACAACAAAAGACGATTTTCGGTTCAGTTCAGTGGATTTAAAACTAGCTTTTTCGATGGATATTGGGTTATAGTTCGTTGAAATAAGGCCAAATTTGACAAAAAGAGGTCACAGTGGGGAACCGGATTGAGTTGCTTAAATCGCGTAAAGGGTTTTATCGGGATAATTACAATCGTGTTTGTAGTGCGCTCTTGGTAACTTTATTTATTATTTTGATGCTCAGTGCACTCGTTATTTATTATGCTATTTTTACTCCTATACCTGATTTTTATGCAAGCTCTCAAGACGGAAAGATAACGCGTTTAGTTTCATCGGAATTCCCTAGCACTACGCATACTTAATTAATAAAAATAATTTTAAAATTGAAATGACCATGAAAGAAGATGCCCTACAAGTCGTTAAGTTACGTAACGAATTTTACCGGGATAATTATAGAAAAGTTGTCGCCGCTTTAATGTTTAGTTTTTTCGTTATTTTCATTTTAGCCGGCGCTTTATTTTATATCGTTACACATCCACCTGCACCCCGTTATTTTGCAAGCAGTCCTGATGGTCGTATTGTTCCTTTGGTGCCTTTTTCACAGCCGAATTTAAGTAATGCTGCAGTCTTGGAATGGTCTAATACCGCCGCAACGGCAGCCTATAGTTATAACTTTATTAATTATCGACAAGCGTTACAACAAGCCGCCGATTATTTTACGCCAGAAGGAAAACAAATGTTTTTTTCTGCGATTAAGAGCTCGAATAATTTGCAAGCGGTGATCAGCAAAAAATTAATTGTTTCTGCTGTAGCGACAGGTGTTCCGGTCATATTAGAGCAAGGTCTATTAGCGAATCGTTATACCTGGAAAGTGCAAATTCCGATGCTGATTACTTTTCAAAGTGCCAGTCAGTTTTCTCAGCAAGCAGTCACCGTCACGATGTTGATTGTTCGGGTTTCGACATTAACATCGCCGCGCGGTATTGGTATTGCACAATTTATTGTATCGGGAGGCGGGGGGATAACCGGTTAATAGCTATGTATTTTTTAACTGTTCAAAAAACCAAGCTACGCACTATTTTTAATTTTTTAGCGTTAATGGTATTAATCAATATTTCGGCGACGTTGATGGCTGCAGAAAACGCTAGTAAACAGACCGCTACCGATAGTAAAGATTCAGTTTCTATTCAATCGCTGAATAAAGCCGCTTTTGGTACGATGGCGCAAACGATGTTACCGATGTCACCAGAGCAAATAAAACGTTTAAAAGAACTTTTCAATCAAACCCAAGCTGCCGCTGCCACGACACCGGGTACACCACCCCGTCCCACTATTTCATCGCAATATGTGAAATTAGAACCTGGCGCGACACCGACGGTTATCCGTTTAGCCGAAGGTTACGTAACGACACTGGCATTTCTTGACTCGACTGGCCAACCCTGGCCGGTGGATAACTATGATATCGGTAATCCACAAGCTTTTAATATCCAATGGGATAAAAAAAGTAATTTGCTGATGATACAAGCAACCTCCCTATATAACGTGGGTAATCTTGCTGTACAGCTACGCGGTTTAGAAACGCCGGTGATGGTGACACTTATCTCGGGGCAAAGGGCGGTAGATTATCGAGTTGATTTACGTGTTCCTGGGAATGGTCCCAATGCCAAAGCTCTTTTAGGTAGAAGTTTGCCGCAAAGTGCCGATCCTGCCCTGTTAAATATTTTAGAAGGCGTTCCTCCTGCAGGGAATACCGCATTAAAGATTTCAGGGGGTCTCGCTCAAGCTTGGTTAGTGGGTGATCATCTTTATTTAAGAACACGTTTAACCTTAATTTCTCCAGCTTGGATTGCAACCATGTCCAGTCCAGATGGTATGAAGGCATATGAAATGCCTAAAACACCTCTTATTTTGGGTTTTGAAGATGGACAGTCTATCCAATTAAAAGTTGAAGGGTTTTAAATAATTTTATGAAACTTCAATTACAAAATATTACGCATTTATTTAAAAATATCCGTACACGTAGCATTATTATTGTGACGGGCTGCATACTTTTATTTGGTTTTTTATATGGCTTTTTGCATCTTAGTAAAAAAGCGCCAGTCGAAGAATCGTCAGTACAATTAAAAGGATCGCCCAATATCCAATCGGTTCCTGGGGGTTTAAAGCAATCACCTTCTGCCGACTACCAACGTTTGCAAGCGCAACAAAATCTGGAACAAGCCGCTAATGCGGAAAAAACCGGTGCCAGTGCAATTCCAACCATATTGGACTCTAATCAATTTAATCAGCAGGGGCTCAGTGTTAATGGGGGATCCCCCTGTCCAACCATGAATAATGGCTGCTCGCCTTGTGATGCCTGTGCAAAATATATGGCGTGTGCCGGCATGCAGTCGATGCCTCTTATATCTTCGTTACAGCCCAGTCAATTAAAATCTGGAACCTTAATCTATGATACGCAAGGAAAGGTGATTGGCCATCTGGGTGTCGATGGCAAAGTAAGAGATAGTAATGGGCAAATAATAGGGCAAGTAGGGCCTGATGGTTTAGTCCGATCAGAAGATGGAGCAGTTATTGGTAGTGCTGCGGTTCCTGCGATGGGTGATGCCGTTTATGATGTGGCGGGCCGATTAATAGGTACAGTAGGTCGAGATGGAAAAGTTAGAGATGCAAAAGGTCGTGTTATTGGCATAGTGAGCCTTGATGGCATAGCCCGCAATCTAAAAGGGGCAGTGATTGGTAAAGTCGTTGTCCCTAAAGCCAGTATTGTTATTCCAGCCTATGATAAAAAAGGTCATCTTATTGGTACAGTAGATGCCGATGGTAAGTTAAGAGATACCACAGGGAATGTTATCGGTGAGGTCGATGCGGATGGCACTGTTCGTAATCCCGAGGGCGATATTATTGGTAAGACAGGTGTCAATATGACCGGCGCCCCTGTTTATGATTCCGAAGGTCATTTGTTGGGCACTATTGGTGTTGATGGAAAGTTAAGAAATGCCGCAGGAAATGTTATCGGTGAGGTTGATGCTAATGGTGTGGTGCGTAATTCAGCCGGAAAAATTATCGGTCATGCTTATCTAAAGGGAACACATGAAAAAAGGCATGCCATTCCAGGTACACCTGTTTATGATCACCAGGGTAAATTAATAGGCACACTCGATAGCGATGGTGAAGTGCGCAATGCACAAGGGAAGGTTATTGGTAAGATAGATAGTGATGGTTTGATACGCGGATTACATGATGAAATTATCGGGGAACTTGGCGCAACCGCACCCGGCACACCCATATATGACGAGTTAGGCCACTTAGTTGGAACTGTAGGCAGTGATGGTATTGTTAGAGATGGACAAGGTAAAGCACTAGGGAAATTAGCAGCAGATGGTATTGTTCGCGATGAGCGAGGTAATTCTATTGGCAGTATTACACCGCCCCACAGAAATACCACTTCATTACCAACGAACGATAATAATGCGACAGTGACCAATGCAGCGGTTAGTTTAATTCCAGATGTTACGAATAAACCTAATCCAGAATTGCAGGCCATTTTAGATAGACAACAACAACAAATTTCAGCCCAGAAAGCGGATCAATTACAACAACAGATGCAAAGTTCGATGAGTACACAAGCTAATCAACTGTTTGCAGCTTGGATTTCACCCAATCAGCAATATGTAGCAGGTACTCCAGACTTAAATCGTCTTGGGACTGGTTTAGGTGGCGCACCGTCTGGATCCCCAGCAGCAGGCATCAGAGCCCCTGCAGTAAAAGCAGGGACTATTATGTATGCCGTACTATTAACGGCAGTCAATAGTGATGAGCCAGGTCCGGTGCTTGCTGAGATTGTGCAAGGCAAATTTAAGGGTGCACGCTTAATGGGTACTTTAAGCAATCAAGGTCAAAAGGTTTTACTTTCCTTCAACACCTTAACGCTACCCAAATTATCCGAAAGCATTGCAATTAATGCGGTTGCGATTGATGAGAATACCGCGCGTACGGCTTTATCTAGCGATACCAATAATCATTATTGGTTACGTTATGGGACTTTATTTGCCTCTGCTTTCCTTCAAGGTTATGGTCAATCCTTTTTAGATTATGGTAATAATTACTCCGGCGCTGTAGTTATTAATCCTAGTAATCAGCCTATTGATTTAAAACCACGTGAAAGAATTTTTGTCGGTTTAGGAGAAGTCGGTCAGCAATACTCGTCGGCATTAAGAAATATATTCAATACACCGCCAACCGTGAAAGTTTTTTCAGGAACGCCGATGGGTATATTATTTCTTTCCGATTTAGCGGCATTACCGACGAGTTAATTTTTTATGTTTAATAAAACTATTTATAGCAAAATGAGGCGATAATGGATAAAAAAAACTATAACTCTGATGAAGAATACAAGCTTCAAGATTCAGCAACAGAATCCGCATCGCATTTTTCTGGCTCAACGAGCAGCCCAGCGGCATCGGCTATTCTGGAAAAGACACAACGTCATCATATTTTTTTAATCGTATTTATTATTTTGGCTAGCTTGGGTATTTATAAAGTAGTGGGTGCATTAGTACACAGGATGCATACTACGTCTCAACCTAAAATTATCGCAAAAACACAAAAGCCCGTTGTGCCAGTAATCCCAGCTGCCGTGCAAGCTAACATGGCTATAGATAATCGTTTTAACCATTTAGAGCAAGAACAACGCGAATTACAATCGCATTTGCAAGTGTTTGATTCAGATCTCAGCGATATTAAATCGACTTTAGCGGATCTTAATTCGCGACTGGACAATATGAGTGAACAAACACAACTGTTACGTACTCAACAAGATGCTTTTTTACAAAAACAGCAAAAAGCAGAAGCTAAACTAACCGAAAGAAAAAAGTCAGCACCTAAACCTATTTATTATGTGCGTGCGATCATTCCCGGTCGTGTGTGGTTAACCTTGCAGGATGGTTCGACACTGACTTTAGGAATGGGTGATAAATTAGCAGGTTATGGCATTATTACCGCGATAGATCCTAATCAGGGAATTATCACTTTAAGTTCGGGGGCAATTATTGGTTACAACCCAGATGATAGATAATTAAATATGAAATTATTTGTGAGTGACATCAATTTAATGAAGAAACAGTGGAGAAATGCCTTCTTCTTGTTGTCTTGTTTCTTACTCAGCGGTTGTGGTGGTAGTGCTCAGTATGCTTCTGTTGAAACCATGCTGCTAACGATGACCAATCAATTTCCTAATATTTATCGTTTGATTACCGCCTTAGCTTATTTGATGGGTATCGCTTTTATTTTTCGTGGCGTATATCAGTTAAAGGTGTATGGCGATTTGCGTACCATGATGTCGGTGCAAACTAACTTTAAAGCCACTATGATGGTCTTTTTCGCGGGTACTGCATTGTTGTATGCGCCGACGGCCTTTAAAAGCATGATGTTATCGACCTTTGCAACCACCAGCGTGACGGATCCTATGGGTTATGGACCTACCGCTAGTAGTTTATCGACGCTATTAGCCTCACATGCAGTTTTGCTCTTTGTCCAATTAATAGGTACTATCTCGTTCATAAAAGGCTGGGTGAGCTTAACCCATGTATCTAACCCCAATGGTAGAAGTACCATGGGTAAAGCCGTTACGCATATTGTCGCCGGTCTTTTAGCGATTAATATCGAGGGTACAAAAGAAATATTACAAGCCAGTTTTGGTATGTGAGTCAGAGAAATATATAATAGAAACTTAAATGGTTGGAGAGAATAAAATGAAGAATAAATTGCTAAAAACTAAACTGATACCCCGCAGCGTATCTAGTTTAGGTCAATTATCCCTATGGATGAGTGTCTATTTTTATACAAGTTTAGCCTTAGCGGATACAAATGATGATAATTTGGGCAAAGTGGCTAGTACGATCACCGGCTCTTTTGGTCAACTGGCTAAGTTGATTACGGCAGGTGCTTATATGACGGGTATTGGTTTTTGCATGGCTTCGATGCTGAAGTTTAAAGCGCATAAAGATAATCCTACGCAAATTCCTATCGGAACGCCCATCGCATTATTGTTTATTGGTGCTGCATTAATATTCTTACCGAATATATTCAAAATTGCCGGTTACACGATTTTTGGTGGAACCAGTGGGGCAGGTGGTATCAGTGGTACAACAGGTCTTCCAGGAGGAGGGTTATAAACTTTTTTGGAAACAACCCTTCTAAGGTGTGTAGGTGAGGGTGTTTATAGATAAACAAACACCCTTAGCTTATTCTTTATCAAGAAGGAGTTTATTACTTCGAGATGGGTCATGCTAAGTTGTCATTCGCGTCATTGCGAGCGCGGAGAATATTGGATTGTCATTGCGAGCGCCGAAGGTGCGCGGCAATCTAGATATTCACCGGCCATGACGGTGATTTTTTTGCGAGACTCCTGAGTAGATGAATGATTTAAGGATTAAAAAATGCATGAAGAATAAAAAAATGAGGTTGATTCAAAAGTTAAGTGCACAGCGCTTAATATCTTTACTAATAGTGGTATTTACCAGCTTAAGCTATGCGGCGGCGAGTAAGGCCGATGGCGTGATGACATTAGGTGACATGGCTTTAACGATTACTAAATCCTTTGAGGGTTTAGCCAAGCTAATTACCGCTGGCGCCTATATGGCAGGGATCGGTTTTGTTATGGCCTCGATGCTGAAATTTAAAGCACATAAAGATAATCCTACGCAAATTCCGATAGGAACGCCTATCGCTTTATTATTTGTGGGATCAGCGTTAATTTTTTTACCGCATATATTTATTATTGCAGGTTACACAATTTTTGGTGGGACCAGTGGCGCAGCTGGAATTTCGGGTACAACTGGCTTGCAGGGTCTTTAACGATGTATCCCATTAAATTAAATGTAAATCCTTATGGTTGGCGCTTTTTTATGCAACGTAAGTTAGATCGGCGCTTTGAGGAATATAGTCAAAAAATTTGGCAACGAGATGAATTCACCTGTCAATTTTGTGGCTTACAAACAAAAAAACATCAAGAAATAATTAATTTGGATCAAAATTATCATAATAATAAGCTATCTAATTTAGTGACGGCTTGTAGTTTATGTACACAATGCTTTTTTTTAGAATCAGTCGAAACCTATGGTGGTGGGGTGTTAATTTATTTGCCTGAAATATCGCAAAATCGTTTGAATGGTTTTTGTCATTTATTGTTTACGGCGATGAATAATGAAACCCAATATAAAGAGACCGCACAAAATGCTTATCGAAATTTAAAATTACGTGCTCAGGTTCTAGAAGATGAGTGGGGTACACAAATGCAGGAACCTTCAATTTTCGGCCAACTCATCATAGAGTCTGAAAATAAAGGTTTACTGGACAAGAAAATTTTTAGCACCATTCGTTTATTGCCTTCACGGGCAGGGTTTAGGTATCAAAGTACAGATTGGTCACGCTCAATAACAACACTTTTACAATAAAAAAATTGCATGGCTAAATTTCTAGATTCATTTTTAGATGGAATAGATTCCTTCCTTGCCTGGTTGAGTACTTCACTTAAGCAGACGGTAGAATCCTATTGCGATTTAGAAACTGCCGATAGTCCTACGGTACTCGTTGCCCACGATGGTTCGCTCATTTCAGTCATCCAGATTATAGGTGTGACGCAACTCATAGGAACGACTGAATTTCAGCGATTGCACGAAGGATTAACACTGACCTTGCAAACCGCACTTTCCCGTTCAGGTCATGCGTTGCAAGTTTTATTTCAATATGATAGACAAATGGTTTCCGAACTACTAAAAGAAATTTTAGAGCCAGGCAAACAAACGAGTCAACGTTTAAATTTAGATTTAAGTGATTTATTTGCTGAGCGAACTAATTTTCTGGCAAAACATTGTGCCTCTGAAAGTGTTTATTTTGTTTGTTGGACGCGTCCTGCGAGCTTAACCACAGAACAATATCAGCGCTCAACTAAAGATAAACTAAAATTTATTCGCGAAAAAAAAATTCCTCCTTCTATACTGACACAAAATGTCATTGCCGCTATACCCGATTTACGCGATACACACGATGCATTTATCCGTTCGATACGCCATGATTTAGCGGATTTAAACATTGCTGCTAATTTATTAGAAGTGCATGATGCGCTGCATGCGATACGTTCGGTGGCTGATCCTGTTTTTACCGATAAAAATTGGCGTGCAGCACTACCCGGCGATAAAATTTCACTGAAAGAATATGACCGATCACGCAATACGATTTCCGATGTGCTATGGCCTTCATTAGCGCGTCAAGTATTACCTCGTGATGCTGAAAATTTGGATTTAAGGACAGTACGCTTTGGCGATAAAATTTATTCCTGTGTTTTTATTGATCTGTTACCGAAAGAAATAAAAACATTTAATTCCTTATTACAACGTACTTTAGCGGCTAGAATTCCATGGCGCATCTCTTTCTTTATAGAAAGTGATGGTTTACGTTCGATTAAATTACGATCGGTATTGGCTTCTATATTGAGTTTCTCATCAGCACAAAATCGCTTACTGAGTGATGCGAATAATTTATTACAATATATAGCGATTAATACCGATGATGCGGTAGTGAGATTACGCGTAGCGGCATGTACTTGGGCACCCGAGGGCCAAATAGGTTTATTACGTACGCGCGCTGCAGAATTAGCCAAAGCCATTGAAGGCTGGGGTTCTTGTGAAGTTTCTGAAGTTTCAGGTGATCCATTTGGCGGGCTGGTATCAACATTGTTAGGAATATCCGCAGAAAGTGTCGCGACACCAACGATACTGCCTTTTTCGCAGGTCGTTTATATGTTACCGATTACGCGACCGGCATCGCCATGGAAAACCGGCGCCCAACTATTTCGTAGCCCTGATGGCAAACCTTGGCCATTTCAACCGGGTTCTAGTGAACAAACCACTTGGATCGATCTGATTTACGCACGTCCAGGTTCAGGAAAATCGGTATTGTCCAATACGTTAAATTTAGCGCTGTGTTTGGCAGGTGGTTTACAACGTTTACCCCGTATTGCCATTATTGACATTGGCCCTTCGAGTAGTGGTTTAATTTCTTTATTGCGTGAAGCTTTACCCATCGCTAATCGACATTGGGTAGCGTACCACCGTCTACGTATGACGGCGGATTATTCAATTAATCCATTTGATACGCAATTGGGTTGTCGTTACCCGACACCACAAGAACGTAGTTTTTTAGTTAATTTTTTAACGTTATTAACCACCCCGTTAGGTGCAGTGAAACCTTATGATGGTATTTCCGATATGGCCGGTTTGGTCATAGACGAACTTTACAAAAATCTATCGGATGAAGGCATGCCTTATCCTTACACAGCGGGTATTGAAGCTTTGGTTGATGGAATTTTAGAGGAAATGGGCTTTATTTCTGATCAGCGAACCACTTGGTGGGAAGTTACTGATGCCTTATTTATTTCTGGATTTCCACATGAAGCCATGTTGGCACAACGCTATGCGATGCCTTTACTCGCTGATGCAGCTGCAATTTGTCGTACACCTATCATTGAAGATCTGTATGGAAAAATAACCGCGCCGACTGGCGAAAGTTTAATTAATGCATTTGCCCGTATGATTTCCGGAGCCATACGCGAATATCCTATTTTATCGCGTGTAACCCGCTTTGATTTGGGAGAGGCAAGGGTAGTCTCATTAGATTTAGATGAAGTGGCAAAAAGCGGTGGCGATGCATCTGATAGACAAACTGCTGTCATGTATATGCTGGCGCGTTATGTACTCGCACGACATTATTATTTAAGTGAAGAGAACTTAAGTGATATTGCCAGCCAATATCGAGATTATCACAAGCAACGTATTGCTGAGTTGCGCGAAGATCCTAAACGTATTGTATTTGATGAATTTCATCGTACCTCAAAAGCAAAAGCAGTCCGTGATCAAGTGATAGTGGATATGCGTGAAGGTCGTAAATGGAATATTCAAATTGCTTTACTCTCGCAATCCTTAGACGATTTTGATGAAGTGATGGTTGAGTTTGCTACCTCTATTTATATTATGGATGCTGGTCCTGCACAAGCAGTGGAAAAATCTGTAGAAACCTTCGGTTTATCACCCACCGCTAAAATTGCATTACGAACACGAGTGCATGGTCCACGTGAAGGTGGCGCTACGTTTCTTGCGCAATTTTCTACGAAACAAGGCTTGAATACCCAATTGCTCACCTTAACCTTAGGTCCTATCGAATTATGGGCGTTTAGTACTACGGTAGAAGATGTGAGCTTACGTAATCGACTTTATCATCATTTAGGACCGGTAGAAGCGCGACGCGTATTAGCACGCTTATTTCCAAATGGCAGTATTAAAAAATTAGTAGAAAGACGTTTAGCGAGTATAAAAGAAGATCACGGCGTTATCACTGAAGATTCTAGCTTAGGAATCATTGAACAAATTGCTGAAGAAATTCTGGCTAATTACCGTAAAGATCCAGAGTTAACGACGCACACGGTCAATTAAAAAGGTTTTTTTAGAATATTAGCCACCAAAGCTTAATTAAAAACAATATTAACAAGGATGAGTAACAATGACAAAAGAAAATCAACAGGATGATAGTTTTGTAATTTTGCAAGCAGGTGAAGCTACGCAATCTAAGCTTGAAGCACTTAATACGATTCGTTTTGGAAATAATAGTTTAGATAAACAATTTCATCGCGATATTGAATTAATCAGTTTGGCGATCGTGCAATGCGGTTCTTCGGAGCAAGAGAAAATAAAAGCGGATATTTTGCTAAAAAGTATGCTGATATTATTTTTTGGTCAAGTGTGTTTTCGGCATCACTCTGATCAACGCTTTTATGCTTTTGATACATTAAATACCTATTTCAAAAAAAATTCGACGTTAACTTCTTTTCCTATTGCTGCTATTTTATTGCATGGTAGTCGGGTACTCGTAGAATTTCCTAGCGAGATAGCCGCGCAATTAATGGATTGGTTCATCATCGATAAGAGTAGTTGGCGTTATCTGGCAACCCATGGTATTAGCACTTTAACAGCAGCTGAAGTAGTTAATAAAAGAAATCCCGAAGCTACAGCCATTTATCCGGCATATAAACGCCTAAGGGAAGAAAAAATCAGTGGCGCCCATGCAGCGATTAATTTAGTGTCGAGTTCTCTTACAGGCTTAGTGGCCAATGCTTATTTTAATTTATCTAAACCGACATACTTGCAAAATAAAGTGGATGCAGCAGAGCATTACGGCATAGATTTAGCCTTGGGCGGCGTGGATAATCGACATTTTGTTTCAAACAAAATTATTCAAAATAATGGTGAACATGGTCATTTGTATATAAATTTTTTCAAAGGTGATATACAGCAAAAACATTCTGGCTTATTGTTAGGTATAGAACAATCGGCCCCTGGAAAATCCGATCAATACGGCGGCGAGCATGATATCAGCGACAGTGTAAAACACTATAGTGCCTCAGGAGGAGATTTTTTTTGTAAAAAACCAGCATTATTGGAAGTTTATCAAAAGGATTATCGAGGATTAACGGTTCTTCCTTTCGCGAATTATTATGATAGTCTTTGGAATTTTATAAACGAAGAGATTTTCATATTAATAAAAACCAATTTTGAAAAATGTAAATGTCTGCTGGGTTTATTAGCTAAAGAAACAAGCCTCACGTTTATAAAGCACATGCTTATGACGCCTGGCGGGGCTACGCAAAAAGATTTTGATCAACTATTTAGTCGTTATTTTCAAGAAATTCCTCAAGTCAAACTAAAAATCAGTTATCCTATGAAGTTTCAGGATAGGTTAGAAACTTTGCAGCTGCAGATACATTGCTTAGAAAATGAAAAACAACAACTCAAGTGGCAAGTGCAAGCAAATCTACTTAGCATAAGTACCGACATGCAATTGGCAAAAAAGACCATACAGGAGTTGTTTACTGAATTAATCCATCTGCGCGAACAAGAAGGCATGTTACACAATGAGAATAACACTTTATTAATTAACCTGGCGCAATGTTTTATGCGCGCTGTGATCAAACAAATGGGTTGTTCAGCGGATAAATCTCAGAAGAAAAGTATCTTATTGGCCTTACAACAAAAAACTCAAACAGAAGAAATGAGTTCCGAACAATTGACTTATTTATTAAAAAATTTCATCAGTGTCAGTTTAATGAATCGTTATTATTCAAAAGGTAAGACACATACGGCTAAAGCCTGTTTGACTTATTTACAGTCACAAGAATATCAATCCTTAGCGACACTTTTAAATATAGACGACCCTATACAATATCAGGATTTAATACAATTAGTGTCCGACTGCCAGACAAAAAAAGAATATTTTATTTCAGCAAAATATAAAAAGAGGCTTTATGGTTTTTTTTATCATAAACCGGATTCGAAAGAACAACTTGCCGATGATAAGTTAAGCTTGGCAATGCAACAAATAGTTTATACTTCCTACTAACTTATTGAGATGATTTCTATTCTTAAGGCATGAATTTTACTACCCATCGTATCACCCAGTGCGGCATAAATAAGCCGATGGCATTCGACTAAGGATTTATTTTTAAATAAAGGTGAGGAGACCCGTACGGCAAAATGACCAGCACCTTCTTCAGCATGACCAATATGTTGATCACCTTCATCAACGACATCCAAAAAGGTTGGTGCGAGTGACTGATAGAGTTTTTTCTGAATCATGGAAGCGGTATCGAGTGCAAAATTATTTTTCATGTTTTTTCATCGGATCGAATGTAACGCGCTAAATAAATAGCTTGTATAAGTATAAATACAAACGTAATTCCTAATAAGCCAAATAACTTAAAATTTACCCAGGTATTGGTATCAAAAGTATAAGCAACCCACAAATTAATCCCACCCATTAAGGTGAAAAAAATAATCCAATTTCTATTTAAAGATGACCAAAGATGAGCGGGTAGGACAATATTCGTTTCTAATAGATGCTGGATTAAAGGTTTTTTACCAAAATATTGAGTTACTAGTGCACCACAAGCGAGTAACCAGTAAAGGGCGGTAGGCTTCCATTTTATAAATAATTCATTATGCAATAACAGCGTTCCACCCCCAAAGAAGAGGATGAGGACTAGGCTAATAAGTTGTATACTAGGTACGGTACGGTGTTTAATCCAATAACTGATGACTTGTAACAAACTGATAATAATAGCGGCTGCGGTTGCTACATAGATGCCAAAAAGCTTATAAGCAATAAAAAAAACAACGATAGGCAAAAAATCAAAGAGTAAGCGCATGAAGTGAAATAGTAGAGACTCGATAAGAGCTTAGTATATAACAGTCCGACTTGTTTAGGAAAGGGTTAGTAATGTGAGCCAGTTTCTTAAGATCCATCCGGAAAATCCTCAGCTGCATTTAATACGGCTAGCAGCGAATATGTTGATGAAAGAAGGGGTTATTGTCTATCCGACAGACTCGGCTTATGCTTTAGGTTGTCAATTAGGTAATAAAAAAGGGATACAACGGATTAGACAGATACGTCAGTTAAAAGACCAGCATTGCCTGACCTTACTATGTCGTGATATTTCGGAAATGGCAGTCTTTGCTCAACTAGAAAACCCTATTTTTCGTTTAATTAAAGCCAATACGCCCGGTCCTTACACTTTTTTATTACCTGTTACTTCACATGTGCCACGCTATTTAATCAATGCTAAACGTAAAACCATCGGTATAAGAATTCCTGACAATAAAATTGTACATGCGCTATTGGAGATGCTCGATCAACCCTTAATCAGTACTACCTTGATTTTGCCCGATTCAGTTTTACCTTTATTAGAACCTGAAGCCATGTGTGATATTTTAGGGAAGCGCGTAGATTTATTTATTGATGGTGGTTTTTGCGGTTTAGAGCCGACGACAGTCATTGATTTATCGACTAATACTCCAGAAATTATTCGCTGTGGTAGAGGCGATATTAAACCATTTCAATCTATTTGACGTATACTCGCCTTGTCAAAAATCCAATTACTGTGAGTTAAAAATAAAGGTTATCGTTTATGAAAGTTCGTACTCGCTTTGCACCCAGCCCAACCGGTTACTTGCATATCGGTGGCGTTAGAACAGCGTTATATGCTTGGCTGTACGCAAAAAAACAGCACGGTGAATTTATTTTGCGTATCGAAGATACTGACGCCGAACGATCCACCGCTGCAGCAACGGATGTCATTTTGCAAGGTTTGGAGTGGTTAGGATTAGATTATGACGAGGGTCCGATCTTTCAAAGTCAACGCTTCGCCCGTTATCAAAAAGTTTTAGCAAAGCTGCTCAATGAAGGTAAGGCCTATCGTTGCTATTGTTCTAAAGAGCGTTTAACTGAATTACGAGAAAAGCAACTGACCGAACATCAAAAACCACGCTATGACGGTCATTGTCGGGATAAAACATCGATATTGCCCGATCAAAGCTATGTGCTGCGCTTTCGTAATCCTTTACACGGAGAAGTGGTTGTCGATGATCAAGTGCACGGCCAAGTTGTTTTTCAAAATAGTGAATTAGATGATTTAATTATTGCCCGTAGCGATGGTTCACCCACCTATAATTTTACCGTAGTCGTTGATGATAGTGATATGCAGATTACACATGTGATACGTGGCGATGATCATTTGAATAATACACCAAGGCAAATCAACATATTATTAGCTTTAGGTGCAAGTTTACCCGTGTATGCTCATTTACCGATGATTTTAGGTAGTGATGGTAAAAAACTTTCTAAACGTACCGGTGCAGCCAATATTTTACAATACCGAGATGAAGGTTATTTAGCGGACGCCGTTTTAAATTATTTAGTTAAATTAGGCTGGTCGCATGGCGATCAGGAAATTTTCTCTCGATCAGAAATGATCGACTATTTTGATTTGCGTCATTTAAATAAAGCACCCGCTGCGATTAACCCAGATAAACTTATTTGGCTTAATCAACATTACTTAAAAACCGATGACGCAAACCAAATTGCGTTGCTATTAGCTAAAGAATTTCAACGCTTAAATATTCACACGCAAAAAGGGCCGGACTTAATTGACGTAGTGCTTTTGCAACGTGAACGCGTCAAAACATTAATTGAGATGGCCGAGAAAAGTATCTATTTTTATTTAGCGCCTGAATGTGATAAAGAAAACCTATCAGAAGATACCTTAGCGCTGTTAAAAATAATGCTCCAACGTTTTCAATTCTTGGCTGTTTGGACCGATGAATCAATACATAAGATGTTATTAGAAACCGCCGAATCGCTTAGCTTGAAATTAGGAAAAATAGCACAACCTTTGCGTTGGGCTATTACCGGTGGCAATGTTTCACCGCCAATGAATGCGACATTGCGTGTGTTAGGTAAAGAAGAAGTATTGTCGCGTATACAATCGATCTTAAGTTAAATTTCCATTTATTTTATTTAAAATTTTTTTATTTTTTTTAATTAATCTATAAATTTTAATTGTAAATTAATTAAAATTAAGTTTAAATAAATTAAAGATAATTATAAAAGGAGTTTATATGGATGATGACATGGATTTTATTTTTAATAAGCCAAATTTTTCTTCTTGGTCTATTTCTACCAGTTTACAAAGTCTATTGTTGCGAGAGGAAAAATGGCCTGACTATTTTGCTATAGATCCCACTGCTTTAGCACCCGTTTTAAATACAATTTCTGAGCAAATTAAACCAGTTAACTTTTTTAATCATCCACCCGAAACCGATCTGTTTTTTAGATTTTTAAGAAAATTCGTTGAATCTAAACCGCACAACGATAATGTTTTGAAAGCGTTTAGTCAAATTACCGCTGAAATTCTGGATAAATTAAGTTTAGAATCTCGTTTTGATAGCCAGCAAGAAAAGGTAGTGATCCATTATCTTAATCTATTAGCTTTAATGCTGGAGCCGAGTTATCGCTATCTCTTTGAAAAACCTGAAATAAGTATCTGGACCAATGATTTTCAAAAGATTTCTAGAGCACCCTTTTATTCCAATGCTCTTTTATCGCACTTTCGTAATACGTTGTTATTAAGCTTTCAGTGTGTACCCTTTATAAAAAAATATCCGGCCTTAATACAGACTATTATTGACTTAGCCTATTCATGGGATAAAGCGGAGATCGGTTCAAATGAATTGGCGCTTATGAAACTACTTGATACATTGGGTGTGGTGGATCATACGTTGAAAACTAGCCGAATATGGTTGATTAAAAAAAATCAACCTGTGATCAAAGCATTAATTCGAGAATGTTACAGTGTGCTTTTTGATCAATTCAGACCGTATGTAGATGGGAATTTTTTAAAATATATATTTTATAAGGCTTACTTACAACAGAGTAATAAAGATATGCCGGTTATCGCTCTAATGCAATTGTGCGAGAATCGCGATTACCAAGAGCACTGTAACGTTCACTCTCCGCTATTTAACACAAGCTACGACTGCCCGCCTGGCCAATTCTCTAATTTATTTATTACTCTTCGATACAATAATCCTAAATTAAACTCAGGTAGTGCCTGTACGGATATGAGAAAAGTGGAACTGAGTTTTAAGGATGGGATGAAAAAAAATGGAATTAATGAGCTCAACTATACTGAGAGTCAAAATTATTTATATATAACTGACTCCAAAAAGGATTTCTTAATAGCTAAATTTCTTTTCGAGCGCGATGATCCACCTGAAACATCTTATACGGTATGGGCAACTCACTTTCCCGCTGAAAACCAAAGTCTCAGCGATCCTTTATTAGGTTCGACGTATACTTACTCAATGGACCCTTCAATTTTGAAACATGAGTACATCCATCATTTAACAGCATTGTTTTTCAAAAATATATCCATAGATTTAACGTTGACGGAAGGAATTGCTGAATTATATGCTGAAGGTATTTGCTCAAAGCGCCAGATCAATGATCTTAGAAATTTTGTAAACGATACGTTTATTTTTGAATTTTTTAAAGCGCGTCGATATCCTTTTTATTTTAATGCGCTTAAATGGACCGGTTATTTAACCAGTGAGAATCCAGAATTATTTAAAATTCTACTCAATTGTTGGCAAGAAAATGATTTGGAAAGTTTTTATACCAATATCAATAGATTCACAGCTAATACTTCTAATATTGATACGTTTGTGATTTGGTCCCGTCAGCATGTTAATACCTGTAATCGTTATTTAAGTCTTTTCCCAGATGGACATCAGCCGCCGTTGATCTATCTAGATGATATTAAAGCTTGTTTGAATCAGACTCCAACGCTGACTACCGAATGGCCAGACTTTGAGCCAGTTGTCATTTCTTCACTATCAATGTTCTCCAAAAAAGAGCCAGCGAACAACTTGAGCTACGATGATGTTTCCTTAGTTGAAACTACTCAAGAGCAACCGCAGGCTATGTCGAGGGTTTCATCCTTAGAACACCCACTTGTCGAAGCAAAGATTTTACAAGAAAAAGCGTCTACAACATCAATAGGCTGGTCTAAGTCTGTTGTTTGGGGAGTCGTAGGCAGTGTTGCAGCAGCAGGTTTAGCAACATTAGGCTATTTTGCAAGATATCTCAGAACAAGACCCAACGTAGCAGGGCCGGCGCTGGTGGCTGCCATGATCCCGTTAATGCAGCTTCCCCAACACGCAGAAGCGATAGATCAACTTCAAGCTTCTGGTGGCACGAGGCAGGGCGGTATCGAAGGAATTAATCAAGCCTTTTTCAAATCTGAAGCCGCCAATAATGGACGTACACTGAGAATAGAAGGTAAGCAAGAAGCGACTCATTCATCTTTTAAGGTAGCTCAATATGGCGCCCCTCTTTCTGAAAACATATCACTTATTAAATTAGGGTTATATTTCTTCGGTCGGCATGAGTTTGTTAAGGGAATGAATAAGGCGGAGCGAGTCAATTCATCGTGTACCCTCAGTCACGACAGGTTTTCACCACAAGAGATGGACAGGATATTAAGGAGCTTAAATGAATCAGAAGTACGTTATGGTAAAAAATGAGATCTATACAGCTACAGACGGCTATTGTTAAAACCAGTAGCCGGGATTTAAACCCTTTGTATTTGCCGCTATGTTTTAATGTAGGGAAGAAACCTTCCATCTTGGAAAAAATACGCGAGTAGTTTTTAGCACAAACAAAAGCAGCTATCATTATTGACTGAAGATGCTTTTTTAAATAACGATGAGGAATTACATCTGAGTAACATCGCCATTGGAGAACTTCGAAGAAGATAAACCCGTTTCTTCAGCTTAAAATTCACGGTTGACAGCTTTTTATGCTGCGGTAAAATGCTCAGCACGGGGCTATAGCTCAGCTGGGAGAGCGCTTGCATGGCATGTAAGAGGTCAGCGGTTCGATCCCGCTTAGCTCCACCAATAAACCTTAACATTTCCAAACAACCTGTATGAGTAAGCAATCATGAAAAAAAGAATAATAGCTGTTGCATTCTACTTATCTGTTTTAAGCAATGTGGCTTTCGCTGCTAATCAATATGCTATTGTCTGTGCACCCATGGCCCAAAAAAATCCCACAATTTTGCAAGCGGTCAAGTGGTATCGCGATTCGGCAGAAAAAAAAGCCAGTTATCAACAGGTGTATAACATCGGTTCCATTTATATCAAACAGTGGGTAGCACAACACCATCCTAAAGCTAAAACCTGGGGTGTGGTTTTAGATATAGATGAAACGACGCTAGATAACTCTTGGTATTATTATCAGTGCAATGACTTAGCGGCAAAAGAGTCAGATTTCGAACATTATGTGACGATACCGCAAAAATCACAGGCATTACCTGGCGTGGTAGCGTTTACACAATTAGTTCATCAATTAGGGGGTTATGTGAGCTTGATTTCCAATCGTGATGGCTCTTATGTCGATAAATCTGGGATTACCACGCTCCAGGCCACCATCAATAATTTAAAACAACAACACGTTACATTTGATCAGGTTATTTTAGCCAATGATAAAAAATCACCACATCCAGCGGATAAAAATCCACGTTTTAATGCAGTGACTCATGGTTGTTATGACGCGAATGAGATGGTGTGGTCTAACAAACTACCACCGCATGCAGTAGTGGCTTATTTTGGCGATAACATTCAAGATTTTCCAATCTTTAAGCAAGCGACAGCCTGTGCATTGCCTGATGAGTCACAACAATATGCTAAGTTTGGTCAAGGTTATTTCATATTGCCCAATCCATTATATGGTAGTTGGCAGGCTAATCCATTTCGATAGGTCCGTAGGTTTATTGTTTAAAGAATGCGAGTAAATCTTTGTTGACTGGATGCTTTAACGTCGAGCATAAACCGTGCGGTGCATGCGGATAAATTTTTAATGTAGCATCTTTTATAAGCTTGGCCGCAAGTAATGCTGAGTTTTGTATGGGCACGATTTGATCGTCATCTCCATGCATAATTAGTGTTGGTCTATCAAATTTTTTTAGATCGGCTCTGAAGTCGGTTTCAGAAAACGCCTTAATACAATCAAAAATTGCTTTGAAACCCGCTTGCAGGCCTAGTAACCAGAATGAATCTCTGAGTCCCTGAGAAACTTTGGCATCGGGTCGATTAGCACCGTAGAAGGGCGCAGAAAAATCTTTAAAATATTGTGAACGATCCTTCAATACATTATGACGAATTTCATCGAATACCTGCCTGTCAAGACCGTCAGGGTTTGTGCTAGTTTTTAGCATAAAAGGTGTAACGGCACCTATAAGCACGGTTTTCGCAACTCTTTTTGTTCCGTGCCGACCTATATAACGCGCTATCTCACCACCGCCCGTGGAATGACCGACATGAATGACATCTTTTAGATCGAGTTCAGTGACCAACTTAGCCAGATCATCGGCATACGTATCCATATCATTGCCATTCCAGGGTTGGCTGGAACGGCCATGCCCACGTCGATCATGCGCAATGCAACGATAACCTTGTTCAGCTAAAAATAACATTTGATCTTCGAAGGCATCGGCACTCAGCGGCCAACCATGGCTAAATACCACCGCTGGTCCCTTGCCCCAATCTTTATAATAAAGTTTGATAGCAGCATGTCCTTCACCGACTTTTATATAGCTCATAGCGACACTCCTTGTGAAAAAATTTCCTAGCACGTAGCCCGCGAGCGTTGATTGCTGCGTTGTCCTTTATCTCCCATTGTTATTGGATAATCTTTGCGATACAAACAGCACGTCCCGCTGCATACGAAGCTCTCGATAATGGATACCAAGAGCAAGATTAATATGAATTAACTTTTAGTTTTTTGATCCTGTTCATAATGACTATAGGTACGATGACGTAATTTGGGTTCACCACCATAACGTCGAGTGTTGCGACGCTGTGAAGTTGGATTGCTAGAGTTAACGTTGGCCGTGTGAGCTACCGGATCAGCAGCTGGTTTTTTTTCTATGTTTGATGTAGTTTTTTCTATCGCCTGTGGTATGACAACTTTTCTTTCCGTAATATTTATCGCTGGCTTAGGAAGTGCATTTTCTTCTCGAGAGGGTTGCTTGTTTATTTTATTTTCATGCTTTATTGCCGTTCTTTCTGCCTGTTTTCGTTTATTAGGTAAGGGTTTCCTTTCAGTAGTGATGCCAGTAGGCACAGGCTTAGTAGGGCGTGTTGTTTGTTGATGTGGCTGTGATTCATAACGTTGCTGATGATGTTTGTTATAACGATGCTGTGAGGGTTTACCGCCATTATGGTGTGGTTGTTGTCCCCCGCCACTTTCGCTGCCGCCGCTTTCTCCATCTTTGTCACGTCTGTCATCACGGCGGTGATTACGCAGTCGGTTATTACGGTTTGGTTTAGAATAGCGTCGTTCTGAAGAGTGTCTGTGTGGAACATCATTAGGATGATCCTTTTCAAAAGTAGTAGTTATTTCTTTTTTCTGCGGTTTTTTATTAAGCTCAGTTTTAGTTTTACCGAGATCTTTTAACATGCCCAGCAATCGACTTAACAAGCCTAGTTGGGTTTTAGTTTTATTTTTGTTATTCGCAAAGGCTAGCGGTTTAACAGCCGGGATTTCAATTGGTTTAATGGGGGGTGAGCTATAGTTTAGTGGTGCTTCTGCGCAAGTTTTATCTAACATTTGATAGCTGGCATTTTCGCTGGCCTGTAGATTAATATTTTTGCCTAAACCGGTAATTTTATATTGTGGAGATTGCCAATAGGGATTAGGTATTACTAATATGTTTATTTTATAACGTTGCTCAATTTGCTGTATGCCGGGACGTTTTTCATTAATGAGATAAGTCGCCATATCGACAGGTATTTCGACACGAATTTGTTGTGTAGATTTTTTTAATGCTTCTTTTTCTATTGAACGCAATAGGGATAACGCTAATGATTCAATGGTTCGTATCGTGCCTTCACCATTACATCGTGAACATAAGGTTTCATTGGCCTTTCCTAAGGAATGGCGCAAGCGTTGTCGCGACATTTCTAATAATCCAAATGCAGAAATTCGACCGATTTGTATACGTGCACGATCTTTTTTAGTGGCTAAACGTAAACAGTTTTCAACCTTGCGTTGATTGTCTTCTGAATTCATGTCGATAAAGTCAATGACAACTAAACCGCCCAAATCACGTACGCGTAATTGATGAGCAATTTCTTTAGCGGCTTCTAGATTGGTGGCAACAGCTGTTTCTTCAATATCTTCATTTTTGGTAGAACGGCCTGAGTTAATATCAATGGAAACTAAGGCTTCGGTGCGATCAATAACGATGGTGGCACCTGATGGGAGTTCTATTTTGCGCTTAAACGCCGATTCAACGGCTTCTTCGATATCAAAATACATGAATAATGGGATAGTATTTTGATACAACGTAATTCTAGAAACAAAATCCGGTCGAATTTGCTCGATGTAATGCTTAATTTTTTCGTAGATTTTTTTGTCATCAATAATAATTTCGTCAATATCGCGTCTTAAATAATCACGTATCGAACGTGTGATCAGATCACCTTCTTGAAAAATCAGGAATGGCGCAGAACGCTCGTTAAATGCTTTTTGGATGGCGTTCCATTGCTGAAGGAGTAAATTCAAATCATTTTGTAGTTCGTGGAATTCTCGACCGACACCCGCGGTACGCAGAATAAGACCCATATCCTCTGAGAGTTCCATTTGACTCAATAAGTCCTGCATCTCACGTCGTTCTTCTCCCTCGATACGCCGCGAAATACCACCCGCGCCAGGGTTATTGGGCATCAGCACTAAGTAACTGCCTGGTAAGGTAATGTAAGTGGTTAAAGCAGCCCCTTTATTACCGCGCTCTTCTTTTTCAATTTGCACCATCATTTCCTGACCGACTTTCAGTGAATGTTTGATGGTGTGTGACTCATGATTTCTCCCCTTAAAATAAGTAGGAGCGATTTCTTTGAAGGGTAGAAAACCATGACGCTCAGCGCCATAGTCAATGAATGCCGCTTCTAAACTTGGCTCAACACGGCTAATTTTTCCTTTATAAATATTCGATTTTTTTTGTTCTTGACCCGTATATTCGATATCTAGGTCAGACAGCTGATTTTCTTCGAGCAAAGCAACCCGAATTTCTCCTGGTTGGTTAGCATTTATTAATATTCGATTCTTTTCATTATGCATCGTTGAATCCTATTTTGTATGAAGGCTCAACTAAGCTTGCATATTTGTAAACGTGATAATCGCTGTTAAAAAAATTAAAACTATTGCCATTACCTGAATCAATAACCGCTTAATGAATTTAAAAAGGGGTAAGTGAGTTAACAGGATTTTTTTGCATAAGCTATTTGCCCTTTAGGCTAAGTAGCAGTGGTTTTAAATAACTGATTTTTAACACGGATTATAGGTTTGCATATTCTCAATATATCTTTTTATGAGCGTAACACCGCTGATAAAATCCGCATGGAATATCGTTCCAAATAAAAGGTTGCAAACTTAAGAAGCCGGACTAATCTTCTTATTTTTGGATTTTAATTCATCGCCAAAAATAAGTTAAAAACTAAAAATTTTTACTTTAGTTAGCTATCGACAAAACGTTGATTTCTTATCATTTCGCTCTGTTTTGTGTCAGTTAAATAGAGGGGTTAGCCGAGCTATAAACTGACACGAGAAACTAAATCTAGACTTATTATAACAGTATTTAGTAGGTTGGCAATCAAAAGAGGAGGGGTTGCATGCACAGGATTTAAGCATGCAAAGCGTCTAATTTTTATCAGATTTTGTTTTACTTGAAAGTTTTGCTATGCTTAAGTTGGCTTCTACTATGGGCTATGTATTTGTCAGCCTGAGGCTGACAAATTGCGCTTTAAATATTTTTGCTATTTTTTTAGATGGGGAATTTTGCTTATGTATAAGAAGTTTTTGGTTTCAATGCTGCTGACGGCGGCGTTAGTCGGCTGTAATCATCAGCCTTCTGATAAGCAAGGAGATCAATCAGATACTGCAATGCCTGTTCAAGATCAAATGGCTAATCCCGCAAATTCAACTGGCTCGGACGAGCAAATGCCAGTAAATCCATCAGCGGTGGAGCCTACTCAAACACCACCCGGTATGACGCCCGCTACTCCAGCGACACCGGATACGTCCTCTAATCATGCAACTACCGATACCACACCGGCGGAACCTGCTAATAATAATAATTCAGCAAATTCTGCAGCTGGAGCACAATAATTTAGTTTAAAAACAATCGACTCGTGGAGGCCTTCTTGGAAACCTATCCTGTGTTGTTTAAAAACAGCGCAGGATAGCCAGGAAAAGTCTAAACTTAATACCTTAAATTTTCTGTTTAACTTGGGAAATAATCCTCGTTTTTTTGAAAATTTTACTGGGATACACTGCCAGTTTAAGCCTATTTTATGGTATACTCTTTGCACTTGAATTTTTGCCAGGTGGATCACTCGATCCGTAATCCTTTTCGGCGATACTTGGCAAAAATCCCATTGCTGTGAATAACTATTTAGAACTTTTTACGCATCATAGGTTTGAGCTTTTATGGCAGAATCAGTGGCTAATGAAATCATTTCGGTAACAGTTGAAAAGGAATTAAAGCAGTCCTACCTGGCGTATGCTATGAGTGTCATAGTAGGCCGGGCATTGCCTGATGTGCGAGATGGCTTAAAGCCCGTACATAGACGGGTTTTATTTGCTATGAGTGAACTTAGCAATGATTGGAATAAGCCGCATAAAAAGTCTGCCCGTGTGGTGGGTGACGTCATTGGTAAATATCATCCCCATGGCGATGGTGCGATTTACGGCACTATAGTACGTATGGCCCAGACTTTTTCGATGCGTTCAGTATTAATTGATGGTCAAGGAAACTTTGGATCGGTAGATGGTGATTCTCCTGCCTCGATGCGTTACACCGAAATTCGTATGTCCAAGTTGGCTCATGCTTTATTGGCAGATTTAGCCAAAGAGACGGTCGATTTTGCACCTAACTACGATGAAACTGAACAAATGCCTACGGTCTTACCGACACGTGTTCCAAACCTGTTGGTCAATGGTTCTTCGGGTATCGCTGTGGGTATGGCCACTAACATACCACCACACAATCTGGGAGAAGTGATTGATGCTAGTCTTGCTTTACTAGCCGATCCTGAGCTTACGATTGATAGGTTGATGCAATTTATCAAAGGACCTGATTTTCCTACCGCAGGCTTAATTCATGGTAAGAGAGGTATTATAGAAGCTTATCATAGTGGGCGCGGCAGTTTATTTGTTAGGGCTAGAGTAGAGTTTGAACAAGACGAAAGATCGAATAAACAACGAATTATTGTCACCGAGCTTCCTTACCAAGTCAATAAAGCGAAGCTCATCGAAAAAATTGCTGAATTGGTAAAGGAAAAACGTATTGAAGGCATTACTGCACTGCGCGATGAATCCGACAAAGACGGTATGCGTATGGTTATCGAAGTACGTCGCGGTGAAAATGTAGATGTTTTATTGAATAATTTATTTGCGCAAACCCAAATGCAAGTTACGTTTGGGATTAATATGGTGGCTTTGGTTGATGGCAGACCTGTTTTACTCAATCTTAAGCAATTAATTACTGAATTTTTGGCGCATCGTCGTGAGGTGGTGACACGGCGCACGATCTTTGAATTACGTAAAGCACGAGAACGTGCCCATATCTTAGAAGGTTTAGGTATTGCCTTAGTGAACATTGATCCCATGATCGCTTTAATTAAGGCAGCTAAAGATCCAGCGGATGCGAAATCTCAACTGTTAGCACAACATTGGCAGTTAGGTATGGTGGCTGAGATGCTAACTAAAACCGATTTGCTCGAGACACAATTAACAGTCGATGCAGCGCATGAATACGGTATAAAAAAAGGCGAAAATAATTATCGCCTATCACCTGAACAAGCACAAGCGATATTAGAACTGCGTTTACATCGTTTAACGGGTCTCGAACAAGAGAAAATTTTAAAAGAATACCGCGATCAGCTAGATATTATTATTGATTTATTAGATATCTTAAATCAGCCAGAGCGCTTACGTCAGGTTATCCACAATGAACTGATGGCGATTAAAGAAGAATTTGCGGATCCGCGGCGTACCGAAATTATCAGTGTCAATGCTGAAATTAATGAAGAAGATTTGATTCCTGCTGAGGATATGGTGGTTACGTTATCTCATGAAGGTTATGTCAAGAGACAAAGCTTAGATGTCTATCAAGCACAGCGTCGTGGTGGCAGAGGAAAATCATCGGGCGATGTTAAAGAAGAAGATTTTATTGAACATTTATTAATTGCCAATACGCATGCTACTTTATTGTGTTTTTCTAGCGCTGGAAAAGTGTATTGGCTTAAAGTGTATAAATTACCAGAAGGTAGTCGCATCGCTAAAGGCCGACCTATCGTTAATTTATTACCTTTAGGCGAAAATGAACGGATTAATGCGGTATTACCGGTACAGAATTATAGTGCTGAGCATTTTATTTTTATGGCAACAGCGAATGGCACGACGAAAAAAACCAGCTTAATTGATTTTTCACGGCCGCGTAATGACGGTATTATTGCGATTGATTTGCGTGAAGGTGATCGTTTAGTGGGCGTCGCATTAACTGATGGTCAGCAAGATGTTTTATTGTTTACCGATGCCGGTAAAGTGATACGCTTTAATGAAAGTAAGGTGCGTTGTATGGGACGTACCGCCTGTGGTGTTCGTGGCGTTAAATTACAAGCGGGACAACAGGTTATTTCCTTAATTATTGCTAAACCAGAAGGTTTAATATTAACGGCCACTACGCATGGTTATGGTAAGCGCACACCCGTCCCAGAACATCGTTTAACCAGTCGTGGTGGAAGTGGCGTGGTTGCGATTAAAACTACCGAGCGTAATGGAAATGTTGTGGCCGCTGTGCAAGTCTTACCTTCCGATGAAGTCATGTTAATTACCAATAAAGCGACTTTAGTGCGTACACGTGTGGCTGAAATTCGGGTGGCGAGTCGTCATTCACAAGGTGTACGATTGATACGACTGAATGAAGGTGAAACTTTAGTCGGCTTAGAACGTATCGAAGAAGATTTGGTCGGTGCAAGTCCCGAACAAACCGATACATTGATAAATTTAGCGGCAGAAAAAACCGACAGCGACGATCTTAATTAGGTCCATGGATGGAAAAACAAAAACTACTCCAAGAGCTAATCAACATTGATGTCATTAAATGGGGCGAGTTTACACTACGTAGCGGCGAAATCTCGCCGATCTATATCGATTGCCGTGCTATTATTTCCTTTCCACCGCTATTACGCGCTGTCGCCAATGCCTTATGGAATAAGATAAAACATGTTAAACCGGATTTGTTATGTGGTGTGCCTTACACCGCATTACCCGTGGCTACGGCTATTTCACTTGAACAAAATCTATCGATGGTCATGTGTCGTAAAGAAATTAAAGCGTATGGAACTAAAAAACAAATCGAAGGTATTTTTAAACCCGGTCAAGAATGCTTAATTGTTGAAGATGTCGTCACGACCGGTGGCAGTGTCTTACAGGTAGCAGAGATTTTAAAAAAACACGATTTACAAGTAAAAGACATTGTTGTTTTGGTGGACCGGCAGCAAGGTGGTAAAGAAGCATTGCAGGCTGCGGGCTATCAATTACACAGTGTCTATAGGTTGGATGAGCTAATCCAATCCAAGAAGTAAATTAAGTACTGTCCACTTATTTTCTAGTGCGCTTAATTAAATGTCTGATCATTCTTAATTTTTCTAAGTAAATCTCTTTTTTCTTATTAGCTTATTTTTAAAAAGACTTAAGCATTTCTTCATATATAAACACTATAATTTTCTGCCGAGTAATTATTAAGCTGAACATGAAAATTATAATAAGTCGATCTATTTTTTTTATCTTAATGATGAGTGTATGGATCTCAAACCAAAGCGTTGCGGTAGAAATGTATAGAGAGCCGAGTCAAAAATTGCTATCAGGTAAGCATTTTTCGGTAGTTATTGACCGGGGAAAACTACAAAAAGCAATTCGTGATTCTTCTAATAACTATCTTTTTTCAGAAGTGGGTCCCGGAGTGAAACCGTTAGTGCTGATAGGAACGATGCAGGAAATAGTCACATTTTTATACGAAAAAAGAAAAATAGAAATTCACAATAAAATATCCAGTTTACCTTGTATATATATGAGTGCAACTTATTACCAGCCAAAAGCCCGATTTGAAGGAATTTTTCCTGTGCATGCAGCAATTAATCAGTTTACTAAATCTTTATTGGACTTTGTTCCTGTTCCTGGTAACGTTGAAACGGTAAGCGAAATACTAAGCAGTGGTAAAACTTTACAAGAAATTTTAAGTGTTTTGGTGCGCTCGAAAAAGCCATATCCTGAATCTAAATTAATTTATTTAAAAATTTCTTACCTTAAAGATATCGGAGCAGTTGAAGTTGGGAAAAAGGTACTACCACTTGCTTCTATACTTTATAAATTTTTGGGCGTTAAAGAGACTAGTGCATAAAGCTATCTTGTTAATAATTTTTTAAAGCTAACAGACATAGTTTCGTTACTGAGAATTTCCTTGCGTTGGTTTAATCTGGAAAGCGTGTCATTTCTATGTTCTGTTTTGGGTACTATAGTTAGCAATTTATCTTTAAATAAGTTGGCTAAAGGTAAATTGCTGATCAGATCCACTGCCTGTATCTGCTTATGATTTTTTTTATGAAGATCGATTCCAGGTTGCTCTAAAAGAAATTTTACTATTTCTGTATGATCATACTTACAAGCTAAATGTAAGGGCGTATCGCCATTTAAGTTACATGCATTAAGTGTATCGACATCACAATTTTTTTGTATTGTAGCTAAATCTCCTGATTGTGCAGCTACTTGATAAGTAATAATTTTTCTTTTTTGATCGGTAGAAATCCCTGCAGCTGCAACCGAACCATGTTTTGCCATTGTTTGGATAGATTGCGGGGCGCTATGCGTTGGTAATGAGAGATATTTATTCGCTATAATTTCCCGGTTTTCCATACAATACTGAAGATAAGTTTTTTTTGAATGTCCGACTTTTCTATCAGGATTAATCCAAATAGTCTCTAAGCAATCCCTAACATCTTCAATATCAGTTGAGATTAATAACTCATAAGGGATTTTGCTTTCCTTGTTTTTGGCATGTGTATTAGATTGGTTTTTTATCAATTCTGCAGCAATCGAGACATGTCCCAATAAAAAGGCATAATGAAGCGGTGTGTTACCGTCTTCATCTGGGATATTGACATCGACGCCTAATGTGATTAATTTTTCTGCCACTTTAAATAGACCTGCTTTTACCGCTAAACAAAGACAGGTTTTTCCTTCGCTATCCGTCAGATTAAAATTAAAATTTAGATGAGCATACTCTATTAGCAGTGCTATAAAATCCAAAGCATCCTTTTCATCTTCGTTAGCAATAAGCGTGTGTAAAGCCGTATTTTTATAAGAACTAGGATTGATTTCATGGCTCGCTTGTAGATTAGGATCGACGCCTTGTTCCAATAACCAACGAAATTTTTCTATCGTTTCTACGCGAGATACCGCGGCGCTTTGTAGTAAATTTCCAGAACAAAATAGTTTATGTGGGTTAAGTATTTTTTTTGCGGTGGCTTTTTTTAAAGCAGCTAATTTGCATGAGTTGCCGGGTAGAAAATAACAGGCAACTTTACCATCAAAGAGATAATTGGGATCAAAAATTTGAAAATTACGGATCAGTATAGGATTATTGCTTTTAAATCTTTCATAAGCCTGTTCAGCCAGCTTATCTTCATTTTTAAAAGTCATATCAGGAAGCACATGTTTTAATTTAGTGACAATAAAGCTACTTTTATCAAAAGCATAATCTAAAAAAGAAAATCCTTCTTTGTCTATTCTATTTTTGCGACCAGCACCCTGTTTTAATAATCGATAGACTGTCTTTTTATCGTCTTGCTTAACGGCTAAATGTAGGGGTGTGTGACCTTGATGATTGGGTGCATCTATTAGTAAACCAGGAACAGTTAACAAAAGCTTAGTAACAGCGTAGTGTTTATTTTCGATAGACCAATGTAACGCCGTATTCCCATTGGAACTTGTATGATTGATAAGGTTTTTATCTTGCAAGCTTCTAACTTTATGTATATCCCCAACGGCAGCAGCGCGACGAAATTGCATTCCTAGGTCAAGCGTAGGATTGGTTTGCATAACTATCTCCTTGTTAATGTTTTCCCTCGGTCTTTTTTTGTTCTAAGTGAACTGGATCTATTTATTAGCGTGGATTAATATCACTAGTTTAAAAAATTAGTTTATACTATATAACCCATTGGGTGTTATCTATGCTTTTAAAATACTCACTTTATTCTAAGGTTTTCTAATGTCTACATTTAATTGGATCGATTACACTATTATCGCCATTATTGCGCTTTCTGTTTTAATTAGTGTGATGCGTGGTTTTGTACGTGAAGTGATATCGTTGGTGATTTGGGTTGCCGCGATTGCAGTGAGTTTTATCTTTTACCGTTATATCGCTGATTTACTGGTGAATTTTATTCATTCTGACTCAGTCAGATTAGTGGTTAGTTTTGTCGGTTTATTTCTGGTTACCTTAGTATTGGGTATGCTGATTAATTATTTGATTGGCCAATTAGTGGCGAATACCGGCTTAAGCGGTACCGATCGCGTGTTAGGAATTATTTTCGGTATTGCGCGCGGAATTTTAGTCGTCGTCTTATTGATGATGTTAGTGGGTTTGACTCCTTTTGCCAAAGAATCGTCCTGGCAAGAATCAGTGTTAGTACCGCATTTTCAGCCCTTAGAAGATTGGCTCAGTGGCTTCTTACCCGAATCCATGCATAATCATCTCGAACTACAGAACGATCATTATTAATAGCGCCTTTTATATATTTACATTGCCTGGTTGCGGAATTGAGTGGTATTGGTTTCTTTCTGGCAGATAAATTATCTGTTTCGGCTATCCTAAGGCTTAATATATCCTTAATAAAACATCGGTAAAATATCCTCAATAGATAAGTTTTTTGAGGGAAATGCGATGGCAGCTTTTCAAAATACAAAGAAGCTATGGAAATATATACAGGATAGAGAATCTGATAAGGGAATCAATGAAGATTTAAATGCAACGTATAGAGAATCTTTTACAAAAGATCTTGAAAGAAGCAATGGAGAGCTTCATATCAATGGAGTATCGATAGAATCAATACTTAAAAGTGCAAGGGAACATATTAAATTTCCTGACAATGATACTCTGCAAGAGATTCCTATAGGAGTTTACTGCGCGCTTAATTTTTGAAGCGCTTTTTAGAAAACAACCCAATAAATCGACCGCTGCTGATATGCAGTCAAGCCAAGTTATAGATTCAATTTTTGACATACTTGTAAGCAAACAACCCAATAAGCCAGCGATAGAAGAACTTGATCTAGCCCTTACTACGGATGAATTTTTTGAAGAGCTTACTCGCAAACCAACTAAACAAATGTTGCAAGGAGCGTCCTTTGAAAAATTTTTAAGAACCTATCTGCATCAGGGTTTTATCTATCCTAACGTCGAAATTCTCTCTAAGGGCCGCTATATTTTTTCTACTCCTGAAAAAAGAACACTTAATTTAACCTACATAGATGAGAGTTTGTTCATACAAGTTGATTTTTCTACACAAAAAGTTTGCGATACAAGTATCAATGAAATATTAGAAAAAACAGGTGATGATTTTTTTGTTAAAGGAGCAGCGACCTATAAAGTAAATATTAAACCTATTAATAAAGCAGGTTGGATAGCTCAGTTTGATTTAGTAGACTCCAAACTCGAATGTAAAGATGAATATAAAGATATTTTAGATGAAAGAACTATCTTTGAAAAAATGACTGAATTTTTACAGGCAATTTTAGATAAACTTAAAAATTATTTTAGCTCTAAAAATGCTCTTAACTCAAAGCATGGATCTTTTTTCTTTATATCAGAGGATGGAACCTCAGTATCTGAACAAGTTTTAGATGATAATACTGAACAACTTTCTAATATAGTCAAAATAGCGATAGATGGAATGATTCGAAAATGACGCAATTTAATTGGATTCCTTAACTTGCTAGGAGAGAGGTTGCTAGAGACCTGCTTTGTACTGCTAGGGCATTTTATGCTTAAACAGGTTTTTATTACTTAGAATCTCTTAGTTTGTATCGATATTTTAGTTGCATTAACTTCTTTTTGTTCTTCATTTTGTTCTTCATTTTGTGGTGTTAAAAACAATAAAGAAGCGGCTAATCTACTAGTGTTAGTAGAAACCAGGTCTTTAGTGTTTTCAATTGTATTTTCTTGCTTTGCCTTTTCTCTATCTTCTCTGATCATTTGCTTCAATTTAATTAAGTCATCAAGTGTTAAATAGCTTACAAGCTTAGCTTGTACATCTTCATTTAAGCTAATTGGTTTCTTACCTCGCGAAACAAAAATGCATTTTTTTGCCCAATCTCTATATTCTTTATCCATAATATTTTTATGTAATGAATCCAGGTTAGTCTTAAATTCAGCTTTAAAGTAATCTAGGTCGTCAACAGCAATGTTTTCCATAGTTTTTAAATATTGTGTAGTGTTGGGGCCTAATTTACGGATTAATTCATTAAAGTTAGTTTCTTTTACTAAATCCCAAGCAGAATAAGCTTGTGCAGGGGCTTTTATTTGCTGTAAATTCTTACTTTCTATTTGTATATCTTCATATACATCAGAAAGATCGGGATTATTCTCGGCATGGGGTAGAGAAGCGTCGATATCTTTTAATAGCTTATTTTTTATTAGAAATTCTATTATTTCGTCATTTCTGTCAGAACTATAAAACATTTCCTCTAAAGTTGTTTGAGAAGTAGGATCATGTCTGTAATGAATATCTGCACCATATTTTAGTAGTAGGCATATAATTTCTTGTTTTTCATTTGATTTTTTATTAATCGCATAGAACAAATGTGTATCGTCATGACTTGTAGGTGTATTGGGATTGGCCCCTTTTTTCAGTAAGCTTTCTATCATATTTTTGTTATGAAGCCTAAGTGCTTTTTCCAACATGGTTTCTTGATCTATACTCCTCACATTGACATCTACGCCGTTTTCTAAAAGTAGTTTTATACTGGACGCATAATTGTAATCCAAAGCTACTCCTAATAGCGGTTCTCCATGTTCATCAAGGCTATTCACATCGGCGCCTTGTTGTAAAAAAAATTCCATGTTTTTTATATTTTTTTCATTAAAAGCGAGGACTAAACCTGGATTTAAAAAATCTTCTTTAATTTTCAATTTCAGTTCATCAGAGAGCCCATTAATATCAGCTCCTCGTTTTAAAAGGGAATTGACTTTAGTAAAAGCATTTGATCTAAAAGCACGTTCTAGCCGTCGGTTTAATTTTTCAGATAAAATTTTTTTAGGCATGAGTTGCGTTCCGTTATTTTTATTAAAAACTAGTATACTTACTTTATTGGGAGATAGGAATGTTCTAATTAGGTAAAAAAATTACCTAATTGGAAAAAGTGAAGAAAAAGCGAGTGAACAGATAAAGTTTCCTTATATTTAACAGAAATATATTAATTTGCAGGTTTGATTCGGTAACGCTACTAATACATTTCCTTTTGTAGATTGCCAATCGCTTAGTACAAAACATTTGATCCAAGTATTCTCGGATTTTATCAATTGAATACTCGGTAAATGCGTGTGACCATGAATAATTTGTTGTGTACCTGGATGGTGTTGTAAGCAGGCTAGCAAATCAGGCATGAACACATCATATTTCTCTGCATCAGTCGGTGTGATGGAATGTTCTTGACCACGTAAGTAATTCGCAATTTTTTGTCGCCATACTAAAGGTAGCTGTAAAAATAAAAATTGCCAAAAGGGATAGCGCGACCAGCGCCGATAGCGCTGATAATCTTTGTCTAAACTACACCAACTATCACCATGTGTGAGTAGCGTTGGGCTTCCATACAGATCAATAATGGTCGGATCAGTGAGATAGCGACAACCCGTTTGTTGCATAAAGTGTTTACCGATGAGAAAGTCGCGATTACCGGGCATGAAGTAAGTTGCAACACCATTGGCGCTTAAATCAGCGAGTGCCGCGATTATTGTCTGATTGTATGCGCTTAAATTATCATCACCGATCCAGGTTGCAAAGAGATCGCCTAATATATACAAGGCCTCTGCGTGCCTGGCTTGCCGTTGTAAAAAATTCAAAAACAACTGCGTTATTGCAGGTTGATCGCTACTAAGATGTAAATCGGATATAAAGAGGGTCGACATAAGGTCTAATCATAGCGTAAGTTGTAAATTAGTTTATAGTGGTTATTTTAAAATAAGTACTATTAAATTAAATTATTCCATTATAATTCTGGACCAGGATACTAAAATTTTAAATAAGTAGTTGATTATGAAAACTCGTTTTGCCCCTAGCCCTACTGGGTATATTCATCTAGGTAATGCTAGAACCGCTTTATTTAATTTTTTATTTGCCCATTCGCAAACGGGTTGTTTTTTATTGCGCATAGAAGATAGTGATGCGACGCGCTCGCTGCTCGCACTTGCTAAAGAACTGGAAGAAGACTTACTTTGGTTAGGTTTAGCTTGGCAGGAGGGTCCTGGTCAAGAAAAAGGTTTGGGTCCTTATTACCAATCACAAAGACAAGCGATTTACACGCTTTATTATGAACAATTAATCAGTATCGGCCGTGCTTATCCTTGTTTTTGTAGCGAATCGGAGTTGCTAATGATGCGCAAGCGTCAATTAGCACTGGGTAAACCACCGCGTTATAGTGGTCAATGTCGTGTATTAACGGCAGAGCAAGTGGCTGAGAAAAAAGCTCAAGGTCAGCTAGCCAGCTTACGCTTCCATGTTTTACCCAAACAAGTCATACGCTTTGACGACTTTGTCAAAGGCGAGCAAAGTTTTGCTAGTGATGATATTGGCGATTTTGTGATTCAACGCAGTGATGGCTCAGCGGCATTTTTCTTTTGCAATGCTATTGATGATGCTTTAATGAAAGTGACACATGTACTGCGCGGCGAAGATCATTTGACCAATACACCTAGGCAGATCATGTTATTACAGGCGTTGAGTTTAAATATTCCGGCCTATGGTCATATGGCATTAATTGTCGGTGATGATGGTGCACCGTTATCAAAACGACACGGTAGTTTTAGTATCAAAGGTTTGCGCGAGGCAGGCTATTTTGCTGAAGCCTTACAAAATTATTTAGCGCGTTTAGGCCATACCTATACGAATCCAAATTTTCTAGATATTCACACTTTAGCCGAACAATTTTCACTCAGTCGCCTGGGTAAATCTCCCGCACGTTATGATCAAACCCAATTATTGTATTGGCAAAAGCAAGCCTTATTACATCTGTCTAATGAGAAACTTGGCGCATGGCTGGATGCTAAAATACAAAGTTTAGTACCAGCGGATGTTAAATTAGACTTTATTGAATTAATGCGTGGGACCATCTGTTTTCCTGATGAGGCGGTGGTATGGGCGGGTATTTTATTTACTGAATCTAATGCTTTAAGCTTTAGCCCAGAGGTTAAGGATTTTTTAAAAAAGTGTGATCCTATTTATTGGGATACGTTATTAAATTTACTAGAATCAGGAAATTCTGATTTTAAAGTCTTAATAAAACAGTTACAAGCAACATTAGATCTCAAAGGTAAAGCTTTATTTGTACCATTACGTTTGGCATTGACCGGGCGTCATGATGGTCCTGAGCTGGCAAAATTATTTAGCCTGTTAGGCAATGAAAAAATTCGCGAGAGAATACTCCATGCTAAAAATTTATAATACGCTAACGCAAAAAAAAGAAAAATTTACACCGATGCATGCCAAGAAAGTAGGACTGTATGTGTGTGGTATGACGGTGTATGATTTTTGTCATATTGGTCATGCACGCGTTTTAGTGGCGTTTGATGTCATGCTGCGTTATTTAACGATGCAATGTTATCAGGTGAATTATGTGCGGAATATCACCGATATTGACGATAAGATCATCAAACGTGCCCAAGAAAATAATGAAACGATGTCAGCGTTGACACAGCGCATGATAACTGCGATGCATGAAGATTTTGCGCAGTTAAATATTCTGCCACCCACGCATGAACCCAGAGCGACAGATGCTATTCCAGAAATGTTAGATTTAATTCAAATATTATTGGATAAAGGCTATGCCTATCAGGCAGAAAATGGTGATATTTGTTATGCCGTGGAAAAGTTTAAATCTTATGGTGAGTTAGCCCATCAAAATTTGGAAAAATTACGCAGTGGTTCGCGGGTTGCTGTCGATGTCACTAAAAAAGATCCTTTAGATTTTGTGTTGTGGAAAAAAGCTAAACCCAACGAACCGAGTTGGGAATCTCCATGGGGAGCCGGGCGTCCCGGTTGGCACATTGAATGTTCAGCGATGTCGATGGCGGCTTTAGGCAAACATTTTGATATACATGGCGGCGGCTTAGATCTGGTTTTTCCACATCATCAAAATGAAATTGCCCAGTCGGAAGGGGCGACGGATAGCAAGTTTGTTAATACCTGGATCCATGTCGGTTTTGTGCAGATCAATCGTCAAAAAATGTCGAAATCTTTAGGTAATTTTTTTACACTACGCGATGTCCTAAAACAATACCCGGCTGAAGTGATACGTTATTTCTTAGTGTCGAGCCATCATCGTAGTCCGATACACTATAGCCAAGAAAATCTGCAAACCGCACACGCAGCCTTACAACGTTTATATACCAGTTTGCGCGGTTTAGTCGGCAAAGCGCCGCAAAATTATATGCCTGAACAATTTGCAGGGGAATATCTAGAAAAATTTCAAATCGCGATGGATGATGATTTTAATACACCCGAGGCGTTGGCGGTATTATTTGAATTAGCACGTGAAATTAATCGCTTGCGTGAAACGGATAACCCGCTAGCTCAGCAACATGCGGCTAGTTTGCAATATTTGGCGAGTATTTTAGGTATTTTACAACAGGATCCCGAACAGTTTCTAAAATTGGGATTGCCATCAGAAAGTGCTGAGTTAGAAAAAATTAACGCTTTAATTGCTGCACGCAATGCAGCGCGCGCCGCTAAAAATTGGCAAGAAGCGGATAGAATACGTGATGAATTGTTGAATTTAGGTGTGGCACTGGAAGATACCGCCATCGGAACCGAATGGCGGCGCAAATAAAATCTAGCTTAATGCAATTGTTGATTACTTAATGATTTTGTTTTTGGATAATCTTTTTCTTCTGCTAACTGAAGCTCTTACTGTTATTTTATGTCATTTCTACTCTGTCACTAGCTAGAAGAGGTGAATGTTGTTACTGAACTGGGAAGTAAATTAGTATTGAATTTTCCATCAATAAGATTAATCGCTGCTCCTGCTTGCCAACGAACGCCTAATTCAGCTGAGGTTATATAGGGTATGAGGGTTTGTATCGCCAAAGGTGCTTGTTCCATATGAATTGAGATAGGAACAAGATCATCACTCTCGTTAATCATTACAATGCTTAAATTATCTGTATCTACGTCTTTAAAAGCAGATACATAAAGACTAGAAGCAAGTGATGAACTATTGGTTGTGATGCGACGATAGCCTTCTTTGACATATCTCGAATAATTGCCCATAACATCATATACTTTTGTTAGCTGATAATTGCCTACACCATCGGAGGAAACCAATGCTTCATTACTATTTCCTCTTATCATACCCAGCCAAAAAATAAAGGCATTGACTTCACTAACAGCTAAAAATTTATGTATACAAATAGCCGCTTGCAAACCCATCTTCATACTCGGATCAAAAGAAGTGGTTGCACAGGATTCGGTAATCCAAGTGGATTTATACCCTGATGGTAATAGACCCAGTGGGCTCGTATCATAATTTACGGTCTTGTTAATAATATTGGGTAATGAATACGCGTGACTTGCCAAGATGTCTACAGCTTGTTTCTTTCCTCCTAGAAACAAATTCACTAAACCAAGCATGATACTATTGAATCCCCAATTAGCTGATTCTCCCACCATGATTTTTGTATCGAGGTCTCGCTGCTGAAAAACAGGCTTCATATGATCTTTTACAAAAGTAGCGGTGTCTGGAGGAAGCCAAAGACAAACATCCCATGGCGAGAAAATATTTTCTGGTTCATTTTGTGGTGACATAGCAAAAATGGGAATATCTACTGTCTGATAGGCTTCAACATAGTCAGCTAGAAAACCAGCAAATTCTTCATAATAGTCCTTAGATAATTTTTTAATCGTTTTTTTTAACATATAGTAGGGCGGACTCCACACACTAGGAACTATTTTTATATGAGGGTACCGTTGTTTGACAGTTTTTAATATCCAAAGTTGGGATCGACGTTCTACTTCAGCTTGATCAGGGCCATTAAAATAAGCATCATTGGGAGGTATATCCAAATCAGCATCCATGTTAAAATTTCTTTCACCGGGTTTAGTTGAAAAACTCGGTTTAACTTCTGTCCTCACTATAGATAATTGCAATTCTTTGAACAAAGCGTTCATGATGTCATCACGTCTAGCATCGGCAAAAAAAGGAGTTTCACGTCCCCCAAAGCATCCGAAACCTTCGATAAGTTGATGCGTTTCTAAGTAATTAATTTTTATATTTTGTGTCATATCTAACTCCATTTTTATATTAATGTGAAAGAATTTATTGTAATAATATCTATAAAAATAGTCGCTTAGATTATCTGGTGTGTGGCAAATGCTGGGCAATAAAAAAGAGTGCCTAAGCACTCTTTGTAGAAGGATAATTAGCTGTAATAATGTTCAAAGTATTAAAAAATAGTAGAACAAGTTTATTTATTTTTCCGTGGAATTTTGAATATCAACACTAAGGTAATCAAAGCAAAAAAAGCGGCAACAAACATGGTAATGCTAAAGGCGCTAGTATACGCTTTAGCGGCCGCAGTTTTTAGTAACTGTAGATTTTGGGCTGAGAAATGGCTGACTGCTTGCATCGCGCGTTGCGATTGTACTAATAAACCATCAATTTGATATTCCTTTAGAGATGAAAAAGGAGCATTACTATGTGTCAAAAAAGAACCGAGTTGCCATTTATTTAAGCTGCCTAACAATCCTGCCAATACCGCTAAACCTATTGAGGTTCCAAACTGTCGCGAACAATTCAATATCGCACTGGCAATACCGCGTTGTTCGACTTTGACCATATTCATTACGGTTACCATAATGCCGGATAACATCAAGGGCATACCAATACCAAAGCCGAGTAAGCCCGGAAATAAAATGGCGTAGCTTTGACGATGACAAAAAATACCTATCCAAATAAGACTGGATACGATGAGTGATGTTCCCCAAGACATCGGCAGCGTAGGCCCATATTTATCACGTAAATGACCACCGACAGGTGCCATAATAATGATAGGTAACATCGCCGGCAACAGCAGTACGCCGGCTTTTAAAGGCGTGTAATGTAAAACATTTTGTAAAAATATCGCCCAAAATACAAATACAATACCCACTGCCTGAATAATCAGCAGTACACTAAATAAAATGGAAAAAGTTAGATTTTTAAACAGAACTAATTCAACTAATGGATTGCTAATTTTATTTTCCCAAGCAATAAAAGCGCACAAACTTGCCGTACTAAATAGTAATAAGCTGATAAGTGGGAAAGAAGTCCAACCCCAATTCGCTCCTTCCATAAAACTGAGTACAAAACCACTAATAAAAAATGTTGAAATAAAAAATCCTAGCCAATCGATATTCAATTTTTCGGGTCGTTGCCATCCAGGAACAGACGAAATCGCTAAAAAAATACTGATTAAGGCGATAGGGAAATTGATCCAAAACACCGCTCGCCAGCTAAAGACTTGGGTTAAGAACCCACCTAGCAAAGGCCCTAGAGCAAGAAATACAGCTGCTAAAGCAACATAGATGCCTAAAGCTTTACCGCGTTCTTTATCAGGAAATGCATTCGTGACTAAGGCATTGGTCGAAGGCATCATAAAGGCACCACCGATACCTTGAATAGCCCGCATAGTGATCAACCACCCACCCGATTCGGCTAGCGCGCATGATACTGATGAGAGCACAAAAACAATCACGCCAAATAAAAAAGCGCGTTTATGACCGAGTCTATCCCCTATTTTTCCACCCAATAAAATAATTGCACTTAAAGCTAATAAATAAGCGTTAATGACCCACTGTGTGAGGCTATTACTAAGGTTAAGTTCGCGTTGTATGGCTGGTAGGGCTACGGCTAGGGCGGTTTGGTCAATAAATACCAGTGCCAAGGCACTGGACATGGCGAGTAAGATCCACCACTTACGATTTTTTTCAGCAAATTTAAGCATGATATTTCTTCTTAGCCTTTAAAAATAGACTATCATTTTAATAAGAGTAACGCTTTCTTAAAAAGCGAAAGAACCGTCCTCAAAAGCGGAAGGAGCAATTATGCGTATACTCATAAGATTTAGTTTGGTCATTGCATTATTGGTTGTGTTCTTAATTATGCATGGTGATAGCTTTGCGGCGCGTGGGTGGTTATTACAAAGTTTGTGTAATGATCCTCGATTATATTGTCTGGTCGTAGCGAGAGGGGAAACTTGGTATACCTTATTTCCTAATCCACAACGACGCGAACTGGTCCAACGTATTAACCGTATGAATACGGGTATTTGGCCAGGGATGAGGATCGCTGCACCACGAAATCTCGACGCCACTAATTGGATGGAGTATACACCATTTTCACCTTATAGAGCGCCTACAGGTAGAAAAATGATCGTTTATTCACCCGCATTAAATGCATGGGCAGCGTATGGTCCGGCAGGGAATATTATTCGCTGGGGACCTGGATCGAGCGGACAAAATTGGTGTCCGGATTTAGGCAGACCGTGTCATACGCCTTCAGGAACTTTCAGAATCTATGAAAAACGGGGACCCGGTTGTACTTCAACTAAATTTCCTAAGCCTTATGGTGGTGCACCGATGCCGTATTGCATGTTCTTTAAAGGTGGTTTTGCGATGCACGGTTCGCGTGGTGTACCAGGATATAATGCGAGTCATGGTTGTTTGCGCATGTTTGTTGACGACGCACAATGGCTAAATAGAGACTTTGCCGATATTGGAACACAGGTTATTATTTTACCTTATCCATCGAGTCATTATACGCAGCAAGCAAGTGATGATGATGACGACGATGACGATGATGATGATATCATTAGTAGTAATAATGATTTTGATATTTTCGATAATCAAGTGGCTGACAATCAATTGGGAATTACCAACACGCTTGATGAGCAAGTTGCAACGAGCCAAGAGGATAAGAATCAAGCAGAACTGAAAAAGATCGAAGATGCGATTACTAAGCATGCTTAAAAAGTGTTATGGCAAGTTTATAGTATTTGTGTTGCTGCGCATCTTCAGTGCTCGCAATGACGATCAATATGCTCGGTGCTCGCAATGACGAAGTTGTGCTCGCAATTCATGTCAGATGAATCATTAGCAAATAATTATTTTATCGAATATCTATTATGTCGTTAGCGTCTTTGGATCATTTCTTGCCTTGGTTAAATCACTACGGTAGTCTAGCGATTTTTGTTTGGTTTGCGTTAGGAATTTTTGCGCTACCGATACCCGAAGAGTCCTTGTTGTTATTGTTGGGATTTTTAATGGCCAAAGGAAAATTGGCGATAGTTCCCAGTTTAATAGCAGCGTATGCAGGTAGTTGTTGTGGTATCAGCGGTAGTTATGGTTTAGGTTTAGCGACGGGTCATTTTTTGACACAAAGTTGGGGTCGTTACATCGGACTGACCGAAAAGCGTTATCAATTAGCCCATAATTGGTTTGAACGTTTCGGCAAATGGGCGTTAGTTATCGGTTATTTTATTCCTGGCATACGGCACTTAACGGGATATGTGGCCGGAGCATTAAAATTACCGTTGCGCTATTTTGCACTATTTGCGTATTCTGGTGCTGTCGTATGGGTTAGTCTGTTTATTGGTATCGGTTATCTGTTTCACGACCATTGGCATACTGCAGCCGAGACCTTGCATGCACATATCAGTTTACTGTTAAAACTCGTTTTGTAGTTCCTGGTCATCACTGCGAAGCATGCCATCTCCGCCATAGCTGAGAGTATTGATCGTCATTGCGAGTGCGGAGCGCGCGGCAATCCAGGAAATACTAAACTATGGATGGCCACGCTCATTACATTCGCTCGCCATGACGGTGACAGTCGTAGATACTTCAGTATATTCCCATTCACACCAGAGTGACGTGAGTGGGAAATACAAACCACAACGTACGATCTGGCTGCCACAAGATTCAGCCTCTAGCAATAATGCCTGTGCATAATTGTTTAATTGTTGTTGATGTTGTTGCATGGCATCGTTTAAAAATTCTTCTGGTTTATTGCCATAATATTCTGTAGTTTTATAATCAATAATCCAACGTATACGCTTCGCACTTGAATCAATAAATGTTCGATCGATGACACAATTTTGCCGCTTGCCATGGAGTAGCGCAGTGATGGCATATTCAGAGTGTGCAGCTTGATGTTCTTGACTTAATATCCAGCGTCCGCGCGGATCGGCTAAGGTTTTTTCTAAACAAATGTTCAGTTTTTTTAGAGCTTCCGGTATGTGCGAGGCTAACAATCCGTTTTGTTCCAGTAAATGAGTGAACATAGTTTGCGAAACCGTTATTTTTTTCCTATCCCAATGCAATAGACCGTCTTGACTCATTTGATACAGTAAGCGATGGATCACGGTACCCAACGCGCGTTCTGGATAGAGTTGCCATTGATAGGAATAACTTGGCGATTTAACCTCAGGGTATATCTCAAATCGATGAAGAATAGGTGCTTGCCAATCGGCAGGTAAACGTTTTAATAAACCTTGAGTGGGCAGCGCTAAGGTATTTTCTGCTGGTGTATGCGCTAAAATTTCTTCTGGCTTGATATCCATCACCGGCCACAACTGGCCTAATAGGGATTGTGGAGCAGGAGATTTTATGCCTGCCGTTTCGTCTAATGCGAATGTGCCTAAGAGATGTAAGGATTGTTTCGTACGCGTGCAAGCGACATAGAGTAAACGCGTTAACTCAGCAACATTTTTTTGTTTTTCCTCATTGAACAGATAATTATAAATTAAATCGTGTTCTTCATGACTGGCTTTGATCGGTGCGAGTAAAAAATCTTTTTTTTGTGCTGTTAGTATTTTTTCGCTATACAACAATAAAGGCGATAGCTCAGGCCGACCGCGACGATGTAGGCCGGGTAGGATGACATGATCATACTCTAAACCTTTGGCTTTATGGATAGTCATGATTTCAATAGCATGCGCGGGTGTTGCGGATGTAGTTTGTGTATAAATATGGCTTAATTCGTCGCCTAGCTTAAAAAAATCCAGTGCTTCGCCTTCTAGTTTAATTTTATTGTCTAGAAAATTTAAATACGCATGAATGTGATCCATCTCATCCCAGTTTGACAAGGTAGTAGGGCCGCCTAAGGCTAGCCAAGTTTGTTTGACCCATAGCGATAGAGGAACTCGACCTTGTTGTTGCAAACACTGTTGTAACATCGGCACGATGCGACGTAAACGTTGTTTAGTAGCGGCATCCAAGGAGATTTCTTCAAATCGCTGCAGTTGTTGCCAAATACTCAGTCGAGTGTTTTTCTCAGCATTAAATTGTGTAATTTGGTACAGATCGTTTAAACCTAAGCCGCAATAAGGAGAGCGTAATAAAGCGAGCCAAGCGGTCCTATCGCCTAAATGATGCAGTGCACGGGTTAAGGCTAATAAATCTTGCACTGCTGATTTTTCAGCGAGGCTATCAATCTCTATGGCTTGATAGGGAATCGCGGCGCGACGCAAAGCCGGTAAAATGCTGTGTAAATGGCTACGTGCACGGACTAAAATCGCAATAGAAGCTTGACTATTCTCACGTTTAATTGTTTGAATAATTTTTATGATTTGTTCGGCTTCTGCTTGTTCTGCTGAGTTAAAATCATGAGCTAGCTGCCAGTAGCTGCAAACGGCATCGTTCTGCGTGGTGGGCGCGTAAGCGGTGGCGGGAGAGAAACATACCGCGCCCTGTTGAAGATCAGCAGTGGCGGGGAGTAATTGACTAAACTGTTGATTCACCCAATCGACTATGCCTTGCGCGGAGCGAAAATTGACCGACAAGTTTAAGGCTTGCAGCTGCAATATGCCGATACCCCATTGTTGCACCTGTAAAAATAAACCGACTTCGGCTTTACGAAATCGATAGATCGATTGCATGGGATCGCCTACTAAAAATAAAGTCCGACCATCCTGGTGTTGCCAACCGACCGTTAATTTTTCGATTAAACGTAATTGTGTACTGGAAGTATCTTGAAATTCATCCACGAGGAGATGTTGAATTTGATAATCTAAGGCCAGGGCTAAATCACTAGGATTTTCTGCTGAACCTAATGCTGAGCTAGCGGCGAGTAGGATCTCGGTATAGTCTACTTTTTGCTGTTGCTGAAAAATAATTTTTAAATGCGCAACCAATACAGGTAATAATTCAAACAATGATTGGATCATCTGCCATTGTGAATCGGTATAATGTAAAGGTGGTGCTAGCTTTAAAGCGATTAAGATTTCTTTGACCCCGCTTTGTTGACTTAAATGTGCAATTAAATTCAAACATTGTTTTTTTAACGTATGAACTTCTGTTTGTGTCGCTTTATTTTTTATTTCACTGGCAATAGCAAAACCTTCGGTTTTTCGTAATTGTTTGCGCCAGGTATTCGATTCTGTTAACAATAAACGACTGGCTGCTTGCCAAAAATTTAAATTATCATGCTGGAGTAAAGGGGCGAGGTGACGCTGCTGTAATGAAAAATTGAGGAGTTGTAAAAGTTCTTCAGCAACGTCTTTGTTAATCAAATGATTTAATTTTTCGACTAATACTTGATTAATGTTAAATAAAGCTTGCTCTAAATCCTCGCGTAATTGGTGTTGATGTTGCAACAAATAATCTAACCATTGCTCACGTCGCGCTAGCATGGGGATGAATAAATGTTCTACGCGTTGAAAATCATTATCTAAATGACTTAATAAATGACTTAATGCGGCTTGCCAAGGTAATGGTTCTTCAAGTTGATTAAGTAGTTCTTGTGTGGCTAAGCGATATAAATATTCAGGATTATCCACCGGCGTTAATTTTTCGCTTAATCCAGCAAGTAAAGGCATTTGTCGGGTTAAGGTTTGACAAAAACTATCGATGGTGAGTATACGCAGTCGATTGGGATTGCTTAATAAATTCCATGCTAAGGCTTGATCCTGTGCCAACACTTTTTTGGCTAAATCATAGCGTTCGGCATCTTTACCCATGGGTACATGGTTGTTTTGTGCGAGTTCTAAAGCCAGCATGATTCTTATACGCATTTCATTAGCGGCTTTACGTGTGAACGTAATCGCAATAATGGCTTCTGGTACTGAGACACGGGTTAATAACACCAGATAACGACGGACTAATAATTCTGTTTTTCCGGAGCCCGCTGGTGCTTGAACAATAAATGATTGCTTGGGATCAAGTGCTTGTTGACGTTGTTTCGCATCGGCTAAGTGTAATGGAGATTTCATGCTGTACTCTTCGTACTTAAATTTTTGTCTGTGTTAAATGGCGAATGATGAATCCGACAAAGCAATGACAGATCACAATGTCGACAAGTTGTAGGGCCGTGTTTTGGGTTGATACCGGCAAGCCCGTGTTGGAATTCTTTGGCGATTTTTTCTAAGCAAGTCTGCCAATGTTTGAGTAGATCCGACCAATGGTTTAAGGCTAATGAAGTGTTAAGTTTTTTTAAGGGTATGAGTGACTGCATCGCGGATTCTTCTGCGCTTATTCCTTGTAGCGTAATCTTATTACTGCGTAGATGCATGATGGCAAAGCTACGCACGGTTTCTGGATAGCTTAAACAATACAGTGGCAATTGTGGATAATCACAACGTGCTTCTAACCAATCTATTTTACTCGGCGCACTGGTTTTGTAATCAATAATCATAGACTGTGTTGCGTTAAGCTGATCGAGTCGATCAATCCTTAATGTAAGCAATAGCCTGCCTAACTTTAACTCTCGTTTGCTTTCATGTTGCGTTTGCATAAAAACCGGACGTTGTTTTTCTAAATCGATGACATTTTTTAATAAGGTCTGCAAACGTTGCCGTTCGATGTTAATAAAATGCGTTTTAAAACCTACGGGTCGTTTTTTACTTAAAAAGTTTAAGCAATGCTCAATAGCAGCATGGATGAGTTTGTCGAGAGCGCTGGGTGTTAGTGTTAATAAGGATGACTGATCCTGCACTTTATTCCAAAATTGTTCCAAAACCTGATGTAGTAGTATGCCACGTTCTCGTGCGTTGAGTCCGTTTTGTGGGAAGGGTTGAAATTGTGCTTTTAAACGCCAGCGTGCAAAGGCTTGAAACGGACATGCGATTTGCGATTGTAAAAGTTGTGTCCCACCGCTAAAGCTATCTTCAGCAGGTAATGGCACAGATACATCTCTATAATATTCCCATTGTTGCGTGGTCATTATTCTTTTTGCCAACGCTTGATAGGTAGGAAGCTTTAGATCGCTTAATTCGATTTCTGGTATGGGTTTAATTAAGACGCTGGGGTGTAAAATCTGATCCAGATGCTGTGTCGGGTGACTAAAAATTATGTTTTCAGCACAGCCAATTAAATTTTTTGTTAGCAAGGAGGCAAAATAATATTCGCGTTCACTCGAAGCATAAGGTATTTGATGTGCGTGCTGTAAAGCATACGGAATAAAAGGATTTGGTTTTGCAATGGCTGGCCAAGTTCTATCATCGAGCCCCATCACCCATAGCGTATCAAAATACATGCCTGCGCTATCGAGTAATCCTAACACGTGTATGGGTGGTTCATGCAATGTTTTGGTCTGGAATAGGGTATTCGCAATGAATTCATGTAATTGTTGCAATGCGGCTGTGTGCGATATATTACCGAGAATAAAGTCTAAACCAGCGAGCTCTGTTAGTAACTCAGACCAACGTTCCAGCAATTGAAACTCGCCACTATTTAATAAACGTTCCCCTGGCCAGGCTAAGGCATGCAGTTTTTTAGCAAAATATGCTGACCAAAAACTTGGTTTAGCTAAAAAATGAGATGGATATTTTTTTATTAATGGAATCAGATGTGCAATTAAGCCACTTAATATCGGACAAGCATGTTGGTTACTGATTCTTAGCAGCGGGTCTAAGTGCAATCTATTTTCAACGGTACCACGCAGGGTGATGTCAAGTTGTGCACGCGCTGCTTGTTCTTGTTGTGAGCCCCCTAAATAGGGTGAACGTAGCAATAGATTGATTTGTGGAAACGAATTAATTTCTTCTAAGCCGAGTATCAGCATGGCAGTTTGAATCAAACCAAATTCTAACAAGGGATTACCTGCCGCGATATTAAAAGGTGGGTGATGCATACAACTAGGTGCTAATGCCGTAAATACTTCGGTGAAGGTATTGAGTAAGTGCGTGCGTTGCTCGATTAGGTGGGGAATGACACAAGCAATATTTTTTTTATCGTGTTGCCAGGATTGATAGGCCCAAAGTGCCATCGTGTGATATTCAGTTTCTTTATCACTTAAACATAGGCGTTGTTGCTTAGCAGATGAGTAAACAGGTGCGAAATGACAAATCTCGCAATGTTGTTCCTCTAACACCTTAAGCAGTTTTTTATATTGTGGATTTATTTCATTAAAACCAATTAAAAAAATACGCGGCGGAGGTTTTAAAATTTTTTTGCGGAATAATAAAATGAGGTGATTAAGCGCACTGGATAAATCGACAAGCGCATGAGTTTGGCAAAAGCTGACGAAGTGAGTGGCCCAGGTTTGCCAGGTTTCAGTTTCATTGCTTTGTTTAAAGTGGGTGATTTGATAATCGAGTTGCGCTTGTTGCAGTAATTGCCATGCTTGCTGAGCGTTTTTAGCCGTATATACAGTATCTAAAAAAGAATAAGCTGATTGCTGAATAATGATTTTCCACAGCAAACATTCTTGTTGTTGATTGAGTAAACGCAAAGAAAAACCAGTTTGCTTAATGAATTGTTTTTCCCAAAGTGTTTCTAACCAGCGTGTAAAAGTAAAAAATTGTAATGTCGACCAAACCTGTTTTTTTTGTTTTTGTTGGTATTGCGCATAAGCTTTATGTAAAAAAGGAATTAAGCGTTTATTCCCTGTCAGTAATAAATCCTCTGGGTTTAACCGTTTGAAAAGTTTGTTATAAATTTCCATAGAGTACCTATTGACAACACGAAGTTTAGCTAAGAATGGTCATGACTTTTGCACAAGTCGGCTTAATTTAATTTATTCTATGTAATCTTAACAGTAATAAAAGTAATTTTCTGATTGACAGAACATAACTATTTGAAAAAAGAAGATTTTTATCTTTTGTTTAAAGCTTGTACAAATTGTAACAATGACTTATAAATCAAGGTTTTTACTAGCTTCCCCCAACGCTGTCCACAAAGTTATTCACAGAATCTGTGGGTAAGCATGGATTTGTCATCCTAATGCCTAATAATTAAACATTTTTTATTCATGATGACATCTTGTCTAGGATATGGAGATTAATTTGCTTATTTCTATAAGTAAACTATACTCGTGACCTAAGCCAAAACGTTGTAAAGGGAGTTTCAGCGTGTTTTTAAGAGGTATGGCTTTAATTTTTGCTATCGTTTTTATTCTATTAGGCATATTAGGCTTTATTCCACCTATTACCCCCAATCATGTGTTGTTCAATTTTTTTACGGTGAGTATTTTATTGAATATTTTTTATATACTGATCGGCTTGTTCGCCTTGTCTGCCAGCGGTTCGATGTTTTATGCGCGTTTGTATTTTAAATTTTTTGGTATTATCTTTGCCGCCATTGCGATTTGGGGTTTTGCCATGAATGGCAACTTAAGGCTGGTGCATATTAATATCTCAGATAGTTTTTTTTATTTGCTAATGGCTATTATTGCACTGTACTTGGGCTTTACCAGTAAACTGCCTCGATCTTATGCTCATTAACAAGAGCTGTATTAAATTGAATTTTCCAGATTGCCGCGCACCTTCGGTGCTCGCAATGACGATCAATATGCTCGATGCTTGTAGTGGCGCTCAATACGCTTGCTGCTTGAATGACACGAGTTAAGCAAATTTAGCAGGGCTGTAACGTACTGCATCGTTTTCCAAATCAAGGTTATAAACATTTTCAGCTTTGAGTGTATCTGTTTTTTTGAAAGCAGAAAATAGACAGCTGAATATGGGATTAGATTTAAGAACTTTAGAATATTTGTCTTCAAATCCTTTTAAAGCAAGCATATTGCTGAATTCTTTTCTGTATAAAATTTTTTCTAGCTCTTGACTTGCTTGTAGTTCTTGTTCAGTAGAAGAAAGCCATCTAAAAAAGAAATATTGATTGGATTCCGCTGCCTTTTTGTGTTCTAGTTTGTTTTGTAGACCACAAAATAAGATTTTAGCAACCATATCCAAATTATCAGGATAAAGGGTAAAACGATCTGCATTAAAATAATTTAATAAAAGTGTTGAGTAATTATAAGTTACTTTATAAAATAAACTTTTATCCTTTGATGCTACAGGCCATCGAGCTAATTGTTCAAATATAAAATCGGCTACCAAGTGTTGGATAGGTGCTAATTCTTCAAAGTCTGGTAATGTGGCGATAAAGTTTAAAGTTTTCTTCATGGGAAAAAAGTATTTAGAGCAAGCATTCAGAAAAATAGGATTATCTGCCTGGTCTTTTTCTTTAAGTAAATGGATGAAAATTTTTATTCCTATTAACTCAATGTGATTGTCTATAAATTTGAGTAGCGCTTTGATGGCCGTACCATCTTTACATTGAGCAGTAACGGATAAGACACTTTTTTTGTAATCGTAACGGCCACCAAAAAATACAGCGGCGGCAGCCTCTCTATCACGAATATTTTTAAAAATAAATTCTTGTAGCGCATCATTACTCATATGATTAATATGTAGCGTTAAAAAAGACAACAGCAACTCAACGGCGTTAGGTTGATAAGTGGCTGCCTTCATTAATGCGTTAACACCATATTGATCCTGTGCTAACAGGAGTTCATTAACAAACGCCGGTGAAAAAGTCTTAGGTTGTTTTTGGATAAAACTCAGGATAAGTTTCACGGCTTCGAGTTGGTACCGTGCCGCTATCATTAATACACTATCGCCATCTTTGTTTTTGGCTAACAGCAGTTCATTAATAAACTGCTGTGAAAAAATATCCGGATGACTTAGGATGAAATTAAGGATATGGGCAACACCCTCTGCTTGATTACGCGCTACTAACATTAAGCAATTATATTCCAATTCATTTTTATCAAAGATTAGCTGAGGCAAAGTTTTCTGAGGAAAAAGAATAGGTTTGTTGAGCAAAAATTCAAATATAAAATTTAAGGATTTGGCATGATCACGCGCGATTAGCATCAAAAGTGTAAATCCTAAGTTATGTTTTTCTAAGAATATTTGTTTTAAAGAGACCGATATCACACCTTTTGGTTGCACATGAATAAAATGTATAATGGATGTCATAGCTTCTGGATGATGACGAGCTAGCATCAAACTGTGGCAACCCTTTTTGTTTCTAGTGAATAATATTTTTTCTAGATGGGGTTTAAAACTTTCAATCCTATTATTAATAAAATTTATAATGGTCGGCACGCACATGGGTTGATATTCAGCAGCAAGCATTAAGCAATTATATTCCTCAAAATTTTTTTCTAAAAAAAATGCGGGTAAATTTTCTGCAGGAAAAAATTCTTCATACTCACCAATAAACTCAAGTATAAACCCTAAAGCCTTGGGCTGATAACGAGCAGCTAGCATTAAAATAGAAAAACCATTTTGATCCTTTTCTAAAAACATTTTACTCAAAATTTTCGGATCGAAACTTTTAATATTTTCAGATATAAATTTTAGAATAGAATAGGTTGCATCAGCTTGACTTTTTACCGCTAGCATTAATGCCATACAAGTTCCATTTGAATTTTCGGCGAAGAAGAGTTTACGTAAGGTTTCACCATCAACTATTATATGATCCCTAATAAATGATAGAATTCTGCCTAGAAAACGAGGTTGATCACGCGCAGTAAGTGTTACAGCGGTATAACTATCTTTTTGTTGCTGCGTAAACAATTTACGCAGTGTGTCATTAGCAAAACTACCAATATGCGTCGTTAAAAAATCTAAAATACTGACAATGGTTTCGGCTTGTTTGCTCACCGCCGCTATCATTAACGCATTCAAGTGGGCTTTATTTTTCATTAAAAATATTTTTTTGGGTATTTCAGGATTATGGGATGCAATGATGCTTTCATGCGTTTTAAGAAAAGCTAGGATATCTTTTAGCAGGGTGGGGTTGTTAAATGCAGCTAACATCAGTGGATTAAAACCGTTTTGATTCCTTACTAGAAAGGTATCGGCTATTTTTCCAATGATTGCTTTATTTTTTAACTGGATAATTAAATGAAAACCTTGCATGATTTCTTCGGAATACTCACTACTAATTTTTAACTGTCCGATTAAGTAATCGATAAAAGATAAACAATACCGAATGGGAATTTGAATTTTACATTCTTTTTTATAATAGTTAGGAAATCTAGTATTTAATTCTGCTAATTGTTCTAATAACTCTGCATATCTTACTGATTTAAACAGCCTTAAAATAAGTTTTGCAGGATTACGAGAGCTTTTTTTTCTTAAAAATAAATTATAATAAGCACAATCAGTCAAGGTATTTATTTGTGGATCTTTAAAATAATTTTCTTCTGATAAAGCATCAAAAAAAGATCGGTACATTTTTTCCCAATTAAGGTTAACGATACTCATATTTAAAGGATTATTTTTATCACGAAATATTATAAAATAATTTAGCCAATGATTTGGATCTTTAGGGATCTCGTTGATATGATTAGGTAAAAAGCGTTTAATTAAGCTAATAATTTTTTCGCTCATGTGCAGACTTAAACCGTTTTTACGATTTTTTTCAACCTCTAGTTCAGGAATAAATTCCATAAATGCGGCTATTAATAAACAAGGTAAGTGAAAGGGTGTGAATTGTTTATAGAAAGTATGTTGTAATGCGCGTCTAATGGATATATCAGATAAAGCACCGACGTATGTGTCATCAGGAAAATTGACTTTTGTACCTAAGCCATCACTGGCTGCGACGACACTCACACGATTCTGGGCATGAACTTCATCGGTCAGTGCGACAGCGACTTTTTCGACCAAGTTATTGCGTACATTAGAAACTAATGCCTTTAAGTCAGCGGGTTCGTAAGATGGGTCAACGATACTGTTAACGCGGTTATGGAAACCTTCGCTGCAATGGATGATTTCTTCGGTTAATTTGCTAATTAAGGCCTGGCGATTATCTGGCAAGAGTTTGCCTAATTCTGAATCTAAATTTCCTTGTAAGCGATGAAAAATAAGTTGCAACTGTTTCAGAAGTTGTATTTTGCCACGATAATCGGATGTCACACCTAAATGTTTATCGAAAATATTTTTCGGTAACTTATCATCGGCTTCGCAAATAATTTTTTGTAAATTGTCAAGCCAGTCATCAGGTAAAATGGGTAGTTTTGTAATATCAATTTCTGGAGCAGGTTGGTAAGCAAACGCAACCTCTTTGGTATCGGTAAAGGCAGGATTTAATTGGTATTCAGTTAACATTTAATTTCCCTCTATGTTATGAATATAAAAATATTATTTTAAATAATTTTTTACTTTGCATTATCATTAAAAAAACAATATATGCTAAGAATATCAGGTCAATTTCGTATTAACAATAGCGCTAAGCTTAAATAAAATAAATAAAAAGTTAATATTTAATTTATTTTTTAGATATAAAATGTAAACTAAATAAAATTAAAAAAATCTTAAAATGACCAGGTTTGTTGTAAATAAGCACCTTGCCAAAATTGCCATTCGCACAAAGTAGCTTGTCTAAATGCAGTTAACATTTTTTGTTGACATGGAATGCTAACATGCGTTGCAAGATCATTAACGATAGTTATCATTTGATCGACGGAATGATTAAATTCATGACTTGAATATAAATCGATCCATTCTTGATAAGGATTATGTAAAGTTTTTTTAGCATAAGCACGTTGTCCTATCTGCTGGTAAATCCAAAAGCATGGCAGTAAACTAGCGACAGCTTCTTCTACGGTGGCGGTGCTCGCCATTCGTAACAAATAATTGGTATACATAAAACAAAAAGGACTTTGTTTAGGCGTTGTAGTGGTATTAGCAACATATTTTTTAAGAATGTTAATATGCAGATCGCGTTCGGCTTTAAGTGCATTCATAGCAAATTGCATAAATAATTCACTTTGCTGCTCCTGCGGCAGTCGAGTGGCAGTAAGCGCGAGTGCTTTTGAAAAATCGACGAGATATAAAGCGTCTTGTTTTAAATAAAAAATAAATTTTTCACTCGCTAGTGTACCTTGTGCCAGCTCTTGATTAAAAGGGTGCTGATAAATTTTAGGCAGGATATCTGCAATAGCGGCTTTTAGTTTATCAAACATGTTGTTCTATACACAGCAATGGAATTTTTTGGAATGGGGCCATAGGGTACAGCAACCAGAGTGTATGTGTTATATACCATGAGGGTTGCATTGAGTGGCTACCTAGACAAAAATTCAAGTGCGCAGCGTATCCTTATCTAAAAAATAAAAATGATGGACGGGGCCTTGGCCTTGCCCTAGTTTTAAATCTTTTGCGGCCAAAATACATTCAGTCAAATAGTGTTTTGCTCGTGCTATCGCATGATATAGATTTTCGCCTTGTGCTAAATACGAAGCAATCGCCGCGGACAATGTACAACCGGTGCCGTGCGTATTTTTAGTGTTTATACGCAGCGTATCAAAACGGTGGCTATGTTTTTGTGGAAAATCATAAAAAATATCCGGTGAATGTGACGTCTTTAAATGTCCACCTTTAAGCAATACCGAAACGTTATAGCGTTTCGCCAGACTGTATGCTGCCTCTTGCATGCTGGGTTCATCGGTAATTTTAAACGTTAAAATCGATTCAGCTTCTGGAATATTGGGTGTAATCAATGTCGCTAAAGGAAACAAAGCATCTACTAAAGCGTGTATGGCAGGTGGTTTTAGTAGAGCATGACCAGTTTGAGAAATCATAACTGGGTCAAGAACAATAAATGGTGGTTGATATTTTTTTAAATTAGCGGCGACTAAATGGATAATGTCTTCATGATATAGCATGCCTATTTTAACGGCACCTACGGATAAATCATTGAACACGGCATCGATTTGTTGCTGAATAAAAGCTAATGGGATTTCTTGTATTGCCGTAACGGATTGTGTGTTTTGTGCGACTAAGACAGTAATGATACTCGCTGCATAGCAGCCGGTGGCTGATATCGCTTTAATGTCGGCTTGCATGCCGGCACCGCCGGATGGATCCGTGCCAGCAATAGTGGCGACCTGATTCATAGTGCAATACAACTGGGTTTGAACAAGCTTTGTAGCTCATTTTTTTGTAATGTATAAAAACTATCCAATAAATGATTATAAAAGCTGCCCGGACCTTTGGATTTTTTTTCTGCAACTTCACTGACGAGTCCCATCCAGGCCATGGCATGAACAGCAGCATTAAAGAGATTCGGATTCACGGTTAAAAAACTCGCGATCACCGCCGTGAGTGAACATCCCATACCGACGACTTTAGTGAGTAACGGTGACCCATAATCCAGGACGACCGTTTGTGTTGCACTGACGATAAAATCGATTTTGCCACTGACGACCACGATACATTGGTATTGCTGAGCTAAGTTTCGCGCAGATACAACGGCATGGTCACTGGCTTGGGTTGAATCGACACCTTTGGTACTGATGGAAGTATCTAACAAAGCCATAATTTCTGAAGCATTACCACGGATAACAGTGACACCGCGCTTGATAATGTTTAAGGCTGAAGTGGTGCGATAGACACTGGCGCCGGCACCTACCGGATCCAAGACGATGGGAATGCCACGTTTTAAAGCGGCTAGTTGGGCATGCGCTATACAAGCCAGCCAATTTTTATCCAGTGTACCGATATTAATGACTAAGGCTTGTGCCAATTGGATAATTTCGTCTAATTCTTCAGCGGCATGTGCCATAATAGGCGCAGCACCTAATGCGAGCAACATATTAGCCGTGGTTGGCATGACGACTAAATTTGTAATATTATGGATTAAAGGGTTGATTAGCCGGATGCGGTCAACGTCTTGGAATAACGATTCTAAGGTGAATGCAGGATGGGTTGTAGTCGCAGAATGGCGAGCGGTACTATCTAAACAATTTTTTGTTTTCAATGCACTTCTTCCTACGCAGGTCCTAGCCCGATCAGGTTATAAGGGTTGAATGGATTAACATTCTCTCAGCTTTTTTAAAAAAGCACCCCCGGTGTGATGTATCTATTAGACATCAATTAACGACCTGGATCAAGCAACTCCTCTTAACTCGCTTGCGAGTGTAAAATATTACTCTCTTTGCGAGCGCGATAAGCAATCTCTCCGTCATTGCGAGCGCGATAGCGCGCGGCAATCTTAGGAAATTCATTGGATATATGGCCATGTTTGTTGCATACGCTCGCCATGACGGGCCGTTTACGCTATAGTTTGGCTATGGAAAATCAAACACTTAAGTCAATATGTGAAGCCGCTATACTTGCCGCCGGTGAGCCGGTAAGCATCGAGCGCTTGTTGGATTTATTTAGCCCAGAAGAACGGCCGACAAAAGCGAATCTGAAGAAAATTCTGTTGGAATTAGCCGAAGATTACCAAGATCGTGGTATCCAATTAAAACAATTAGCCAGTGGCTATTGTTTTCAAACGACTAGCGCACTCAATGTTTGGGTCAAACGACTCTGGCCAGAAAAACCACCACGATATTCACGCGCTTTCTTAGAGACTTTAAGTATCATCGCTTACAAGCAGCCGGTGACACGCGGGGATATTGAAGCGATACGTGGTGTGGTGGTGAATCCAAACATTGTTAAAACTTTATTGGAACAAGAGTGGATACAGGTGGTCGGGCAACGTGAAGTCCCAGGACGACCTAATCTCTATGCCACGTCGACATTATTCCTCGATCACTTTGGTTTAAAAGAGTTGGCGGATTTACCAGCATTTCCTTTACCTGGAATTATCGAGCCTACCGAGATTTCACTCGCAACTGATAATGAGTTGAATACTTCACTTGATGTTCTTGAAAATTAATTGAAATTTTTTTAAATGCTTTATTCTTTTGAAGATAAACATCCAAGGTTGTTAGGCAACGATATTTTTATTGCCGAGAGTGCGGATGTCATTGGTGCTGTGATCATTCACAATCATGTCATTATATTACCGCAAGCCGTCATTCGTGCCGATAATACCGTGATAGAAATCGGCGAAAATACTAATATCCAAGATGCTGCGGTGTTGCATACCGATCCGGATATGCCGATGCAAATTGGTAGAAATGTAACGATTGCGCATCATACCATGGTGCATGCGCGCGCGGTGGGTGATTATTCGGTTATCGCAATCGGCGCTAAAATATTGAATAACGCCGTGATTGGTCAACATTGTTTGATTGCTGCCAATGCGATGGTGTTAGAAAATCAGCATATTCCTGATAATTCTCTTGTGATAGGTTCTCCAGGAAAAATACAGCCATTGTCGGCACAGCAAATAGCCGATATGCAATGGTATGCACAACATTATTTAGAAAAGATTCATCGTTATCAAAAAGGACTTAAACGATTTGATCCTAAACAGAATAAAGCCGACTAAACTAAAACGCAGCAGAATTTATTTTAGTTGCATCATTTTATTCTATTATTTTGTTTCATCTGTTCAGGCTGGCGAGATAGGTCATTATATTCCGGGAAGTTGGGATGCTCGAAGTTTTGTCCCGCCACCCCCGGGAATTTATTTCACTTTATATAATTATTTATATACCAGTGATGATTTAAAAGACCGCAACGGAAATTCTATATTATCGGCTACTATTAAAGGAGTGCCGACCGAGCTTAATATTGATGTGAATACTTTTTTCACTGCGCCTACTTTTCTTTGGTCATCCAACAAAAAACTATTCGGTGCAAACTATGCTTTGATGGCGATACAGCCGATTGCAAACCCTTCTTTACAAGCTTTTTTGCAGATCCAAAACACCGGGCCTGCCGCCAATCAATCTAGCTGGGGCTTGGGTGATCTTTATCTGCGGCCGATCTGGTTGACTTGGCATTGGCCTTATTTAGATATTTCAGGATCGTATGCGCTGTATGCACCCAGTGGACGTTACACAAGTTTTGCACGTAATAATATTGGCTTAGGTTTTTGGACGAATGAATGGCAGCTCGCCAGTGGTTTTTACTTTGATAAACAACATTCACTGGCTTTTTTATTAACTGCAACTTACGATATCAATCAACGTAAAACCGATATGGATATTAAGCCTGGAAATTATTTTACCTTAAATTGGGGCATCAGTAAGTATCTATCCTTTGATCATGGAATTTTAGAAATAGCCATTCCCGGCTATGACCAATGGCAGGTCAGTCATGATAGTGGTTCGGCATTATTAACCAATGTGGCTGGCACCAATCAAGTCCATGCAGCGGGTGGACAGTTAGGTTATACGTTTAGCCCTTGGGATTTTACTATTATTGGAAAGTTTATGCAGGAATTCAATGCTAAAGCGCGTTTCCAAGGTAGGGTTTATACGTTGTCGCTCACGTATAAATTTTAATAGATTTAATTTTTTGTATTAGCATTCGAAGCAATAGGCGTCACGATATTAAACATAGGCGGAAAGTCATCTAACAATGCCAGGAATTCAGTTAATTTATTTTTATCTCCTTGGATCTGAATACTACCATCTTGTAACGCTAGCTCGATGGTTTTTTGTTTCAATAGAATAGTATTTAAGGTATCTCGGCTTAAATTAAGCGTTGCATCGGCATAAGGGACTTGTTTATTCGGCGTATAAATTAACACCGAATTTTCGAGTATCAGTGCGTAACGTTGCTTGTTATCGGTAAAATTTAAATTAAAACCCATTTTTTTGTCGTGTGCTTTTGCTGCATTCACGCGTATACCCATGTAATCTAAAATCATGGTAATCGGTATGGCTTTTAATACCTCTGGTGTAACTGGGCCTTTCATGATTGTTTTAGGGATACCATGTCGTAATTCTAAGGCGCCGGTTAAATACTCATTGCGCCATGTGGCATTCTCGGTTTGATAACCTAATTGTTCGAGCGCGTCCGCTTCGAGTAATCGTGCTTTTTGGTTATTTGGGTCAGCAAAAACCAGGTTATTTAATACCTGTGCCACCCAACGATAATTGCCTTTATTATAATCTTGTTGGGCTTTTGCTAGGATCGCGGAAGCGCCACCCATATATTCAACAGTTTTTTGACTGCTTTCAACAGAGGGCAGAGGATCTAAATGAGTGGGATTCGAATCATACCAACCGAGGTAAAATTGATAAATGGCTTTGGCATTTTGTGAAAGTGAGCCATAGTAACCTCGATTAAACCATTCGTCCGCTAAATCCGATGGTAAATTCAGGTGATTTTCTAAATCGTTAACGGTGTAACCTTTATTAATTAAATTCAAGGTTTGATCATGGATAAATTTATATAAATCACGTTGTTTGCGTAACATATTGATTAAGTGGACTTGACCCCATACCGGCCAGGTATGTTGAAAAAAGATCACATCCGTTTTATCACCAAACAATTCTATGGATTCATTCAGCGCTTTCCACCAAGCCACGGCGTCGCGTATGGTAGCGCCACGTAGGGTATAGAGGTTATGCATGGTCTGCGTGCTATCTTCCGCCATACACAAGGCTTTAAACTGTGGAAAATAAATCAGCATTTCTGCAGGCGCTTCGGTATGAGGAGCCATTTGAAAGATCATCTCGACACCATCAATATTTTTTCTTTCGCCGGTTTTTTTAATCCGATCGGTAGGGGCCACCAAGGTTATTTCGCCCAAAGAAAGTGTTTTTCCTAATCCAGCATCAACTTGACCACTTTCACTACGCGGCAAAATATGTCCATACATATACATCGCGCGCCGATTCATGGCATTCCCTGCATAAACATTTTCGCTGACCGCATGTTCTAGAAAGTCATCGGGTGCTAAAACTTTTACTTTGCCGGAAATAACGTCTTTTGCAGAAATAATTCCCAGTACACCGCCAAAGTGATCAGCATGGCTATGTGTAAAGATCACCGCTTTAATTGGTTTTTTAGGTCGATGTTGATAATAGAGTGCTAATGCGGCTTTGGAAGTTTCTGCGCTAAGTAATGGATCGATAATAATAATGCCGGTTTTACCTTCAATAATATCCATATTGGCTAAATCAAAACCGCGCACCTGATAAATAGCGTTAGTGACTTGGTATAAACCATTATTCATATTAAGTTGTGCATGACGCCATAAACTCGGGTTAACCGTGTAAGGAGCGTCATCGGCCAATAAAAAACTATAGTTTTGTAGCGACCAAACTATTTGATTGTCTTTATTCTTAATAGTAAGTGAGGGAAAGCTACCCATAAATCCTTGTTTGGCGAGACTATAATCATCGCGACGTTCAAAAGGAAGTTTATTTAATACGGCTTTGTTGAGTGCTTTGGTTTGCGCACTCGCCGGTTTAGATCCATCGGCTTTTATTCTGGAATGCGCACTGTAGGGTTGAAAGATAATAGTATTATGGGTTTGAGTGTACGTGGTTGCCGCGGTGATTATTAATAATAAGGTAATGAATATTCTGGCTAACATACAACTCCTGTAACAAACTTTTCATCCTGAAAAGTGCTCTTTAAGTATACCATTAAATCAATTGTTGCAAGAAATTCTAATTCGAAAGGGAAAAGAAATACGAACAGAAATTTTTAATTTAGCATACTATAAGAAGATTAACAGGGTATCACCATGAATGAAAAAATACAAAAAGTACTGGCCAATTTAGGTGTCGGTTCGCGTCGTGAAATCGAACGTTGGATCCGCGAAGGTCGCATTCGTATTAATCACGAACTCGCTAAGCTCGGCGATAGAATTGATTTGACGGCAAAAATCTTGATCGATGGTAAGCCGGTGCCTTTAATCCCCGCGACAGATTTTCAACGCCGGGTGTTGATCTATCATAAACCCGAAGGTGAGATCTGTGCACGTTCGGATCCGGATGGCCGGCCGACAGTATTTGAACACTTGCCGCGATTACACGGTCAACGTTGGATTATGATTGGTCGTTTAGATATTAATACCTTAGGCTTATTAATTTTTACCAATGACGGCGAATTAGCGCATCGTCTATCGCATCCTTCTTACGAGATTGAAAGAGAATATGCGGTGCGTGTGTTGGGTAAAGTAGATGAAAAAATTTTGCAATGTTTAAAAAACGGAGTGAAGTTAGAAGATGGCATGGCCGCTTTTACAAGAATTGAAGAGCGTGGAGGATCCGGTGTCAACCATTGGTATCATGTGGTACTAAAAGAAGGTCGCAACCGCGAAGTAAGGCGCTTATGGGAATCACAAGGCATCAATGTCAGCCGTTTGTTGCGCGTACGATTTGGCAATGTGACATTGCCTGAAGATCTGAGTCGGGGGCAATATCGCGAATTAAAAGCCGATGAGATGCAAAAATTAGCGCGTTTAGTCGGTTTAGATTAAATTATAAGAGATTTGCTTATGAGAAAGAAAAAAATTTTGAACAAAAAAACCTAATGATATAAAAATAGTTTATGCATCAAAATGAAGTAGAAAGGGCTACAAAAAAATGCTTGAAAAAGTATCCGGACGTGTTTAAAGAGTTAGCAAAGCGTTAATGTATATGCATATATAAAAGCGCTAACTTTTGGATAAAATTTAGGGTAGGGAGTGTCGTCGTTTATGAGTAGTGTCAGTCCCGTTATTATTATTGTGATTTGAAGGAGGAAAAAAGAAAAAAAGCGTGGATACTGGTTTATGATCAGAAATACTGCGGGTCGCATTTTTTGGATCAATATTTCTTATAGTAGAGCGGGCTCGTATGCACTTTTGTGAGGCTTCAGCTTTTTTCCGCACATCTTCAGAGGCGGATGAATTTTCTGTAGATTTATCATATTTTGGAATGAGTGCCCGATCTAGGCCGGCATGCGTAGTGGCACGGTGCTGGTTTTCTCCATAATTTTCTTTTCCCCAATAACAAATCTTGGGCAACACTGGGATTTCTTCTAAGCTTTTAAGATAATCTATTTCCTTACCTTGTACTAGCTTTGCGAGGAAAGTGAGGTCTTTGGACCATATATCCACGTGCCAGGAGGGCTGGTTAAATCTTTTACGCCAGTAAGTATTCGATCACATTCGAGAAAATTGTCGTTTTGAGTTTTACTGTAAGGCACGATCTCAGCTCTTGCTTCGATGCTTTTATAGAGCTGGGCTTCCTGGTGATCGAAAGGAAGCCTTTTGTTAAAGGGAGTATAGAGGAAATGAAGATTGAGATCCCCCACGGCTATCTGCCAAAGAGGAGTATTATTTTTTGCATAGTGATTTACTGCTCTTTCATAAGCAAAAGTGAAAAATTGATTGATATTGTCTGCACGATATTTACATCGCTGTTCAGAAAGTAACGGTGTAGTGTGGAGGTTATAGAGTTCAATAATTGCATTTCCAGCGTTTTTAGTTGCTATTCTTATCATAAGTATGACTCGAGGGGCTGTTATATTATCTGGAGCAACTATTTTTATTGTCGAAAATGCACATTCTACAATGGGAAATTTACTCAGTATGACTTGGCCGCTATCCATGTTAAATATGTGGGGTGCCACGCTGTGAATTTGGTATGGATACTCATCTTTCAAGCCTTGGCATATCATCTCTTTCGAATTAATATCAAAAAGTTCTTGGAAAAAAATAAGATCGGGCAACTTATTATCAAGCTGATGCGTTTTATGCTCACTAAACCAATCAAGATACACTTTTGCGCTTATTTTGGCAGTTTCTAGAGCATCGGCTTTACGTTTGTAGCCTGGACCGAATCCTGTATTAAAATGTTTAACATGCAGCGGTCTTAGGTTTGGATCATAGGTAGGAAAGGCAAGGTTCTTGGGGGAAACGTAACGGAGTGGTGGTAGATTGCTTTGCTTTAAAGCGGCTGTTGGAATACTGATTAAAGCGAATGGAAGCACTACAGGTGTAGATACAATAATGCCTAAGGAAGCAAGAATTTTTTTAATCGCTGTTGATTTAGGTGTTAGGTCATTGATTTTTTGTTCACCGGCTATTCCTAACAGGAACTGTATCCATCTATTCGGAGTTTGCATAAACTCATTGAGCTGATGAGAAATGCCTGTAGGCCCCTCATATGTTGTTGTTGCTATTTTTTTTAAGTCTTCCTCATTATAAGTAATATTGTAATTGTTAGCATAAACAATAGGAGCGTACGGTAGAGTTAGTTTAGGCATTTATAAACCTTTATTATATTATTTCGGATCATAACTTAAAAGTATAATTATAGTAGAAGTTAAATCAAATTTACAGCGTTTTAATGGATGCGGGCTGAGGATGACATTCTAAGGCTACATAATTCTAGATGAGCATTATTACCTTGTTGTTCTGCAAATGCGGTTAAATTTTCTTTCAGTGGCTTGGGTAGCGATAATTGATCAATCTGCTGAATATGTACGTTTTTAGCTAATGTAAAAAAACAACATTTTTTTAGTGTTTTGATTTGATAACGTCCAGTTTGAATTTTATAATAGGTTAAGGAAATTTTTTCAGTAAGAAGTAATTGACTGAAAAACTTTATTTTTTCTTTATTGGCAATATCTGCGAGATAAGCTTTCCAGTGAGTAAATTCAGGGTTACTTATTTGTAGATAATTAAAATTACCGTCTTGAAAATTTGCGTATTTTCCATGTAAGAATATTTCGTCTAGAAAAGCTTCGTTTTTTTCTAATTCAGCTGAAGCAGCTAAGGATCTCCTATTACAGGCTTGGAGTTGTAAAAGTAACTTGAGCATGATAAAGAAAGTAGCATGCGTAGGGCAATGAAAAGATTTATCTGTATTTGGATTCACAATAGTCCTTTAATTAATGTGCTATTAAACTTAAAACTTCAGAATAAGCTAAATTCAACGCTATTTACAATGGCTAAAAAATTGTTGATTATTCAATCTGAATATAATTTGTTTTAGTTTGGATAAGTCAATCAGAAATTAATGATTGAAAAGATAAATTTTAGTAGGATGTTAATGTCATTAGCATAAACTGTCTTTTTAGGCTAGTAACTTAATAGTAGTTTATTTTAGGAATGGATAATGCGCAGGGAGTTTAAATGGTATAAATGGTTGATGGCTTGCCTAACGGCATTATATCTACCTACTATATTAGCGGATTCTTTATCTACACGATTTTCTGTGAGTGCTTATACGGGTGTTTGACAGTAGGCTTAGCCGATTTAATGCTGTCCATTGACGGTAACGAAGTGCATAATTTATATATGGATCCCCAAGTAACTTATGGTAGCGATCAGCAATGGTTGACAGATTTGGGGCGCAGGATTAGCAACGATGCCGCTATTTTAGGTTGGTATGCTTTCGCAGGTCGTACCCGGGTAAACAACAATAGTGATTTTTGGATAGCGAATCCCGGTGTGGAAGTGCTTGGCAGGGATTGGGATGCGCATATCAATGCGTATATTCCACTAGCGGGACGCAGCAATGGAGTGAACAACACCGTCGAACTTAATTCGATCAGTGAGCCTTTTTTTACCGGTCATACTGAAGTCATCACGAGTGTGTTTGATCTTGCCAATGAAATCGAACGAATTGGCAATGGTGCAGGATTTCAATATTGGTTTGATCAAAATATTAAATTTTTTTCCAACTACAGTTATGATAACTATCAACATAGTACGGTAGTGGTAGGCTTGGGCGTGAGTTTTGGTGGCGTCAGCCAGCAGCGAGCGGATCCCACCAGCTTGTCGGAACGATTAACCGATCCGGTCGAACGTTACATGGCTAATTGGGGTCATGGTTCAGGTATCAATTATCCCGCACTCGATAGCACAGGAACGACGGCAATTACGTTAAATGCGGGTCAAAGTGTGCATTCACGCACAGCAGATTATGCAGCCCCTGCAACAGGAACAGCACGTTCTACTTTTAATGGGGCGTTCATTTTAAATGGTGGTATAACCGGAATGAGTATTTTAGCGAGTACGGCAGAGATCACTAATAGTCAGTTAAATGTAAACGGTTTGGGTAATATCTTTGGAGTCAATGCATTGAGCAATGCGACGGTTAATATTGCTGATAGTAATATTTCAGTGGTGAGTACCGGCGCTAACGCTAATGTCAGTGCATTAGCCACTACTACCAATGCTTCCATCCAAATGGAACTCGGTACTTTGTTAGTAACGAGTCCTAGTCCCAATGCAGTAATAACTTCAGGAAGTATGATTTCACCCATAGGTGTCGCTTGTACGCTTAATGGAAGTAGTGTGACCTGTTAATAACTTTGCCTGAGGATTTTTTTACTTATTCAGCAGCATTTTAATAATGAGAATTAAAAACAAACAACAAGGGTTTGTAATTGAAATTAATTTAAGCGTATAATCGCCCAGTCTTTTTACCCTGGTTTCATTAAAAGGCTTACAATCTGTGAGTAAACGACCTATTAATCTTAATTTATTGACGATACGCTTTCCTATCACAGCGATCGCGTCAATTTTGCATCGAATTTCAGGTTTTTTCTTATTTTTGGTTATTCCCATCTTTTTAGCAGTCGTGGCACTGACGCTACAGAGCCCAGAGGCTTTTTTTACTGTGCATACCTGTTTTGCACATCCCTTAATTAAATTGATCCTCTTGGGTTTTTTATGGGCACTTTTTTACCATTTATTTGCCGGCATACGCCACTTGTTGATGGATGCTGGAATGGGTGAAGAACTAAAATCAGCGCGCTTTAGTGCGAGTTTGGTTATGATACTTGCGATAGTCGGGACTGGTGTGATGGGAATTTATATATGGTAAAAAAATTAACCAATGTAACCAGTCTGAGTGGTAATGGGTTGCGTGATTGGTTAATCCAACGTACCACTTCGCTGATCTTGGCTGTGTATATTATTTTTTTATTGGCGTTTATTCTTTGTCATCAACCTTTGGAATATGGGACCTGGCAGAGTTTATTCAGTCATTTCGGTATGCGTTTGTTCAGTAGTTTATTTTTATTAAGTTTATTTTGGCATGCGTGGATCGGCATGTGGACAATAGTGACGGATTATATTAAATCTGCGAGTTTACGTTTAATCAGTCAACTCATCATTATCATTGCGCTATTCCTCTATTTTATTTGGGGTTTAGTTATTTTCTGGGGCACAATCTAATGGCCTTACCCACATACATATTTGATGCAGTGATTGTCGGTGCCGGTGGTGCAGGTATGCGCGCGGCATTGCAGTTAGCCCATTCTGGTCAGAAAGTGGCATTGATTTCTAAAGTATTCCCAACCCGTTCACATACGGTTTCTGCGCAGGGCGGTATTACTTGTGCCTTAGGTAATGCACATGAAGATGATTGGCGTTGGCATATGTATGACACCGTTAAAGGTTCTGATTATTTAGGTGATCAAGATAGTATTGAATATATGTGTAAAACCGGTCCTGAAGCAGTGTATGAGCTGGAACATATGGGCTTGCCGTTTTCGCGTATGGATTCAGGAAAAATCTATCAACGTCCTTTCGGCGGTCAATCCAAAAACTTTGGCGGTGATCAAGCCGCACGGACCTGTGCCGCTGCGGATAGAACCGGTCACGCCTTATTACATACCTTATATCAGCAAAACTTAAAAGCCAAAACCCATTTTTTTAGTGAATGGTATGCTATTGATTTAGTTAAAACACCACAAGGCCATGTTGCGGGACTGACTGCTTTGTGTATCGAAACCGGTGAAGTAGTATTTTTTCATACGCGCGCAACTATTTTAGCGACCGGTGGTGCAGGGCGAATTTTCCAATCGACAACCAATGCGATGATCAATACCGGTGATGGGATTGGTATGACGTTACGTGCGGGTTTCCCGGTTCAAGATATGGAAATGTGGCAATTTCATCCGACCGGTATTGCTGGTGCCGGTGTGTTAGTGACAGAAGGTTGTCGCGGCGAAGGTGGTTATTTAATTAATAAAAACGGCGAACGCTTTATGGAACGTTATGCGCCGCACGCCAAAGATTTAGCTTCACGAGACGTGGTATCGCGCGCTATGGCTTTAGAATTACGTGCCGGAAATGGGTTTAATCCGGAAGGGATCGATTATTTAAAATTAAAACTGGATCATCTCGGTGCAGATATCATTAAAAAACGTTTGCCTGGAATTCGTGAATTGGCATTAACGTTTGCGCATGTCGATCCCATTACGACACCTATTCCCGTTGTTCCCACCTGTCATTATATGATGGGTGGAATACCCACCAATGTCCATGGTCAGGTCATTACGATCGATATCGAAGGGCAGGATCAAGTGGTTGAAGGTTTATATGCTGCGGGTGAATGTGCTTGCGTTTCTGTGCATGGGGCGAATCGATTGGGTGGTAACTCGTTGCTTGATTTAATTGTGTTTGGTCGTTCTGCCGGTTTACATGTCGGTGAATCCTTAATCCAGAATGATTTAGCATTACTCAATGTCACACAAGATGATCTCGATGCGGCTTTAAGTCGATTGAATCGTTGGGAACAATCTAAACAAGGTGAAAGTTTAGTGGAGATTCGGCATGCGATGCAAAAAGTAATGCAAACCGATTTTGGTGTGTTTCGTACGGCGAAATATATGGAAGAAGGCTTAGTCAAGTTAAAACAATTGCAAGAACGTCTAAACTGCGCGGTCTTAACCGATCATAGTCAAGTGTTTAATACGGCGCGTATAGAAGCCTTAGAGCTTGATAACTTGATGGAAGTGGCCATTGCTTCAGCAATTTCTGCGTTAACGCGAGAAGAAAGTCGCGGTGCGCATAGTCGCGAAGACTTTCCGAAGCGGGATGATAAAAATTGGTTAAAACATTTACTGTACTTTTCTAAAGCGGATACGATAGATTTTAGACCAGTTAATCGGAAACCTTTAACTATGCCACCGATGGAACTTAAAGAGCGTACTTATTAATGCAACATAAAAAAACCGCTGTCATGGCGAGCGAATGTAATGAGCGTGGCCATCCATTTTTACAGCATTTCTGGATTACCGCGCGCTACGCGCTCGCAATGACGATCAATATTTTCGGTGCTCGCAATGACAACTATTTACAATTTTAATCTATTATAGAAGGTTACTTACTAGGCTAAATTATGCAATTTTCTATTTATCGATATGATCCCGAGATCGACAAAAAGCCTTATATGCAGGATTACACGCTGGAAATTGCGCCCGGCAAAGACATGATGTTATTGGAAGCATTGGAGTACTTAAAGGAACAGGATCAAAGTTTAAGTTTTCGTCGTTCTTGTCGCGAAGGTGTCTGTGGATCCGATGGCATGAATATTAATGGTAAAAATGGTTTAGCCTGTATCACACTGGTTTCATCTTTGTGTTCACCGATTGTTTTAAGACCATTGCCAGGCTTACCTGTGATACGGGATTTAGTGGTGGATATGGAACCCTTTTATCGCCAATACGAAAAAGCCCAGCCGTATCTTATCAATGATAAAGAACCACCTGCTAAAGAACGTTTACAATCACCTCTGCAACGCGAAAAATTAGATGGGCTGTATGAATGTATTTTATGTGCTTGTTGTACCAGCGCTTGCCCCTCTTATTGGTGGAATCCAGATAAATTTTTGGGGCCGGCGGCCTTATTGTGGCTTTGTCGCTTCTTGGTTGATAATCGCGACGATGCCAAAGAGCAACGTTTAGCGGAGTTAAATGATCTATTTAGTTTATTTCGTTGTCGGACTATTATGAATTGTACCACGGTCTGTCCTAAGGGGCTTAACCCGGCAAAGGCAATAGGTCATATACGTTCAGAACTTTTAAAAGAAGAAGTCTGAAATTTTTTATTAGGGTAACATTCAACTATCATGACTGAGCAATTAAAATCGGCGCAGGCCTTACAACAAAATTCCTATCTATTTAGTGGCAATGGCTCGTATATAGAAACCCTCTATGAACAATATTTGCATGATCCGAGCCAACTCAGTGCTGAATGGCAAACCTATTTTAATCAACTGAGTGATAAAGAAAATGATGTCTCGCATGCCGATATTCGTACTTATTTTACCGAGTTAGCGCAACGTCCAGTTGGGAAAAGAACGACTCATGAAGCCAGTGATTTACAATATAAACTGCTGGGATTAATTGATGCCTATCGCCGTTATGGCCATTATCAAGCCCATTTGGATCCCTTAGCATTAGCTGCAAAACGAGAAATAGTCGATTTGAGTTTAGAAAACCATGATATTAGCGCACAAGACTTGACGCGTATTGTTAATCTCAATGGCTTACTCGGTTTGCAAAGTGTTACCGCAGAAAGCTTACTGACCCAGCTTAAAAAAGTCTATTGTGGTAGCATCGGCTTTGAATATGAGCATATAACGGATCATGCGCAACGCGCTTGGCTGCAACAACGCATTGAATCGGTGTCAGGTAAACCCCATTTTTCAGCACAAGTTAAAAAAACTATTTTAAAAGGTCTAATCCAGGCCGATGGCTTAGAAAAATTTCTTGGCAATAAATTTGTTGCACAAAAACGTTTTTCTTTGGAAGGCGGTGACAGTTTAATCCCTTTGCTTGAAGAATTAGTTGTGTATGCCAGCGCCGCTTCAGTGCAAGAAATGGTTATCGGTATGGCGCATCGTGGTAGATTAAATGTACTGATTAATATTTTAGGTAAATCGCCGGCAAAATTATTCGAAGAATTTGCCGGTAAATTAACCCAAGAAAATCGCTCGGGTGATGTTAAATACCACAAAGGTTTTGCTGCGGATATAAAAACCGATCATGGCGTGATGCATATCGCCATGGCGTTTAATCCTTCGCATCTAGAAATTGTAAATCCTGTCGTGGAAGGTTCGGTACGTTCACGCCAAGAACGTCGTCAAGATAGCAGTAGAAAGCAAGTGTTACCTTTACTTATTCATGGTGATGCGGCTTTTTCTGGTCAGGGCATTGTGATGGAAAATTTTGAATTATCACAAACCGAAGCCTATGGAACCGGTGGAACTTTACATATTGTGTTGAATAATCAGCTTGGTTTTACCACCGATCCGCAAAATGCGCGTTCAAGTTGGTATTGTACTGATCCGGCTAAAATTGTTGATGCGCCGATTTTTCATGTGAATGGTGATGATCCAGAAGCGGTATTATTTACCTTACAACTTGCGTTTGATTTTCGGCAAACCTTTAAAAAAGACGTGGTCATTGATTTAGTGTGTTATCGTCGCCACGGTCATAATGAAGCTGATGAGCCTGCTGCGACACAACCGTTAATCTATCAAACCATTAAACAATTACCTACCGCAAAACAACAATATGCAGATGCTTTAATTAGCCAAAATATTGTTACCACAGAAGAAGTTCAACAATGGTCGGATGAGTATAGAAATCGCTTAGATAATGGTCAAGCCGTCGTACCACGTCTTACGAGTGATTATGAAAATCCGTATCGTATCGATTGGCGTCCTTATCGCTATCAAGATTGGCGTACTGCAGTTAATACGTGCGTCGATCTAAAATTGCTAAAAAAATTAGCGACTCAAATCGAAACCTTACCGCCAGGTTTTGTATTACAACCACAAGTCGCTAAAATTATTGAGGATCGACGAAAAATGACCGCCGGCCAATTACCATTAAATTGGGGTTATGCTGAAACCATGGCCTACGCGACTTTATTGCAGGAAGATTATGAAATACGCTTGTCCGGTCAAGATAGTGAAAGAGGAACCTTTTTTCATCGTCATGCGGTGCTGCATGATTTTAACACCAATCAAACCATCGTGCCTTTAGCACAGCTTGGTAAAAATCCGAATGCATTTATTGTGGTTGATTCGATACTTTCAGAAGCGGCGGTCATGGGTTTTGAATATGGTTATGCTATTTCAAATCCCAACAGTTTAGTGATTTGGGAAGCACAATACGGTGATTTTGTTAACGGCGCGCAAGTGGTTATCGATCAGTTTTTAAGTTCCTCAGAGCAAAAATGGGGCAGACTGTGTGGTTTAGTGTTATTTCTCCCGCATGGTTACGAAGGTTCGGGTCCTGAACATACTTCAGCGCGTTTAGAACGTTTCTTGCAGCTCTGCGCGCAAGACAACATGCAAGTGTGTGTCCCAAGTACTCCGGCGCAGATTTTCCATTGTTTACGACGACAAATGTTACGACCGTATCGAAAACCTTTAATTTTGATGACGCCAAAAAGTTTGTTACGCCATAAATTAGCGGTATCAACTTTGCAAGAATTAAGCAGCGGTAGTTGGCAGTCTATTATTCCAGACCAAGAAGTGGATATCAAAAAAGTAAAACGTGTCGTTTTATGTAGTGGTAAGGTTTATTATGACTTACTCGAGCAACGTCGCGCGCAAAAACGTGACGATATTGCACTCATACGCATCGAACAATTATATCCTTTTCCAGATATCGAACTGAATGCTGAACTAAAACGTTATTCTAAAGTAAAAGATATCGTGTGGTGTCAAGAAGAGTCTAAGAATCAAGGAGCTTGGTATAGTATCCAACATTATCTTGCTTCGTGTCTTGAAAAAACTCAAACCTTACGTTACGTGGGTAGACCAGCCTCCGCAGCTCCCGCGGTGGGTTCGCCTTTAGTGCATGCAGAAGAACAACAAACTTTGGTTAAAGAAGCTTTAACCTAGATTTTTTTTATAGTAAAAAAAACAACGTCATGGTGAGCGAATGCAGATTGCCACGCGCTACGCGCTCGCAATGACGATTATTACTTTTTGATGCTAGCAATGACGAATAAGCGCTATGTGCGCAATGATGACAAAAATAAAGCAAAAGACTAAGGTTAATTTTAATGAGAGGAATCCAGAGATGAATATTGAAGTAAAAGTTCCGATGTTACCTGAATCGGTTGCTGATGCGACGGTTGTCACGTGGCATAAAAAACCAGGTGAAATGGTTAAACGGGATGATAATTTAGTCGATCTGGAAACCGATAAAGTTGTTTTAGAAGTACCGGCACCCGCCGACGGTGTGATGGGCGACATTGTAAAACCAGCAGGAACAGTGGTTAAAGCGGGTGAAATTTTAGCGCATCTAGATACTGACAAGGAAGCCAGCATGAAAACTGAAAAACCCTCTCCATCGGCGGCAACACCTGTCGCAGAAAAAACTAAAACTGTCGATAGTGACGCCCATTTGGCAGGCCCTGCGGTAAGACGCAGCGCTGCTGAACAAGGCTTACCATTAGAGAATATTCAAGGTAGCGGTAAATCAGGTCGTGTGACACGAGCCGATGTATTACAGCAAACACCCGCACCCACACCACAAACACCTCATCTTTCCAGTCGTATCGCTGACGTGCCTGCATCGGAAACGCATAGCAGCAGTGAGCGTTTAGAAAAACGTGTGCCGATGACACGTTTACGTGCGCGTATTGCTGAGCGGCTGGTGGCTGCACAACATAATGCTGCACTATTAACTACTTTTAATGAAATCAATCTGCAAAAAGTGATCGAACTGCGCAGTATTTATAAAGATAGTTTTGAAAAGAGACATGGGACACGTTTAGGCTTTATGTCTTTTTTTACTAAGGCCGTTATCGAAGCCTTGAAACGTTTTCCGGCGGTGAATGCATCCATTGATGGCAATGATGTGGTTTATCATAGTTATTTTGATATTGGTATTGCCGTCTCGACCGATCGCGGTCTGGTGGTACCTATTTTGCGCGATGCGGATCGCTTATCGTTTGCCGATATAGAAAAAACCATTGCCAACTATGGTCGTAAAGCCAAAGAAAATCAGATCGCCATTGAAGACATGACCGGAGGTACATTTACCATTACCAATGGTGGAGTCTTCGGATCGCTGTTAGCGACACCGATTATTAATCCGCCACAAAGCGCGATACTCGGAATGAATAAAATCGAGGAACGACCCGTGGCAGAAAACGGTCAAGTGGTTATTCGACCGATGATGTATGTTGCTTTATCCTATGATCATCGTATTATTGACGGCAAAGAATCGGTGAGCTTTTTAAAAACCATAAAAGAGCTACTTGAAGATCCATCTCGTTTATTGATTGATGTTTAAGTGATACATATAGCTTCAGCATAGGATAAAAAATATCATGATTGAACTTTTGTCATTGCGAGCGCATAGCAGTTATTCGTCATTGCGAGCACCGAAGGTGCGCGGCAATCTCTGGATGGCCATGGCCGACGTTTCAGCCTCGCCATGACGGCTTTCCTTTGATTTTTTGTTCTATCTGGAGACTTACAGCACAATTATTGTTAATCACAAAACATTTTTTTAAAAAAAGTAATAATTAGGAGAAAAAGAAACCCATGAATCTACATGAATATCAAGGTAAAGAACTATTTAGCGAATATGGTTTACCCATACCCTTAAGTAAACTCGCTAGCACAGTAGAAGAGGCCTTGGCGGCTGCCGAAGCACTCGGGGGAAATGCATGGATGGTCAAAGCACAAGTGCATGCTGGCGGTAGAGGTAAGGCAGGGGGTGTTAAATATGTGACCAGTAAAGAGGCCGTAGCGACAGAAAGTAAACGTCTACTGGGTCGACGGTTAGTAACTTTTCAAACCGATGAGCACGGTCAACCAGTGAATCAAGTATTGATTGCTCTGCCTTGTGATATTAAACGCGAACTTTATTTAGGCGCGGTGTTAGATCGTAGCACACGTCGTGTCGTCATCATGGCGAGTACCGAAGGTGGTGTTGAAATTGAGAAGGTGGCTGAAGCAACACCAGAAAAAATACTAAAAATTACCATGGATCCTTTATTAGGAATTATGCCTTATCAAGCCCGCGAGATTGGTTTTAAATTACAGTTAACGCCAAATCAATTAAAAGAATTTACACAAATTTTATTAGGTTTGGGTAAAATGTTTGTGGAACGCGATCTGAGTTTGGTTGAAATTAATCCCTTAATTATTGACGAACAGGATCATGTGATCTGTTTAGATGCTAAAGTGGTGGTTGATGATAATGCTTTATATCGTCAGGCACAATTGCGCGCGATGCGCGATCCTTCGCAAGAAGATGAGCGCGAAAATCGTGCCCACGATTGGGAATTAAATTACATTGCTTTAGAGGGCGATATCGGCTGCATGGTAAATGGCGCGGGTCTAGCCATGGCCACGATGGATTTAATTAAATTACACGGCGGTAATCCTGCTAATTTCTTAGATGTGGGCGGTGGTGCTACACAAGAGAGAGTGACTGAAGCGTTTAAGATTATTTTATCCGATGAAAAAGTCAAAGGCATACTCGTTAATATTTTTGGTGGGATCGTCCGCTGCGATATGATCGCCGATGGAATCATTGGTGCCGTCAAAGAGGTAGGAGTTAAGATTCCAGTGGTAGTGCGGCTAGAAGGCAATAATGCCGATCTCGGTGCAAAAAAATTATCTGAAAGTGGTTTAAATATCATTGCTGCGAATAGTTTAACCGGTGCAGCAGAACAGATAGTGACTGCTGTTAAATCTCCAATGACCGCATGATGTATCGCTCGAACTTGAAGGAGTGAAAAATTAAAATGTTGACTCGTCATTACGGCGAAACGCTTTATTCGTCATTGCGAGCACCGAAAAGTAATAATCGTCATTGCGAGCGCGAAGCGCGCGGCGATCTGCATTCGCTCGCCATGACAGTGATTTTTATCTCTTGAACGGCAGAGCTGACAATTCAAGTGCAAAGAATATAAAATAAATTTTCTTAAAAGGGTAGATGTATGAGTATACTAATCGACAAAAACACGAAAGTCATTTGCCAAGGTTTCACCGGTAAACAAGGAACATTTCATTCTGAGCAAGCGATTGCTTACGGTACACAGATGGTGGGTGGGGTGACACCCGGAAAAGGTGGATCACAACATTTAGATTTACCGGTGTTTAACACGGTAGCGGATGCAATCGCTGAAACGGCTGCCGATGCCAGCGTGATTTATGTGCCTGCGCCTTTTTGTAAAGATTCTATTATTGAAGCGGCCGATGCGGGTATTTCATTAATTGTTTGTATTACTGAAGGTATACCGGTATTGGATATGTTAGATGTGAAGGTTTATTTAGAAAATAATACCAACGCGCGTTTAATCGGACCGAATTGTCCTGGTGTGATTACACCCGGCCAATGTAAAATTGGTATCATGCCAGGTTATATCCACCAACCCGGTCGCATTGGCATCGTGTCACGTTCCGGTACGTTGACGTATGAAGCGGTTAAGCAAACCACGGACTTAGGCTTAGGTCAAAGTACCTGTGTGGGTATTGGCGGTGATCCGATTCCGGGTATGAATTTTGTTGATGTGTTGCGTATGTTCCAAGAAGATCCACAAACCGAAGCGATTTTGATGGTCGGTGAAATTGGCGGTACGGCAGAAGAAGAAGCGGCAGATTTTATTAAAACCTTCGTCACCAAACCCGTGGTGGCTTATATAGCGGGAGTAACAGCCCCTGTTGGAAAACGTATGGGTCATGCCGGTGCCATTATTTCCGGTGGTAAAGGGACTGCAGCGGAAAAATTTAAGGCCTTAGAAGCCGCGGGGGTGCATACCGTGAAATCACCCGCCGACATGGGTAAAGCGGTCGCACAATTGTTATGATGCTGTACACCTCGGGTTAAATTAGAAAAAAGAGTGACGAATAAAAAAGAGTGCCGATAATGACACTCTTTAAATTGTTATTATTCGATACGCTAGATTATTTGTTTGGTTTTTTTCCAGACATATCAAACTCTTCACCTTTATTATATAACATGAGTCATGTCAAAATTTTTCTGAGTCAAATCATAACCCATTCCTTTTCGGGTAGCATTGGCGAGTAAACCATCATCTTGGTCGCCAGACCAACTAAAACAGCCACCCAAAGCATGCTCCTTAACATACTAGAAGATTGCTTATTCCACCCATCGACTGATTTTTGCACCGTATCTTTTTTTTTCCAAAGTCACCACAAATGCCCATAAAAGAAAAGATAAGGCGGTCATAGGCATTAGGATCAATTTTAGTCAAATCAAAACCACGTCCCGCATTGGCCGGTGCGGTGTCATTTTGTAATCTTCCATCATACTGGGCCCAATCGGTGATATAAGCCGATAACTTGGGTTCATTTACAAGGTTTTCGTAGATATTGTAGACTGATTTTGCTACGCGTGTTGAGATGTAGGAAAGTAGTGCCGGATCCATCGGCTTCATTGCTTCTGTTTTAGGGTCTTTGCACAATAAATCTGTGCAATCCGCGACGTCATCACAGCTAGTAGGGGGTTACCTTTGGCAATTTCTTCCGGAGTTGCATTGCGTAGAAAACGCCATGGATTGCGATCGGGATCCTCTGCTGCTTTGCCTGGACAATTATGGGCTTCAACCCACCAAGCATTTTGCCAAATTTTATCAAAAATGAGGTGGAAAGTTTCGCCTCCACTTTGGTGGTCCCAAGGGACAACTGAAGTTTCTTTAACAGTATGAGCAGGGTTTAAATAGTACAAATATATAATTTTCTAATTTATTAAAAAAGCATAAAAAAGTATACGAGGAGATGAGTTTATTAACCTTAAATTATTAGATTATTTTGCTTAGCCAATGTTTTGTTTATTTTGAGCAGTCAAAAGTTAAAAGCAAAATAATTTGTTGATAGAGGTGAACTACTTAAACTAGAAAAATCATTATGTTCATGATTAAATTTTATGATTTCAGCCGCTTCGTGTAACGCTATTTTATATTCTTCTTTATCGTTAGCATCAAAAAAATGCACACCTAATGTTTTTTTCAAATTTTCTTGTATGGTTTGCGCCTCGGAACCAAAAATCTCTTCCATGCATTGATAAGCAATGCTACTTTGCTTGCCATCACGGATGCGTTGCAGAAGTTCTCTGCGTGCTTCGTTTTTTTCTTCATATTCTCTTTGTTTTTTGTTCCAAGCTATGATACGACTAGTTTTATACGCTACTAACGTTGGATTTTCTATGATTAAATATAATTGCGATAATAGTTGTTGTAAAAGATTTAAATCGGTTTCGCTTTGTGATTGTAAATGTTCAGGTAATTTTTTTAGTATAAGTTTTGCTACATTCAGTGGTTTGCCGATATATTCATTATTAAAGAATTGGTAAAAAGATCGATGAATATCATGACGCGTGTTTTCTTTACGTACATAGATCATGAAATTATCTTTAATATATACTTTTATGGCTAGAATGCTGCTTTCAGCAACAGCAACTTGGCATGCTACTGAAAAATTTTTGTAATGTTCAAGTGAACCATGATTTGCGGTAAAAACTTTTTTTAGCGTGGCTAAACCCAGTGGGTTTTTCGTTAAACTTTGTATCGCAAGAAATTGAAATAGATTAACCGAATAAGTGTCATATTGTTCTTGCAGCTGTGTTAATAACAAGATTGCATTCTCCACAATCAAATTTTTTTCATTTAAAGTTTCATCATGCATTTCAGATTCATGAGCGTTAAAAACAGATGTAATTAATTGATCAATCATATTTGACCATTGTTCTTCCGGACAAAGGCTAAAAAAATATCGACTATTTTCCTGAAAATTTTGACTATTGATTAAGAAATTTTCAAAAAAATTATATCTGGCGTGCTCATCAAGTTCTAGGATATATGAAGTTAATATCGGATTTTGATTTTTTAGCAATTGGTTTATTAATGTGTGTATGAAAATAGAAGAAAAAATTATTCTGGGGTTGCGGTATAAAATAAATTTTAGTAATTGTTCAATAACATAAGCATTTAAAAAATTATTTAAGCCAAATTTCCGAATGAGTAATTTATCTTCACATTCTTGGACAGCTAATTGAAAAATTGTCGATTGATTGGCCGTTAAGGATTCATCGGACAAGGATAAAATAAGGCATAATTTATCTTCTAATAGAAATTTATCCTTTAATCGCGCACACCATTTTAAATGTAAAGCAGGGCAATGAGTATGATTTAAAGTACTAAAATATTCATTATAAAGTTTGGCCGGTATGCGTTGCAAGACTTCGTTTAAAAAAGGAGTATTTTCATTATCAGGATTAAATTTTGAAAAGATTGAGATTAAAAGTTTCAGCGTAATTTTTTTATATTCTCTAGTAAAAATAGCCAAAATAATTTCACGAGCTATATTTTTTTCTGCAGAATTACGAGTATATTTTTCTAAAATAAATAATAAATCAGGAAATTTTTGCCAAGAAAAGTATTCGTAACCCGAACGTTTAAGATTATCGATAAAGGCTCGACATTTGAAATAAAAATTACTCGGAGTATTAAAAAACGGCAACCAATAATGGAGTAATAAAATCCAACGTTTTGGTATCAGTTGATCTAAATAGTCTATATTCATGGTGCTCCTTATCCTGGAGTTTGACTTAAAGGATAGTCATTATCCAAATTAAAGTATAACAAAAAATATATTTATTAGATAATAATTTAATTATATAAATTTAATAATAAATTTATTATTTATTATTTTATAATAAGACAAAAAAAATACGAATATAATTAAAATTACTTAAAAATTCATTAAATTTTTACAAAACAGTTTCATATTGATAAATGCTAATTTTTAAAGATTTAATAAAGGAGAAAAACAATGCCTAAAGAATTAATTACTCATTCCGTAGAACCGCTTAAAAAAGACAAAGTAATTATGGCTATCGATACTTCGGGATCGACTCAGGGCTGCCAAGTATATTGGGATACCGTATCGTACTTAATATCTTACTATGCCGATTTTTTCAATGATAATGTGCAATATGTATTTTGGAGTGATAAAGAAAGAGAAGTATTTGTTCAGGAAAATAAGGATGAGGCTCTTAAATTTAGTCAGGCAAACGATACTACAAAAAACAGATGGGGTTGTACGGATCCTCGTGTATTTATTCCCAAGCTTTTACAGCAAGAACAAGAACCAGTCACGTTGATCATAATAACCGATGGTGTAATAGCTCCTAATGGTATATGTAACGGTAAAATAGATCCTAAAGAGGTTAGTGTTTGTATTCAAGAATGTCATAAGTTACTGAAGCAACATAAAATTTCTTTTAAACAGGTTGATGCTTATTTTTTAGGGGTCCCTAAATCAATGGACTTAACGGTATTTGCACCTTTTGCAACGGCGTTAAAAAAAGATGCGGCATGGAATCTTTATTTGAATGGAGCAAAAAATTTTGGCGTAGTTCTTGAAAATTTAAACAAATATAGCGATGATTTTGATAGTTTTTCTTCAGACTTTTCGGCTATTAAAAATTATGCGGAAATGGAAACATTTAAATGGCGCATTGAAAATGAGGAATCGGATGTTCAAAGTAATCCCTGTTTTCAAGAATTCGAAAAGTTAAAAGAAAATTTTATGTCAAAAATAAAAACCAGTACAAAAAAGAATCTTCAGCCTACTGAAGAAACAATGCAAGCTTACTTTAAGGTCCTTTTAACCTTTAAAGAGTGGAATGAAATAAAAACATCCAATTTTACTACGTTGCGTAAAGAGTTAGAGGAGCTTGTTGCTAACTCTGGAGAAAAAATACAGAAAATAATTAAAAATAGAGAGCAATTAACTATATAAAAAATTAAAAAATATTGTGACAGAATTATTAAAAATAAGGATGAAATAGAAAAATTGATGGCGTCGCGCTTCCTTTTATCCCCGTCGTTGACAATTAAGATAATTAAAAATGTTAAATGAATAGATTTATTTACATAAAAGGTCATAGATAAATGCGCTATTTTCTTGTTAACATCATAGCTGAGATGGCTACGCGAATGAACATTTGCTCGCCATGACGGTAATTTTTTTAAGGTTTATGTGTTTAGCAATAAGCGAAGCAATTATGGGTTTAAAAAAGAAACTATAAAATTAAGGGAGGATTTATTTATGGACGTCGTTGCTAGTAAACAAAAATCCAATAAAGCATTGTTTGATACCGTTAAATCGGGTGATTTTTATAAATTAGAAAATTTATTAACCAAAAGTAATGTTAATGCAATGGATGCGGAAGGTAATACACTTTTGCATCACGCAACACATAAAAAGATTGTAGAACTGTTGCTTGCCAAAGGGGCCAATGTTAATGCGAGAAATAAACTTGATTATACACCATTACATGGTGCAAAAACTAGGGAAATTGCACAATGTTTGATAGACGGAAAAGCGGATTTGCATGCAAAGAAAATAAGTGAATATGCTGCACTTAAAAATCCAAACAATCCTCAAACGCCTTTAATCTCTGCAATGGCATTAGCTAGGCCGGACGTCGCTTGCTGTATCATGGAAAATTTCTCGCTAGAAGACTTGAACCAAAAACCTAATTATTTAAAATTTCCTTATTCTGAGCATTGGGATGAGATAAAGCAAAAAAAAGAAATAGAACGTTCTACTACTGAATCTAAAAAGGAAGTATTGAAAGCAGATACAAAGAGAGGAGATGAAAAGGATATCGCTTCAAATGTGCAGCCAATAAGAGTTAAAACACGCTTGGGAGCGTGTACTTTATTTTCTGAGCAGGTAGAAGAAACAAACGAAGAGGCGGTGGATGTTGATAAACAAAAAGGGATGGTGAAATCTCAAATAAGTTAATTTTTTAACTAAACATTAAATAAAAAATGCATCACATCGCCATCTTTGACGAGGTAGGTTTTGCCTTCTAAGCGCCATTTACCGGCTTCTTTCGCGCCTTGTTCGCCTTGGTAGTGAGTGAAGTCGGCATAGCTGATGACTTCTGCACGAATAAAGCCTTTTTCAAAGTCGGTATGGATGCATGCGGCGGCTTGTGGTGCGGTCGCGCCTTTATGTACTGTCCAAGCACGTACTTCTTTGACGCCTGCAGTAAAATAGGTTTGTAGATCCAGTAATTCATAACCGGCCCGAATCAAACGATCTAAACCGGTTTCTGTTAAGCCGCATGCTTGCAAGAATTCTTGTTTTTCCTCGTCACTTAAATCGATGCAATCTTCTTCTAATTTTGCACAAATCGCGACTACTTTGGCTTTGTCTTGAATGGCATAAGTTTCTAATTGCTCGAGTAATGGATTATTGACAAAGCCTTGCTCATCCACATTGGCTATATATAAGGTGGATTTCAGCGTTAAAAAAGAATAGGGACGTAACAAGTTTAATTCTTCAGGACTAAAATCGAGTTGACGTAATAAACGACCTTGGTTTAATTGCGGAATGAGGCGATCTAATAAACACTTAGTTTGTTGTGCCGATTTGTCGTTAGATTTGCTGGCTTTATTAAGACGTAATACGGCTTTTTCAGCACTTTCTAAATCGGCTAAAGCTAATTCGGTATGAATAGTCTGCACATCAGCAACTGGATTGACTTGGCCTGTGACGTGTACCACATCAGGATCTTCAAAACAGCGTACCACATGCACAATCGCATCGACTTCGCGTATATGTGCTAGAAACTTATTTCCTAAACCTTCACCTTGTGCGGCTCCTTGCACTAAACCGGCGATATCTACAAATTCCATGGTGGTAGGTATTATTTTTTGCGGTTTTACAATCTTGGCTAGTTCATTGAGACGTGGATCGGGAACGGGGACGATACCGACATTCGGTTCAATGGTGCAAAAAGGGTAGTTGGCTGCGGCAATACCGGCTTCAGTTAAAGCATTAAATAACGTGGATTTTCCCACATTCGGAAGCCCAACAATGCCGCATTTAAATCCCATAAAATTTTCCTGTTATTCTTGTTGAGTATGTAACTGTTGCATGGCTAGGTCTTGTTTTCCTTCGGAAAACAGAGTTAGCGTAGTAAGTGCCCGATCGATCGCTTCGTGTATTCTTTGTTTATCTGCAATAGAAGGTGAGTTTAAAACGTAATCGTGTACGCGATCACGATGTCCAGGATGGCCTATACCTAGTCGTAGTCGCCAAAAATCTTTGTGTAATTGCTTAACGATATCTTTTACACCATTATGCCCTCCATCGCCTCCTCCTTGCTTATAGCGTGCTACACCCGGTAATAAATCCAAATCATCATGGACAATTAATATTGCTTCAGCGGGGATCTGATAAAAATGGGTGAAGGCCTTAATCGCACGTCCCGAATCATTCATATAGGTATTAGGGATGAGCACCCAGCATTTCCCCGTTGCAAGTGACCAGGTAGTCACTGAGGCATGAAATTTATTTTCCACCTTTAAAGGGGATAAGCGGTACTGATCGAGTAGTGCGCTGACGAGCCACGCCCCGGCGTTATGCCGACTTTTTGCGTAGTCCTTACCAGGATTCGCTAAGCCGGCAATCAGCTGTATTGGATGAATTGACATGCCAAAGGTTTAGTTTTTATCCTTTTCTTTGCCTTCACTAGCGGCTTGTTCGGCATCATCTTTGACATTAATCGCCGGTACTTCTGCCGATTCAGGCGCTGCGGTCAGATCTTCTTCGACCACTGCACGTGGTATATGAATATTGACCACCGGTCGGTCATCTTCATGACTGATCGCTGCCATTAACTCGACACCTTGCGGTAAGTTGAGCTGGGATAATAAGATGGATTCATCTAGGCCTAAGTGGGATACATCGACTTCAATATATTCAGGAAGTGCTGCGGGTAAGCAGCGAACTTCGACACTGTTTAACAATTTGCTCAGTACACCACCCGCATCTTTAACCCCAGGGGCCAAGGTTTCACCTTTAAAATGTAAGGGTACTGACATAGTGATTTTTTCTTTTGCCGATACGCGCATTAAATCGACATGCAGGATGCGTGGTTTATAGGCATGTCGCTGCAGGTCTTTTAATACCGCTTTTTGCTCGATACCATTCAACTTGATGGTTAAAATATGCGAGTAAAAGGCTTCATTTTCCAGAGCGCGTAATATCTGATTGTGCTCTAAGGAGATAGGTAAAGGTGGCTCTGAAGCGCCATATAAAATAGCGGGAACGCGATTCTCAAGACGACGGAGACGGCGGCTCGCACCCGACCCAAACATCTCTCGAGTTTGCGCGCTAAGTTCAAATGTATGATTGGTTGACATAGGTTTTCCTCAAATTCAATGAATACCCATCCCGCGACCAGGATAAGTGGGCTGTAGTTTACGGGGATTTTAAATAAAGTTCCAGGTGTTTTTTGCTATTTGGCCTATCGTATGGATTGCTAAACGTAGTTTTTTAAACCCTACCAGTAAGCCATTATTGAGTTAATTAAATCTTAATAATTTAAGCATATATTATTATTTTATTAAGTCATTTATGTAGAATCGAGGTGTAATATGTTTACTAGGCAACGACAACAACAAAATATAGAAGCATTAAATGCAAGACTTGGAATTAGAGATATTAGCTCAACGACCACTTTTATTAACCTAGAGGATATTCGGAAAGCAGTATTGAACAATCCTGAACAAGCTATTCCCCAAGAGATTGCAGCAGATGAAAAATTCAATTTATTTTGGCAGGATTGTAAAAAAGAAATAGATAAAATGCAAAAAATAAAAGTAGGTAAAGTATGCTCATTGTATAACTTGCTTATCAATGAAAAACTAAAAATTAGTCAACAAAATAGGAAGGAAAGCCTTCCCAACGATTGCGAATTAGCGGTCCAGTTTCCTCAATATGGTTCTTTAATAACTGAGAAATTAACGATCGCAACGAGTCGTTATCAAAACATATTAACGATATCTAACCAACTGCAACCCGTAGGTATAAACGTAGAATATCCTCCTGAGTGTATAGAATCAATTTTGGATTATTGTCCGAATCAGGATATTAAAAATGTATTAACTTACGTAGAGTCAATGAAAAAAGAAGCTAAAGAAAAGTCTATCAAAGAGGAAACTCCAAAAACTTCACGACAAACCTCACGACTCGGGTCTTTTTATTCTGCGCCTATAGCGAACTCAGAACCCCCTGAAGAATTAGAAAAAAACAAATCGAGACTTGCGGGCTGCAGATTATTCAGTGACCAGCTTCAGCCGCATACAGAAGAACAAGAAGAAAAGAAAAAACAGCCTGAAGTTAGTCGATCAAATTGCTAATCTTGCAGAACCTTAATATAAAAAATTGAAGGTCCTGCGGAATAGAAAAATTTTCTATTCCTGCTCTGAAGCGCGCGTAAGTAAATATCCAGATAATTATAAATATCTATAGTAGATAAAAATAAATTTATGCATTAATATTAAATGTGCATTTAATAAAAATCTAATAAAACAAAGGAATGTATTATGCCTAGCTTACCCTCTTTATTTTCTGATCCACTTTTATCGGATCAATTTTTTGAATTTAGAAATTATTTTACAGAATCAAGCACTGAAACTGAAAAAATTCCAAATGAATATTTTAAATTTTTTTTAGTGAATGAAGTTGGGCGGGTAGCATCAAGCGAAGTCGAAAAACTTTCTGCTGTTTTGGATGTAGAGATAACCAGAGCAGATGGAGTTTATTATTTATATAACCGATTTTTATCTGAGTTAAAGCTTCCGTATGAAAGTAGTTTAGAAAATAACCCAGTTGTAAACGTTTATCAGAACCCTGTTAAAAAAGCGCTCATAGATGGTGTTTATCTTACTTATAAACAGGATATTGGATTGGCTATAACAGCATCCAAACTTGTGAAGTATATACATACCAAATATCCTAAGGAGTCTATCCTCTCTATAACTGACCGATTAATTAGAGAGGGTTGGATGGATCCTAATCCATTGAAGGATCGTTTAAAAGATTCCCAAAGTTATTTTTCTAAACGGAACGCAGATTGGTGGGTGGATAAAAATTCCTTTCCACTTAAATTAACAACCGCTCATTATGCTATTTATTTAGGAAACATTGAGTTAAGTTGGGTGAGCATACAGGGAGAAAAGCGGCAGATTTTGGATCTTATCAGTGAAGAAAATGGTTTAGCGCTTTTACAGGAGGCTTTACCGAGTACTAATAATAAAGTTTTAGTGAATAGTTTTATTCAAACCCCGAGTGAATTAAACCTCTTTTTTAAAGCTTTATTAAGCTGGGACCGATTAAGAGGTTTAGACTGGTTGCAAAGTGCTAATCTTGATCTGCGTTTAGAAAAAAATACAGGTTCTGATTTAGAGTCAAAACTACTTAATTTTTTAGAACAACCTATTCGTACGGGCTTGGAACAGCAAATACTGCATGTAACCTATCCGGATCCGTATCTCTCTGATAAGTTTCTTGATTTTTCTGGTTTTGCACCTGAACTTAACTTTGAAACAGAAATCAGACAAGCCATTGGAACTATTTATAAGGGTAAACGACCCATATATTATGACAAAAAAGATTTAACAGGCGATGAATTACTAGAAAATTTAAAAAAATTTGTTGAAGGAAACAGTAAAAGGAGTCGTTCTTTTCGGGATCAATATAAAAAATGTATAAATAAGCTAGCAGAATGGGCAGATGATAAAAAAATCCTCGTTAGATTAGAGAATGAAACCGTAAAAGCAGGAGAAATGGTAAAGGATTTTTATAAACGCTTGTTTTTTAAGCCTCACGAATCGTATTTTTTGAAATCAGCGACTTCACTTACGCATCTTATGTATGAAGAAGAAAAACGATCCATGGAGATTTTAGCTATTCTGCTAGAGGATGAATCTATTGATCTAGCATTTCGAAAAGATCAGATACTATCCTTCCTCGATGATCGTGGTTTCCATGTATGCCTTGGGGGTTGTCTAGAAAAACTAATGGGCGTTGTCAACGCACTCAGATCAAAAAAACTTGCAGAATCGAGTATACCCCGTGCTATTGAAGAGTTTGTTAACGTACAGGTAAACAATGTCCTATATTCTGGAACGCGAAGTAGAGTTACCACTTTTTTGAAGAGTCTGGTTTCCGTATTGTGGCCTAACGTAAATCCTGAAGGACTAGAGGTGCATGCAGGTGTTTTCTTTAAAAGACAAATTGCCAGTCGACTAGGGATGCCCTTTATAAAATCAGCAGAGGACGAGATGGTAAACAATGTTGAAGCCGCATTGAACACCGATTCTTTAGAAATAACTAACCCAAACGAAAGAGAAAAATTACAGAGAAAACAAGAAGATGTTAAGCAAATTCTTGAGTTAGCTGAGGCGACAATAAAAGAAGAGATTAGTTTAGCGAATTTTGTAAAATTTCAGTGGGCTCCGGTAGCGAGTCTACCCTATACGATAACTTATGACCATTTTAAAAAGCTTGCAGAAGATTTAGATGCTGAAGATATCCAGAAAAATATTTTTACTGTTTATGAAGAATATGTGATTGATAAGGATCTCGAAGGTGACGATCTAAGCAAGGCAAATAAATTAATATTTTCCGAGCTTTTTCTAGCTAAATTAAAAAAAGAAAGATGGATAACGTCACTTAATGGAGTAGAGAATCCTCGTTTAAACGACCCTCGTAGTTATTTTAAAAAACGCAACCCTGGTTGGACGCTTAATCAAGCACTTTCTGCAACAGTGACAGAGAATTATCAACTTTATTTGTCTAATATTGAGTTAAGCTGGATTAAGACAGAGGAGTATAAGGCGTTTATTCTCGATATACTTGATAAAGAAGGAGAGTTTGAGCAATTAAAAGAAATCTTACCTAAGAATATTAAAAGTTTTATTAATAGTCTCTTGCAAACACCCGCCGATCTCAATAGGTTTTTTGAAAAATTTCCAGCATCTCAATATCTTCAGGTAATCACCATGTTGCTTGATTTAGGACTGGACTTATCAATGGAATATCATCATATCACCCAGCCACTTGGACATTTGTCTATTTTAAATGGTCTCGATGATCGCATTAGAAAATTCGAAGGAATAAGCAGTTATTTAACCATTGAAAATCAAAAGCATTTTTTTAAAGCGCTTTTGGAGAAAAATCCCGCGTTCAACGCTTTATTAAAAGAATCTTTAGTGGAAGAAATCCAAAAAATAACTGATTTTTCAATCGAAAATGATTTTGTAAAAGCTAACTTGTTGAAACTCCATACAATTATACAAGCTATCCTCAATCTCCCTTTATTACAGAATGAATTGGAAAATAGGCCTATCATTCAATTGAAACAAAACCTTAATGAAAAAAAACATGAGTTTATTCAATTTATTTTAGAAAGTTCAGAACAATATAATAAAGCAAAACAAGCTATTCAAGAAAAATTACTCACTAAAGCAGAAGGAAAGCGCTTTAATAAGTTAAAGGAAGAGGCGAATGCAATGTGCAATGCTTTTCTTTCTTTTATAAATACATCGAGTGTGGCTTATAGGACAATGAATAAAAGTCTCTATGAAATTAGTTATAAGCTATTTGACTCTTTGAATCTTAGCCAAAAAAAGAGAGGGGAATTACAACGTGAGCTGGTGATTGCGCTAAATAACCTAATGATGTTCCCCGATGGTTATATTTCATTTAAGCAGACGGTGCGCCTCTTGGCCACATTGTTATCAGACTTCTCGGATATTTTCTTTGTTATGCCCTACACCGATGTTGCAGGGCCCGGTGCGCTTATTTATGCAGATGTCGATTTTTCTGATCATAATCTTTATAACAGCGTTTTTGTAGGTGATCTGACGCTTACGCAATTTCGTAATGCGAATTTGCAGAAAACTTATTTGGCGCATATCAGCGAATTTGATGTTAGCTTACAAGAAAAAATGCGAGCGGGCCATGTTGTAGCGGGGCTTAATTTTAAAGGCGCTATATTCACAACCAGTAGTTTTGAAATGGCCGTTCGAGCTTGGAAAGCAAAATTTTTATTTCACAAAATACAAACTCCACAAAAGTATAGTTTCCCCGCAGTGGATATCCGCCAAGTTAATTTTAAGAGTTTGGAACCTTACATCAAAGAATCAATTGAAGGGATTGGACAAGGATCGGTGACCCAATTTTTTGATTTATCTTATGCTAATGCGCAAAAAGTAGATTTTTCAAACTATGATTTTTCCAAGATAAGTATAACTGGCGCAAGTTTAGAGTTCGCCAAATTTGATCAGGTGAAATTTGGACCTAAAAATGATCTTTCTAAGACTCGCCTCGCAGGCGCTACTTTTGATGGGGCCGCTTTAAGTGTTCAGCATGTATTTGATCTTTATGATCAAGGCATCAGGGATTTTTCAACGGTCTTTTATAGAAGTGATCTAAACTTACCTGATGAGTTTCAAACCAAGTCACTTAAAGATGCTAAGCTCTCCTTGGTGCTGTTTAAAAAAATGTGTGAACGTGGACGCAAAGATTTTCGAGGGGTAGATTTAAGTGAATTTCTTTTTGCAGCGAGCAGGTGTAAGGATTTGAAATTTGATAGGCATACTAAATTTGCTAATCAAGGGGGAGGTACACTCGAGCTAAGAGTTAGGCGACAAAATGCCTATTTGAAATTAAATAAGCAGTTACATAAGAGTAAGCAGGTTGCTCATTTAAAAACAATCGATCAAGGCTTGTATTTTCCCTCTTATGAAAAAGGAAAATTAACGTCTCCCCGAGGAGAGTGTGTTGCCATTACGCGAGGCTTTTTACAAAGTCTATTTTTAGGGCAGGAAAAAGTATTTTTAGACAATCTTAAGAAAATGACAGTGCTATCGGAACGCTCGCGTTTAAACCAAGGACTGTCAGACAAAGAATACCTTTCCTTTGCGGTTTTTATTCAGTTGTTGGATTCTTTTTACCAAAGTGTTACAGGACAAGCGAGCTTACCTGCGTCGCTTTTAGAATATTCAGAAACAAAAACATTGGAAGAAGTAGTACCTACACTGAACAGACTATTTCCCTCTGGTAACTTTGCTGCGAATATCATTCTAAACAATCATGTTATAGCGGTCTATAGGAAGAAGGGGAGATATGGTTATTTTGATAGTAATATCGCTTGGGTTTCTAATATAGAAAATAGTGATAATTTAGTAGCTGTATTCAGAGCAGCGATTGCTGTAGGGGCTTATAAAATTCCTGCGGAAGGTTTCCGTATTGAAACGTTTAAAGTACTTAAAGCTAATAAGCGTTTGAGTCCAAAACGTAAAACCGTTTTAACAACAGGTTTATTTCTCGAGCGTTCCTTATTGGCAGAACAAGATCAGAAGCAAGGTGCGATTATCCTGAAGGACCAAAGCATCTATCGAAAGCTGTTGTATGATATGGGTGCTAAGCTTCAGCTCAGCAATAATGATCCTGTATCACAATTGATCCATAGCGGCATGACGACGGATCAAATAACCCAAGCGATTGAAAACCATAAAATAAGCCTTTCTGCGACGGATTACTTAGAAAAACTCAAAGGAAAATCCACTCCGGAAATTACAGAAATCAACCAAGCGGTTGCTGAACTTCACTTTGAAGGAAGCCGACGTGCAGTGAGAAAAGCTAAAAGGATCAAAGCCTTATTGCTTTCTGAAGGGGATGGCTATTTAAAGCGCAATAAAATAAATCGCTTACTAGGTAATGCTGTGTTTAGTTTGGATATCCATGCTAACTCTCCTGGGCGACTGCATCTGTTACAACAGGCACAAAGTTGGGTTAATGAGTTAACATCTTCAACGAATTTACAGAAAAATTGGATCCCTATCTTAAGTAGTGCCAAGAAAGGGGAAATTACTTTTTATAACCCTCGTACTCATGAAGAAAAAGTGATCCAGTTTACTCAACAAAAAGCCTTAAGCCTCGAGAAAAGCTTACAACGAGTATATGGAAAGCTTCGTGGTCTGTTTACATTTATAGCTCATGACCCAGAGAAGGCGCGTCAGCTCATGCAAGATGTTAAAAACGGCAAACTGCCGAATGCAAGACTTTCTCATTTTATAGAAGACAGCGATGCGGCGGATGGATTAAATGCAGCCTTCACCATACAAGCACTAATGGCATTTTTTCAGCAAAAAAACCGCCAAGAATTCCATACTGAAGAGGGACCCTTATCATTAACCTTAGAAATTCATACCTATGTCAACCTGATACAAATGGGACATGGGTTAGCGATGGATGGGGTAAAGATTGGGGGTTTAGTGAAGGGATTGTTACAACAAAAAAGAGACATGCAAAAGTCAGTTTCTAACTTTCGATTCACTGCTAAAATGGCGGCCACAGAAGGTCTTGATATGGTGTTAGGGATGATAACCATAGGGCTAGATATTGATGAATTAACCAAGGCAGAAACAAATACTGAAAGGAATCTTTTTGCTACGCAACTCGCGTTTGATAGTGTGGGTTTCCTGTTATCGGCAGGCGGTGCAGCGGCAGGAGCTTTAGGGGCCTCTTCAGGTGCAGTCGTAGCCCTTTCATGGGCAGGGGTTAATTTGGCAGGGCTTGGTATTGGGATCACCGGTTTAGTGCAAGCCTATAGCCAAGTAGCCGCCGATGCTGAGGCGGTAGGCTGGTATTTTTTTCTAATTGATGAAGCCTATCAAAACTTTGGGTTTAAAAAGATTAATATAGGAAATAATACCTGTTATATGTCGCCTTATTTTGGTGCTGTGGTGGTTGAAATTGATTTTCTCAAAGGGCTTATAATCTTTGGTAGTCAATTTATCTACCGTACTAGACCTCGAAGCCGCGGTGTATATGGTAGTGGTTATGATAATGCTATTTCGTGGCCCGGGGACATGCCTAAACCAGTCAAGGATAAAAAGCAAGCCTTGAATATTCGTGAACGTTTAGGTTATCCAGAGCAGTCTAGCAGTTGGCAGGATTGTACCGTCTGGATACTCCCTTATATGCCCGTAGCTTATATTAAGTATGATCACGCAGCGCTTCCTGGCGCTACAAGTCGGCGTGATAATGGGTTTTCAGTACTGAGAAAGCTCGAAGAGCGAAAAGACTTCGATTATGATTTTTATATTTTTCCTGGCGAGTATACGATTACTAAAATTACTGAAGAAAGAGAAAAGACAGCTATTACGGTTCGTTTAGATAATAAAGTAAGAATTCTTATTGTTCCAAAATTCTCAGAGCAAGATGGTGAGCTTTACACTAAGCTTCACTATATTTTCTTAGCCGACTACTCCGGTTCCCAGGGAGGGCAATGCCATCTGTATCTTAATAAAGTAAGCGGTATAGAATTGAAGGAACACAATATCAAGAATTATACCTGGGTATTGAATGCTGAAGGGCTAAGCGATGACACGCTGCATTTTATTAAAACAGGTATTACCGTCGGTGGTATTCCGATTGAAATTCCGCAGGCTCAATCACGCTATTATTTTATTGACAATAAAGGTACTACTTACCACTTATATTTTACGCATGCCACGCTTGTCTTAAAGACTATAAACTATCAACAGGTTCAAAAACATCGATCTTCCTTACAAATCTATTTGCAGCAGGATAACTTACTCAAAAAAAACCTATTCCTACCCTCTATTATTGTGCTGACACATTTTCCGCTTCAAGATGATCAAGAAGTAACGTATCAAGGAAAGGCCTATTATTCCCCCAACGAGGATCGATACTTCTACACCCAATGGTTACCTAAGCACCTGTGCGATACCGCTAATTTAGTCCATTTTACTAAAGATTCCGCTTATTTTTTTAGTCCAGAATCGAATTACTTTTGGCGTACTAACAACGAACATGATCTTACAGCGAATTATGTTTTGTTTTCAAAGTTTGTTAATAATAAAAATCCTAAATGTAGTTTACGAGCAAAAAATATCGTCTCTGTCGCTGCAGAAAATGGTGTTGTTCAAGTGATTCAAGCCTTTGTTGACAACACCAACCAAACTCAGCGACAGGCGATTTACCATATTGAGGGGTATACCCCTCGGCTTTATACTCTGCAAGACGACGTTTTATTAAGTCAGTTGCATGAGTTTGGCGATCAAAAGAATGAACTACAAAATTTATGTTCAGAGCATCTATTTAACGCAGAAAAAGGAACCGATCTTTTTCCTAAGTGGTCACGAAGAGGCGCTTCTGCTCGCTGGAATCCAGTTATCCGTATTACTTCGCTGAAGCCAACAATTAAACTCCCAGACCTTTGGGTACGTCAAAACAAAGCCTATAGTTATCAGCTGATTAATCCACAGCTGGAAAAGCCCGTGGTTTATTTGGGTTCATTAGTAACGCCTGAAGAAAAAGAGGTTTTCTACTTCTTCGCACCTAGTAGCAAAGAAAATTTGGGCCAATTATATCGTCAAGTGACAGGGGAGTTTCCCGCGACTCTACTAGACTTAAAACTTACTTCGGCTTTCTTTAGTGGCAAGAACACTTTATTAGTCTTTAGCAACGATAATGTAGTGCAAAGCATAGATGCCTTAGGTAAGGCTTATACGGTGAGCTTTACGCAAGAGTGGGTAGGTAATCAGACTCAATGGTGGGAAACAGTTCCCACTTATTTAGCGCAAACTCCTCCCGCTAAGGCTTATACGCCTTTATTTGGAGTGACTGATCAAGCCGGAAAGGCGTTAGCTGCTTGGTATGATACGCGTTATAAAGCTTTTGTTTTAGCGAGCCCACCCCGACAAAACGATGATCAACAACTCCAGTTGGTTTATCTCGATCGGTTAGAAGATAAGCATTTTTTCCATAGTGAAAACAAGACCGTTTATTACCAACCGATTGAACAGTTTTTAATGAGCGAACTTTTCCAGGGAGCTCAGCTTAAGCGTTCATTAGCGCCTTTAAATGCGTTGGCTGTAGCCGAACAGGTAGATCTATCACAACAAAGAATTTGGTTAAAAAGTAGAGAGGGTTTGGATTTTTCTTTACTTCCTCAAAGGCCTAAAAATTGGTCTTTAGAGCGGATTGGTGCGGTATGGTTGAGGGACAATAATTGCATGAGGGAAAATGGCTCCCAATCGTTCGGAGGTTGCGTCTCTGCTGGTTTTGTAAAGGATGGCGAAGGCTTTTCTATCCCGAATCGTATTGCTCTACAAAATGCTAGCTTTAATTTTTATCCAGCGTCGCTCATTCCGATTGAAAAAATAGCAGATACGATCACGCATTGGTGGCGTCCTATGCAGGATCAATTTTTTTCAGTACCACAGAAAAAAAATGGCAATGATTGGAATTTTTTAGGAACAACGAATCAGGAGCTTTATTTTTTTAGCCCTATAGAAAAGCTAATCTATATTCTTCTGGCAGATACGACGATGGATTCAAACGAATCTTATCACACTTTATCTGCTGAGTTAGCAATGCGATTAAACAATACACTTTTATGGTTATCCTCTGGTGCTGCTTATCCTGATGCGATTCCTACGTTTGAAGGTGTTGATGTATTGGAACTCTATATAAAACTATCTGCGGAATTTCTCTTTACATTAAATATCACAGAAAAAGTTATGAATCATTACCGCGCTATCATATATCAGGCAGATAGATCAGACATAAATACCTCTAGAGCAGAGTATGGAAGACCTAGCAAGATAACTTTTGATTTTATGACAGAGGATAGCGCGAATTCTTTATTTGCCTTAAGGGAAAATCAAAATATCGTGATCTTTCATGACCAATACGGATATGAATTATGCTTAAATTTGGCGAGAGACTTGGATTTTTCCGATGCCCCACAGTTGCAAATTAGTGTGAATGGCACTAAAAAAATGGAAATAAGTTTGGAACATCAGTTTAAGCCCGCAAGTGGAAATAGTATCCTACTCGGATCCTCTTGGACGGAAAGTTCAGTTCCTTTTTATTCAGCGACAAAACGAGATAGTTCCGTTTATTCGCTACGCCAGGATCAATGGAGCCAACATTCAAGTCTTGTGATGAACATAGATTTTGATCAGTTCAGGTCTTATTACCAAGGCGACCATTTAATTCTAACTGGACATGACACCAAGCACGGTATGTTAGTTATCATGCTGCAAGACTTTTATCCAATGATAGGAGACAAAAATATAAGTTTATATCTTTATCCCCATAACTTTTCTATCAATCTTGAAGAATTAGCCAAGGTTTCGATACCTGTTGAGCAAGAAGTGCCAAGCAAGCTTGTTTATAATGATATTTCCACGCATCATTTACGTAGAGAACCACGTGTAACACCGTTAGACGGTGCAGTTTTAAAACATGAGCTCGTCCTCAAAAATAGGGAGATTTTCCAAACAAAAACCGCTACAACGTGGTCTACATCGGCGGTTTGGGGAACGATAGGAGGTATAACAGCACTAAGTACACTAGGCTATTTTTCGATGAGATATTTTAGAGAAAGACGGCCCATGGGCCTATCATTGGCGGAAATGATTGCAGCAACTCCTTTGATGCTGCAATTTCCTCAACCCGCAAAAGCTTCAAGGTCGGCTGTTCGGTATAAACAATCAAGGGGGTTGGTGGCGTGTTACAGTCGTTTTTTTGAGGATCATCAGTGCGTTAAAAATCAGCTTCCTTTTGGGGCGTTGGGTTATTGTGCGAATGGAGAAACCGAATTAGCTTGGTTTAGAAGTGCAGAGGGTGGATATTCCTATGCCGTTCCAAATCTTTATGCGAGCAAAATGAATGTTCAAGAACCTGTCTCCTTCAAAGCAAAGAGTTTGTATGTTATTCACGGGGATCAGTGCCAACAAGTGCTTAGCTTAGAAACTATGCACAAGGTTTCTTTACCAACGATGCTCGATCAATCTCCTGTGCTCTATCAGTTGTTAGATGACGCTAGGAAATTAAGATTGATAAAGCAATGGCAATATGAAATTGCGAGGGAACAGTTTAAACAAGAAGGTAAGCTAATAGGCTGCTCCTATCTCGGTGAGCAATACTTACTCCATACCGGCCTCGGTGATACTTTCCAGGCATTTGGTTTAACACCCAATTGGCGTCAACGTGATCCGGATTATTGGGTGAGACGGATGGTGAGATCGGCGCTGCCATCCCATCAGCTGCTATCGATTGGGACGCTTAGTGCAATAAGTCTAGAAACAGCGCTTCTACACCCACGCGTGCAGACGATGTTACCAGGAGATGATGCTTATCGAAGTAAGTTAGTCGTACGCTTTGTTGCGGATTTATTACAATGGGGTATTTCTGCTTCCACGTGTGTACCTTCCTTGGTGGAATGCTTATTCTATCAACATCCACGAGGCTTTGAGATTGCTATGGGAATACGGGGCGTCTTAGCTATGTTGGAAGTTATTCACGATCTGAGTACCTGGTATTTAGTCGTAGGCTTGTTTGTTTTACCGCAGTTACCTTATTGGCTTGAAAACCTAGGCATACCGGTAACTTATTACATCAGCCAGAGTTTGGAGAGGTTAGAGAGGTTGATGATTTATTGTAGCTTATTGAGCAGCGTAGGACATGACACAGAACGTGTTGAAAGGAAGGGGGTCGCTTTACAAACAGCAGAACAACGCGTTAGACAAGGTCAAGCGCGGATAGCCTATGCGGCTGTTAATTCAATAAGCTTCTTTAGAAAGTCGAGTGCTAACGATACATCTCATCATCCTGAGACTAGCGTTTCCTATGGGAATTCAACATAGTAAAGATAAAGAAGAAATAGATAAACGTTAAGTGTCGATATAGCATGACATAATATTAATCGAGTTAGCCAAATTATAGTTAACTCGATTGACTACTTGATGGCTGTCAGTCAACAAACATGGAGCTCACCGATTCTTCGGAATTAATGCGGCAAATGGTTTTTGCCAACATATCACTCAAACTCAGTTGCCGAATTTTTTTGCAATGCCTTGCTTCATCACTTAAGGGAATGGTATCTGTGACCACCAGTTCATTGATATATGAATTTTGAATATCGACAATGGCATTACCGGATAACACTGGATGTGTGCAGTACGCCATGACACCATTCGCTCCATTTTCTTTTAAAGATTGCGCGGCTAAACACAGTGTGCCACCGGTATCCACAATATCATCGACTAATAAACAATTACGGTCTTTAACTTCACCGATAATATGCATCACTTCAGTTTTATTCGGACCGGTACGACGTTTATCAATGATGGCAATATCGGCATCATTGAAACGTTTGGCAATGGCGCGCGCTCTTACCACGCCACCGACGTCGGGTGATACCACAATCAATTGTTCATCGCTTTTGTAAATCTTTTGACCTTCCATGTCCTTTAAGATTTCAGGTGTGGCATAGACATTGTCCACAGGGATATCAAAAAAGCCTTGGATTTGATCGGCATGCAGATCTACCGTGAGTAAACGACTAATACCGACAGCAGTCATCATATCGGCAACGACACGCGCAGTAATAGGAACACGCGAAGAGCGAATGCGTCGATCTTGTCGGCCATAGCCAAAATAAGGTACGACAGCGGTGATACGTTTAGCGGATGCGCGACGTAAAGCATCGGCCATAATGATCAGTTCCATTAAATTGGTATTTACCGGCGGGCAGGTCGGTTGCATAATAAATACGTCTTGTCCTCTGACATTCTCTAAGATTTCTACCATGATTTCACCGTCACTAAAATGACCGACGGTGGCTTTACCTAATTCCTTGTCTAAATGTTTAGCTACTTTTTCAGCTAAAGGTCGGTTAGCGTTACCAGTAAAGAGCATCATTTCAGACACAGAATAACCTCATCGTGTTAAATAAAAAGAATAGATGGATGCGTGTGGCTGGGGTGCTAGGATTCGAACCTAGGAATGCCGAGATCAAAACCCGGTGCCTTACCACTTGGCGACACCCCAATTTTTCATTATTTGTCGTAAAGGTGAAGTGGTTAACCCTTTACACACAAAGCCCCGATAAGGTGCTTTAATTTTTTCTAGTAGTGTTTCAGCCGCTATTTTTGACTTGAGTGTGGCAAAAATACACGCTCCGGTCCCTGATAAGCGAGCAGGAGCATAATGATTTAAAAAGTCTAAGCCTTCTGCAATCATCGGATAATCCTGCCTAACGATCTGTTCAAAATCATTATGTGTGGTTAATGATCCGCTTAAAAAGGTTTGTATTTTGATGGGTGTCGTGTTGTATGTCAATCGGGGATGTGAAAAAAGTTTTGCAGTCGAAATAGCGAGTGGTGGAATCATCACCAGAAACCAGGTTTCAGGTAATTGAATGGCTTGAAGTTTTTCGCCAATACCTTCTGCCCAACTCGTTACGCCTTGAATAAATACAGGCACATCGGCGCCAAGTGTTGCACCTAATTTCAATAATTCGTCTAGAGGGAGATGCATATTCCAACAATGATTTAAAACGACGAGTGTCGTTGCTGCATTGGAACTACCACCACCTAAACCGCCGCCTATCGGAATCCGTTTTTTGATCAGTATATCGACGCCGGGGGATTTTTTATTTCTATCTTGTAATAATCGTGCCGCTTTAATCGCTAAATTATCTTCATCGGGAATGAGCGCCGCGGTGACCGGATTAAGTAAGGATAAACATGTGCAATTAATTTGTGGGTCGGCGCGTTGCGTAAAACTTAATTCGTCACAATAATCAATCAGTTGAAAAACAGTTTGCAGTTCATGATAGTGATCGGCTCTGCGACCGGTAAGATGTAAAAAAAGATTTAATTTAGCAGGAGCTGGCCAATAATACATGGTGTTATTTGATGTCCCAATGATTGAGTACAATACGGACTTGCCATTGGCAGTTGGTCAAATCAATTCGATCCGGTAAATCAATTTTTCCAATGTTAGTAAAATGCCGATAAACCACACGCCAACCGGATTGTCGTAATTGCATCAGTCGGTTATACGCATCTAGATTGGTGGTATAACGTGATTGTGGCGCAGGTAGACCGCGTAGCCAATAATAAAATTGAGATACCGGTAAATTTAAACCTAATTGGTCATGCAGTAGTTGTTCTGGACTTTGTGCATGGTAGGTGTGTTGGTGCGTCGTTAAACTAATTTGGCTAGGACTTCCATTAAGGACAGCACCTTGTGAACCTAAAGGTCCAAAAAAGCTCAATTGATAATTAGGATAGATCTGTTCCCAGTTGAACGAGGCATTCACACCGCGGCCCGATGTTTCATGTATGGCAAGGTTGCCATTGACACGAAAATTTTGTATCGCATTCAGTTGCGTTTTGCGCTGTGCCCAGGGAAGATAGTGATTAATTATTTTGGGCTTAGGCAGTGGTGTGGGGGCTTGTGACAAGCTCGCGCAGCCGCTCAAAAAAACCGCTAAAATAATAATGATGTTAAGCTTTGGCATAAAAAATTATCAGCAAGGTATACTCGTTGAGTATATTAAATTGAGGTTGTAAAACATTCTATGCGTCTCACTCGTATCTATCAACCGCAAGCTTTAAACGCTGGGCAAATAGTAAACTTATCTAAAGAGGCTGCAGGACATTTAATTCGTGTACTGCGTTTACAGGTCGGAGATGAGTGTATCGTATTTAATGGTAAAGCAGGAGAATTTCACGCCATTATTATCGGGATAAATAAAAGCAGGGTGACGATAAAGCTCGGTGAATTTGATGCCGTGAGTCGTGAATCGTCTTTGCAAATTACTTTAGCGCAAGCCGTACTCCGGTCCGATAAAATGGATTATATGTTGCAAAAAGCAATAGAATTGGGAGTGACGCGCTTTATACCGTTGTTAACGGCGCATAGTACCCTTAAGTTAGCCCCGGAACGCTGGCAAAAACGCTGTTTACATTGGCAAGGTGTGATGCTTGCGGCCTGTGAACAATCGGGCAGAACCCGTTTACCGAAATTAGAAAATCCTATGACGTTTGATGTGGCAACGACAGCGATAAAAGCCGATCAGCGGATCATTTTGCAGCCTGGCGCCAAGCAAAATATCAATTCCTTGCCCTATTGTCAGCGTGTCGCGTTATTAGTGGGGCCTGAAGGCGGCTGGTCAGAAAATGAGTTGAAGTGTGCGCGTGTCGCGGACTATATGCCACTGCAGATGGGGCCCCGTGTATTAAGAGCCGAAACCGCTGGTTTAGCCGCAGTCAGCATCGTGCAAAGTTTATATGGTGATTTATAAGCTATTTTTATAACTAACCTACTGTTCTATGCAACCTCCTTTAGATAAGCCTTTTTAATTCTTTGTACTGGCGGAGAATCTTTAAGTTTTTAGCGGTGTCCTTAATAGTTTGTTAATAAAAGAAGCGTAAAGTTTATCATAAGCCTTAAACCTTAGTGGGTGGTTTATGATAAATAAATCTAATTTTTGGGATAAATTCCTTAACTACTTTATAAGTCCAGTAGATAGTACGGTGGCAACGCCGGTTAACAATGTTGAATTTATCTATGATCAGGGGAACCAAAGACGCTACCCAGGCCCAGATGCTAACCACCCTTATCCGAATATTAACGATAGTCCCAGCGCGGCGTTCATAAAGGGGGGTATCGCTACGCTGGGTTTCATGTCAGTTATTGGCGCTATCATCATTAAATTTTATCAACGATTACGAAAAAAAGAAATGCACAGCCATTATTTCTTTTTTGAAAGATTGCCGGATATTAAAGAATGGTTAAAAAGACGTCCTGAGAGTGAATGTTCTCCTGAAATTCTTCTTGCTGCGGCTTATTATTCTAATCCTGATCTTCCTCCCGTTGTTCTCTGGTGGCGACGAAGCTGGGCATCATTAACAAGATCGAGTGACTATGTCGCGTTAAAGAAATATTTACAGGCTAAGTCAACCATCGGAAAAGAAACAAAAAATAATCTTAAAGAAATATATCAACAAATTAATGAAAATTTTGCATTATATATTAGTGAGAAAAAAGAATATGATCAATGGGAAGCCAAAGAGAAAGATGGAAAATGGATTGTTCGACGAAAAGCGTCTCCAACTTCCATAGCAGGTAGTAATGAATCCAGTCCAAGACCCAGTAAAGCAGAAAAAAATAAAACCATCGGCCAGAAAGTTTGGAACTTTATCGATGAGCGCATCAATGAACTAGCATTAGCAAGCTTTGCCTATTGGATAGGCGTATTTATTTTTTACCTTTTGGCGGGTGTGGGCGTAATAGGGGTTGTGGTATGGCCACCGATTCTTATAGCGGGTGTGGTTTTGGCCGGTTTATGGATAACAAAAGTTATTCAGCATCAAAAAAAATCAGTACTTAATTCTCATCATTTAATACATGAAGACGATGATACTAGATTGCTGGAAGAGATAAAACATCAGCTTCTGATCGAATCGCTATCACAACAAAAAGTTAATTTTAAAAATTCAAAGCTATACAATGACATAGGAAAAACGCTGCAAAAAAGACAGCGGATGATTTTTGTGGGATGTATTTTTAATGGATTTATTGGCGGATTCTTTAAGATATCCTTTAGTTCCTGGCTGATTTTTGCCGCATTAGGATTAGTCGTCACGCTTAATCCGCTGGGACTTGCCATCGTGGCAGTGGCTACACTTGTTTTAAGCATAGCCTATGGAATCTACTCGGCGATGAAAAATTATAAATCTCAAATTTCTTTGCTTGAACTTAAAAATAAACAATTAACTGTATTAAAAGAAAATGACGCCGAAATTCCGGATATTTCGCTACGTGAATATGATCGTCTTTTTCGTCGTGGTAAACCAGATAACTCAATCTGGAGCACGACCAAACAACTTTTAAAAAGAGCTTGGGTAGGTCTTATTCGTTTAGGGACGGGAATTTTGTTTCTTAAACTTACTGGTTTTGGTGTAACGACAGCCATACTAGGGGTGTTGGGAATAACCGCAGGCATTGCGGCTTTACCACTGATAGGCATTTTACTTGCAGGTGGATTAATATTTGCCGGTTGGCATATTTATCAATATCATCTTGAAAGCCAAGAAAGGCAACTTGATCATGTCATGAATTCGTTATCTTCTCCATTATTTAACCAGAAAATCCCGGCAGCGAATGCAAATGTTTATCCGTCCGAAGCTTCTCGTGAGCAACAGCAAAAAGATAATGACATTTTTTTGTTTACCGCTAAACCTGAAATAGGTGTAAGACAGAATGTTAAACCTCGTTTCCGAGCGTCTAAACCAAAAGACTCGTCTAAAAAACCTATGTCCGCTACATTTTTTAAACAAGGGAAAGGGCAAAAAAGAGAAGTGCCTCCATTTAATCCCAAGAATGAAAATAAAAAGATGAGAATTTAGCCCATTCCTTCTTCTCGCTAGCGATAGACCAGTGGTTGGCCTCGAAGCTTTGCATGAGTTCAACGTGCGCTATACAGGCGACATAATACCAAATATAGTTTAGGATGAAGCCATGCAAAGTGTGATTCATCTCATTAACTAGTAATAACTATGGCGAAAAAACCGAAACCGTTCGTTGATCCTTATGCGGCACGTGAAGCCGGGAAATATGATAATCCCATTCCTAGTCGCGAGTACATTTTAGATTTTTTAAAAAAATGTGGTCATTTAGTTAAACGTGACGAGCTCAATCAACGTTTGGGTTTAACTGATCCCGAACGTCAAGAAGCGCTGCGACGGCGTTTGCGGGCTATGGAACGAGATGGGCAAATTGTGTTAACACGTCGCGAAGGTTATGGCTTGCCGGATAAAATGAATTTGGTGCGCGGACGTATTATTGGTCATCGCGATGGTTTTGGTTTTTTGGTTCCCGATGATGGTAGTGATGATCTGTATTTAAGTGCACGGCAAATGCAGTTGGTGTTTCATGGTGATAGAGTTTTAGCGCGCGTCATCGGAACCGATCGACGAAATCGGCGTGAAGGGGTGGTTGCCGAAGTGTTAGAACGTAATACACCTTCTTTAGTGGGACGTTTTTTTAAAGAAAAAGGTGTGGCTTTTGTTGTGCCTTCGAATAATCGGATTGCACAAGATATTTTAATCGGGGCCGATGACGAAAGTGCGGCAACTTCTGGACAGATCGTCGTCGTTGAAATAACCCGCTTTCCTAGTTTTCGTCAACAAGCCATTGGTCGCATTACCGAAATACTGGGCGAACACATGGCGCCGGGTTTAGAAATAGAAGTAGCGATACGTAATTATAATCTCCCACATGTCTGGCCTGATTCAGTACAGGAAGAAATTGATGCTTTGCAAGCTGGAGTGTTAGCGAGTGATGAGCAAGATGACCGAGTTGATTTACAAGCGTTAGCGTTTGTTACGATTGATGGTGCCGATGCCAAGGATTTTGATGATGCCGTTTATTGTGAACGACAAAAAAAACAATGGCGTTTAGTCGTGGCGATTGCCGATGTCAGTCATTATATCAGCCCGCAAAGTGAATTGGATAAAGAGGCCGAAGCACGTGGCAATTCGGTTTATTTTCCAAATAGTGTCTTACCGATGTTACCGGAAGTTCTTTCAAATGAACTTTGTTCATTAAAACCGAAAGTCAATCGGCTGTGCATGGTTTGCGATATGTTGATTTCCAGTAAAGGCGAATTGAAACGCTTTCAATTTTATCCGGCGGTGATTCATTCTAGAGCACGTTTGATTTATAACGAAGTTGCAGCTTGGTTAACTAGTAATAAATGTCCTCCAGCGTATAAAAATGTATTACCGCATTTACAAAATTTGCATAGCCTATATCAATTGTTACGCCAAACGCGTGAAGCACGCGGCGCGATTGATTTTGAGACGACTGAAACGCAAGTTATTTTTGGGCCCAATCGAAAAATTAAGCAGATCATCCCCAGCGTTCGCACCGTGGCGCATCGTATCATTGAAGAATGTATGTTACTGGCTAATGTTTCAGCGGCACATTTTTTACTGAAGGCTAAAATTCCGACGTTATATCGAATTCATGCGGCACCGGCGGCAGAAAAATTAGCGGATTTGAAAAGTTTTCTGGCGGAATTAGGTTTACGTTTTCCAAATAAAAAGGTCGTCACACCGGAAGATTATTCGAGCTTGTTAAAAATAATTGCTGACAGGCCGGACGCGCATTTAATTCAAACCGTGATGTTGCGCTCCTTGAGTCAAGCTATCTATAGTCCGGAAAATATTGGTCATTTTGGTTTGGCATTCGATGCCTATGCACATTTTACTTCACCGATACGTCGTTACCCGGATTTATTAGTTCACCGAGCCATACGGCATGTATTAGCAAAGCGTAAACCGAAGAATTTTTTCTATGATAAGGTGACGATTTCTCGTTTAGGCGAGCATTGTTCGACCACCGAACGGCGTGCCGACGAAGCCACACGCGAAGTATTAGATTGGTTAAAATGTGAATATATGCGTGATCGTGTTGGAGAAACCTTTGATGGTATCATCACCAATGTAACCGGTTTTGGTTTGTTTGTTGAATTGCAAAATATTTATGTGGAAGGCTTAGTGCATGTCACTGCTTTGCATAATGATTATTACCAGTTTGATGCGAATCGACATTGTTTGCAAGGTGAACGTACCGGGATAGTCTATCGTTTGGGCGATAGAATACAGGTACGGGTTGGACGTGTCGATCTGGATCAACGTAAAATTGATTTTGAATTGATCGAACCAGAAGTTCAAAAATCCACAAAAAAGTCTAAAAAATATAAAAAAAGAAAATAATACGAAATTGTGGGATGGCCACGCGAATGAACATTTGCGGCCATGCGAATGTTCATTCGCGTCATGACGTTATTCTAATTGTCATTGCGAGCGCGTAGCGCGCGGCAATCCAGGAGAAATACGAAATTGTGGAGGATGGCTACACTCATTCCATTCGCTCGACATCACGGTGACTTTATCTGGATGGTTAAAAAAAGCAGTGGTTTGCATCGGTTTATTGAGGATATGAATCGGCCGTTGCCATTTTTTTTGTTCTTTTTTTATGCATATATGAACATAGCTATGCATCATACTCGCTAAACCTAAACCTAACGCAAAGCCCAACGCGGGTAACAATAACGGTGAAATGGGAGTTAAACTTAATGCAAGCAGACTAATCATAGCGCTTAGTCCTAAAAAGCATCCCAGCAAAATTGGTATCACCCATAAGTCAGCCGTAGGCCAGTGGCTGTTAGGCAGAAAAACCCAATCTCGAAAGTCGCAGCATAGTTTTTTTTTAAATTCTTTAAGTGCTTTTTTCTCAACAAAATTAAATTTCATATATAATGGCAGTAGTTTAATTTGCTTTTCCTGAATCATAAATTGAATCTGAGCAGAACCCTGTGGTGAACTTACTGAGAAATTAGGATTTTTTAAATTAAGAGGCATCTTAAAAATGATATTGTCTCGTCTAGAATCTGATTTTGCTTTTAGCGCGTACTTAAACGCGGGATCAGTTGTTGCGCACTCATTGGACCAAATACAGTTTTCAGGTAAGACAGAGAAGGCCAGTGCAGATAACGCAAAAGGCAGCGAGGTGGGTTCTAACAGCGACTTAATGAAGAAATCAATCTTCGACCTATCTTCAATACGGAATTCTTCATTCAGAGCACTTTGTAAATCGAGTAGCGTGATGGGGGGTTGTTTAGTAAACTTTTTTTCTAAGGATTTGGTTAGCGCATAAAAACCACCGCGGCTGATTTCTTGCTTTTGTTTTTCGTTAAATCGAAAATCAGTTTGCTTTTTTAATTGATTTACGGTGATATGCAGATCTTTAACGCTTTCGATAAAGGTATTTTGCTGCTCCGAAACGTTTTTTTCGTATTGGATTTGGCTTAAACAGTCAGGGTTAATACGTACAGATAAGGTATGTGGCACAGCGATTTAATCCTTTCAAGTAAGCTATTTTTATTGAGTATTTTAACATGAGTCCTATCGTTAAAAAAGAATTTATTTTTGGTTTTCATGCTATTACAGCGTTATTAAAATCACATCCAGAAAGAATATGCCAACTCTATCGACAACAAGGACGTGAAGATAAACGTATCCAAGAAATTTTGCAGCTGGCTGAATATCAGCAGATTCCCATTCAAATTTTATCGAAGATTAAATGTGATGTTTGGGCCAATGGTGCGGTGCATCAAGGCGTGTTAGCTGAGATCAAAATGTCTTCGCAATTAAGCGAACGTGATTTATTTATTTTATTGGATCAACGTTTAGCGAACGCAACGAAACCGCCATTTTTTTTAGTGTTAGATGAGGTTCAGGATCCGCATAATTTAGGTGCATGTTTGCGCTCTGCGAATGCAGCGGGTGTGGATGCCGTGATTATTCCGCAAGATCGCTCAGTCAGTATGACGCCGAGTGTGCGAAAAATAGCCGCGGGTGCAGCTGAAATGACACCACTTTTTACTGTCACTAATTTGGCCACTAGCTTAGAGAAATTAAAAAAGCTCGGAGTGTGGTGTTACGGTTTGGATCAATCCGCCCCACAACTTATTTATGACACGGCATTGACGGGGGCATTGGCGCTGGTATTAGGTGCTGAAAGTAAAGGTTTGCGTCGTTTAACCAAAGAGCGCTGCGATGGCTTAATTGCTATACCGATGTCGGGTAGCGTCAGCAGTTTAAACGTTTCAGTCGCAGCTGGGATCTGTTTATTCGAAGCGGTTAGGCAAAGACAATAAAATCCAACTATGATAGTATCTGCGTGTTGCGAAAAGAGATCCTACCCTTTATTTAAATTGCAAGGAGACCTTGATATGTGCCGTAAATTTTTCCCAGCAATAGTGATTATTATTGCTGTTCTGATGGCTATCGCTGCAAGTCTTGCGAAACCTGATTCGGTTGATACCATCGTAATGGTTTCGCGTTTCTTTGATATTATGCTGCCAATTTTAGCGGTGGGTGCATTAATAAAGTATTTATGCTGTCATCGTTCACACAAAGGCTGCCATTGTGGCTGTGATCATTGTAAGATGTGTAATAAAAAATAAATTTGTTTATTTTTTTACCGTTTTCAATCGATAAGATGTGGAACGCAAATAATTTACTCGTGATTGCGAGCACCAGCGCTCGGCAATCCAGGAAACGTTGTAAACTGGATGGCCATGCTCATTGCTTTTGCTCGCCATGACGGTTTTTTTATCCTATGAACATTCTGCAGAATGATATGATCTATATGCAACACGCTTTAAGGGCAGCGGAGTGTGCAGCAATGTCGGGTGAAGTTCCAGTCGGTGCGGTATTGGTGCTGAACAAAACGATCATCGGTACGGCTTATAATCAAACCCTCGCTTATTGTGATCCTACCGCCCATGCTGAAATTTTGTTACTGCAACAAGCAGCCAAACAGCTAAAAAATCATCGTTTATTAGCGTCGACATTGTATGTTACCTTAGAACCTTGTTTAATGTGTGTCGGTGCGATGATCCAAGCTAGAATTAAACGACTCGTATTTGGTGCGTATGATTCGCGTTTTGGTGTGATAATGTCAAAGTGGCATCTTTTAAAAGGAGTTAATCATACCTTTGATTTTACTGATGGCGTATTAGCTGAAACTTGTGCAGAAAAATTACAGGAATTTTTTAAACGCAAACGTCAAACACTTAATACACCATGATTTCCGGACGTCTGCTGCAACGTTAATTGCGTAATTTCAACTCAGTGTTTGACGTATTTCTTTATAGTCTACATCCTATAGTTTATGCTAGTATACCGGTAGTTACTGATTAAAGTAGGAGGGATGGCTGAGCGGTTGAAAGCAACGGTCTTGAAAACCGTCAAGGGGGCAACTCCTTCCAGGGTTCGAATCCCTGTCCCTCCGCCAAAAAAATGAAATTGACAAGAGGAGTTGGCGTTCCATGATTAACGTCGTTATCGTTGACGATCATGCTTTAGTGCGTTTAGGTATGAAGCGTTTATTAGAGGATGTTCGTGATATTAATGTCATTGGGGAAGCTGAAAGTGGCGAAGCCGCTATTAATTTAGTAAAGGAAAGCAAACCCGATGTGGTGTTAATGGATTTAAAAATGCCTGGTATAGGTGGCTTAGATGCAACGCGCCGATTGATACGTGTCAATCCTAAACTTAAAATTATTGTTGTTACCGTATTTAGTGAAGGACCTTTTCCGGATCGTCTCGTGCGTGCTGGAGCGGCGGGATATATTACTAAAAATACCAATGCTGAAGAATTGATTACTGCGATTCGGAAAGTGGTGGCCGGTCAAATTTATATTACTTTAGAAATTGCCCAAAAAATGGCGTTACGTCAAGTCTCTGACGCCTCCAAATCACCTTTTGCGCAACTTTCCGAGCGAGAATTACAAGTCATGTATATGGTTACGCATGGAACTAAAGTGAATGGTATTGCAAAAAAACTTTGTTTAAGTCCTAAAACAGTCAATACCTATCGTTATCGATTGTATGAAAAGTTAGGTGTACATAACGATGTCGAGTTAACCCATTTAGCATTGCGTTATGGTTTATTAGAAGAAGAAGAGGGTTATGCTGATAAATCGTCAGATAATCCCCCAGAGGAATAATCCTTTTCTGGTTTGTTTTTCTAAGTTTTATCGACGAATTAGGGGAGTTGTTTCTGAAATTGCAGCGGTTGGATTTTTTCCATTCTTAGGAACCCTTCCGAAAAAATTTCGCCGACTGCTCACTAAGCTATTGTTAGGAATCAGAAAAGCAGGGTTTGCGGAGCGTGTCGTGACATACCGCGTATTATTTAAAGAGCTTTGTGATGATGATATTCGCTTCAATGCTGGAATCGACGGAAAGAATTGATCGCTGGCTATACTTTCAATACCTAATATTTTTGCCTTAGCTAAATCCGGTTTGTATTGACTGACCAAAATGATATTTTTACGAGTTTTTTCTTCAATCAAAAATTGCTCAACTAATTTTTCTATTAAAGCATCTGACTTAAGTACTTTATTTTCATAAGAAGTCATTAATCTAAGGTTTTTATCGATATGGAATTTACATTTACCGAGTGTTTGTTCCTGCCAATCCCAGGTTTTTTTTGTGGCGTTATCAATATACTGTTTAATTTTTTGGATATTTAACTCATTCGTATTCGAAATTAAGCAAAGTGTAAGATTTTTCTCTATTAAATAATTAAGTCGTTGTGTCGATTGATCATCCCATGTTATCAATGAATTCCAAGCTTTTTTTAACAATTCACAAGGATTTTTATTAGCAGGGATAAAGTAAAAAATATCATGTAACTGCTTAGTAAACATTTCGGTATCAATTTTTCCCAGCCTATAATCATCAATTGCGCGCACCATAGTGAGGTAGTTTGAGCAGACCCAAAGTTTGCTATACCATTTGTAAGGCAGCCAACTCGATGCATACTGATAATGCAAATCGGCAAATTTATCGAGAACTTCTGATATGGGTTTTAGTTTATTGATGGAGGATAAATTAACAATGATGGCTTGTGCATCTTGCGGATTAGATGATGGTAATATGGATATCATATATTGTTCCCTAATCAATTGATGTTTAACATAAAAGCAGCAGCTTAGTGTGTATGTGGACCTGATACCGATACGCAGGTGCTGTCTGTAGGACAATACGGATCGATTTGTAGCGGAATAAATGTAGCGGTAGCATTGCATGGAGTTAGCGCTATTAGATCCGTATAAAAATTTTCCTTAGAGATAGATTCTAGTGCTAATTGTTTTATTATTGCCCGCTCTTTTGTATAAGGATTAACGAATATTATATCATCTTGAGTTTTACCTATTCCATTGAAATGGGTTTTTAAATGCGTGAGTAAGCCTGAAGGGGAAGTAAATAACCTAGTGAGTACATTTTGTGGTTGTTCTATCAAAATTTTATATGCATAGGATAAACAAAAATAGATCATACCGATTTGCGTTGAATCATCGCTACCTAACGCCCAGTCTGAGACTCGGCTAATGGGAAATGGCAAAGCTTGCACGTTTTCAGGTAGATTTTCCAAAAATGATAATTTATTGAGTAGGGGAGGAGGGTCTTTAAACAGATCTAAGATTTTTTTAGCGTGTAATTCATTTGTATCGCCAATAAAATAAATGGATTTTCCCTGCAGAGTGAGTTTAATTAAAGCATAGAATGCTTCACGCGATTCTCGGTCAAACTCAATCAAAGAATTCCAGGCAACCTCAATATCCGTCGATTTGCTGCTAGGTAAGCCTAAAAAACTCAATAATTCTGCAATAAATTCGTGTTTAGTTTTTTTTCCTAGATTGAAATCAGCTACGATTTTAGAAGTCAAAATTTTTTGCAGCCAACCTTCACTAAATTTCTCGTGTTCTTTCATAGCTTCGTCGCAACTAAACATGTCATCAAAAAATTTACCGAATAAATTCGCAAATTTTTCTGCTGCTAATTTTTTATTAAAGCAAATAAATAAAGATAAAGGAACGATTAAAATATTTTTTTTTTCTAGCGAATGCAACATAAAAATCCTTGTCTAATTTTTTTAATTAAAATACCGAATTTTTATCTTACTTTTTTTTTGGCATAATGACAAGCTATAAAAATCAAATTTAATGAAATTTATATAGAATATAACCCATTATTAATAATAATAATAATTCAAGTAGTGTAATAATTTTCATTTTTTATCTTACTTTTTATATTAATTTTTGTATTTAGATATATTGACATTATCTAACATAAATTCATAAAAATTATTTTAAAAGTAAAAAATATACTCAACTAATAAGTCAAAAATTTTACAATCGTGCACTAAATCACCGAAATTTTAGCGCAAAAATTCAGCACTTAGCATAAGTCTGGGCTTTAGACTATGCTTCGTTTGCTTCGTAGTGAAATATAGCGAAGTCGTTTGGGTGGCAGGTATTGCTGCCCGGTGTCAAATCGCTTTTTTAAAGTGTAAGGAGGTTTTTTTCAGATGTCGTTATTAAAACCAATCACATTATGCTTATTACTCGTTTTTTCGGTGAGTCCGGTTTGGGCGCAAGATGCGGATTGTTGTGCCGAATTACGCCATGAAGTGCAAATGATCAAGGATCAACTTAAAAACCAACAAAATCAACAAATGAATGCTTCTAAAGAGCTGAATCAACAACAAGTCACTACCAAAACAGGTTTCAAAGGTGTGGGTGTATTAGTTGATGCCTTGGCTACACAGTTTCCTAATTTACCCGCTTTAAAAACTGTCAAACAAATCTTTGATAACCTTAATAAGTAAGATTTTGCTTGATTCGCAGAATATAGGATAAAATGCCGAATTAACGTTATATTTTTATTACCCCATACTAAGGTATGGGGTAATGCCTATGCGTTTAAAATTAGATGGTTTGAGTTATTGGGTGGGTTATTTCTGTGACGCTGGGTGTGAAGGATGCCAATTTAAAACTACAGCTGGCTGTTATCAGTCAAAGCGCGGGTGTTTATTTATTTTTAAATGCCGAACAACAAGTATTGTATGTTGGTAAAGCGCGGCATTTAAAAAAACGAGTCAGTAGTTATTTCAGTGGTCAGCAAAGTAGTCGAGTGGCATTGATGATGCGACAGGTTACCGCTATTGAAACCACCACCACTGAAACCGAAAATCAAGCTTTGTTGCTAGAAAGCAATCTTATTAAGCAGCTGAAGCCGCGCTATAATGTTTTATTACGCGATGATAAAAGTTACCCGTATATTATTCTTAGCAAACATCAAAGCTATCCGCGTTTAGCCTTTTATCGCGGCGCACGCGTCAAAGAATATCGCTATTTCGGACCTTTCCCAAGTATTTTGGCAGTCAGAGAAACCTTAAATTTATTACAAAAATTATTTAGAATTCGTTCGTGTAAAGATAGTTTTTTTCGTAATCGTACCAGGCCGTGCTTACAATACCAAATTAAACGTTGCACCGGACCGTGTGTAGGTCTCATCACAGCAGAGAATTATCAGCGTGATGTGACAAATACTGTTTTGTTTTTACAAGGTAAAAATAAAACAGTTATCAATGATATCGCTGAACAAATGGAAAAATCTGCGCAGGAATTAGATTATGAAACGGCAGCGCGTTTGCGCGATCAAATTGCAGCATTGCGTGAAATTCAACAGAAACAAGTGATTACTACCGGCCAAGGAAATCTTGATATTATTGGTTTAGCACAACAAACCTCGCATTATGCTTTATATGTACTAAATGTGCGTCATGGTCGATTATTAGGCGGAAAAGCCTATTTTCCCGATGTCCCGCCTAAATATAAAGCCGTGGAAGTGTTATCGGCGTTTATGGAGCAATTTTATTCTCAAACAGAAATTTCTCATCGTATACCTGACGAGTTAATTATTCCGTTAAAAATAACCGAACAAGATTGGTTAATGGCTAGCTTAGTTGAGCGCTCAGGACATAAGGTTAAATTATTGAATAAACCCAGTGGCGAAAAGAAACACTGGTTGACCTTGGCACATGAAAATGCACAACAAGCATTAACGGCGCATCTTTCAGATAAGTTGGTGTTTTATAAACAACTCGAATGTTTGCAAACCGCCTTGCAACTGGATAATTTGCCGCAGCGCTTAGAATGCTTCGATATCAGTCACACGCAAGGCGAGGCGATGGTTGCATCCTGCGTGGTATTTGACGAGCAAGGCCCACGAAAAATGGATTATCGACGTTTTAATATTGAGGATGTGACTCCCGGAAATGATGTTGCGGCGATGCGCCAAGCACTCATGCGTCGTTACAAGCATTTGAAAAATGAAGAAGAAAATTTACCGGATATTTTGTTGATCGATGGTGGTAAAGGTCAATTAAAACAAGCTGAACAAGTCTTAGAGGAATTACAGATTAACGGCATCCTTGTCATAGGGGTGGCGAAAGGGCCTGGGCGTAAGTCTGGACTAGAAAGCTTATATCTTTCATCACGATCCCAAGCTATCATTTTACCGGCCGATTCATTGGCCTTACATGCGATTTTAGCGATACGCGACGAAGCCCATCGCTTTGCCATTACCGGTCATCGCGGTCGACGCGCAAAAAAACGACGGACTTCAACGCTGGAAGATATTCCCGGTATTGGTGTGAAACGGCGGCGCGAATTATTACGTCAGTTTGGGGGTTTACAAGCGTTACAAAGTGCCAGTGCTGCTGACTTGGCTAAGGTTCCTGGTATTAGTAAACATTTAGCCGAGCAGATTTATTTAGCTTTAAAAGGCTAAACTAACCGGTTACACTACTAGATGGGTTTCGTGAATAGAACTCGAGTAGTGGAAATTTGTATAAAAAAATTAGCGTCATGGCGAGCGAATGTAATGAGCGTGGCCATCCATGGATTGCCACGCACCTACGGTGCTCGCAATGACGAGTAATATTTTACACGCTGGCAATGACGAATAAACTATTACCTGGAAGGTAAAATTTTTATCTGATTTGTATATCGCGAAACTCCTGATTGACTAATAGATAAAACTCATCTCTCTACTAGCTACTGGTATCCACCTTATGGGTATTCCCAATATATTAACCTTTCTACGTATTATTTTAATTCCGGTTTTTATTTTATTATTTTATTTACCTTTTCGCGGTAGTCATATATTGGCAGCGATCATTTTTATTTTTGCTGCAATGACGGATTGGTTAGATGGTTATTTAGCACGAAGCTTAGGTCAAGTTTCTAAATTAGGCACATTTTTAGATCCGGTTGCCGATAAATTAATTGTGGTAACCGCTTTGATATTATTAGTCGGTGATAGGGCCTTACCTTATTTAGCTGTTCCCGCTATCGTTATTATTTGTCGTGAAATTATGGTATCAGCATTGCGTGAATGGATGGCAGAGATTGGTCAACGTAAGCGTATGGCGGTGACGATGTTAGGAAAAATAAAAACAACCTTACAAATGTTAGCGATCATTTTATTATTACTTTATAAACCGGGTGCTTGGATAGGATTTGCTTGGTCAGGTTATATATTACTTTATCTTGCTGTATTTTTAACGTTGTGGAGTATGTGTTTATATTTAAAAGCAGCATGGCATGATTTATCTTCTTGACAGCATTTTTGATGCAGTTACAATATCACCCGTTTTGCGGGAATAGCTCAGTTGGTAGAGCGCAACCTTGCCAAGGTTGAGGTCGCGAGTTCGAGCCTCGTTTCCCGCTCCAAGATTTTTTATTAAATAAATCTTATAGATCAGTAGAGGCTGAAGTATTTTTTGTTAAATATACTCACAGCAATGAAATTTTTGGCAAGGCGCCGTGAAAATGAGCCAACCGGAGTGTATGCAAGATACATGAGGATTGCGAGTTGAGCGGCAACACAGCCAAAAGTTCCAGTGCGAAGAGTATGAGAGGATTGGCTGGGTGGCAGAGTGGTCATGCAGCGGCCTGCAAAGCCGCGTACGTCGGTTCAATTCCGGCCCTAGCCTCCAGATTACTCACGGCAATCGGGTTTTTAGCAGGTGTCGCGATGCGAGTCCCGCAGTCACACAGACCAAAAAATCCAAGTGCGAAGAGTAAGAAGTTAGAAGAAATTAATTGCCCGGGTGGCGAAATTGGTAGACGCAAGGGACTTAAAATCCCTCGGTGGTAACACTGTGCCGGTTCGAGTCCGGCCCCGGGCACCAGATTTAAATGGTTTATGCATTGTATTATTAAAGAATCCCAATGACATTTTTAGTTACTGAAAAATGTATTCGTTGTAAATATACCGATTGTGTTGAGGTTTGCCCCGTTGATTGTTTTTACGAGGGACCGAATATGTTGGTTATTCATCCTGACGAATGCATTGATTGTGGTTTGTGTGAGCCAGAATGCCCGGTGAATGCCATTTATGTTGAAGATGATCTACCGGAAAAATATAAAGAATTTTTAGCACTGAATAAAGAACTTGCACAAAAATGGCCGAATATCACGCATCGCAAGGATCCTCCTCCCGACGCTGATGAATGGAAAGATAAAGAAGACAAATTGCAATTTCTCGAAAAATAATAAAACTGAGATAGCATATAACCACTCAATCTAATCACTCAGTATAGCAAAATCTTTTTTTGAAGAAAGTTATAATAAATGGAAGCCAGATACTTCAATGGATGATTTATACCCTGTTCACAACAATATATTGGAATTAGTTCAGAAAAATAAAACCATTCCTGATTTCTTAAATACATTAACACCTTACCATCTAAAACTGCTTGACTTAAAAGAAGCGATTGGTCAAGGAAATTTTCAAGCAGAAATTTGGAATAATCCTCACTGTAATTTATATCTGATCTATCTAATCAATGAAAAAATGATCCCTTTTTGGCAAGGGATTACGGCTTACGTGTATTTGATTATGAAAATGCAATATACCACCACGCAAAATCTGCGCGCTGAAGATTACGATGTCAAATGTAATTATCAAGTCGATATCGTTCCTTTAGTCGAAGCCGGAAAAATAACCCAGCAAGGTTATGAATATTTGTTGGGTGTAACGCGTGCTTTGAAAAACTTAAATGCGGATATGAATTTCGAGCATTTAGTTAATTATGTATTAGAGTTGCCACGGATCGAACAGTGCTTAATCAAAACCGAGTTTAATCATCATCTGGTATCGAATGAGACTGAGCGGGATGCTAATCGTTTAGTGGGGATACTGATAAACAATTTGCCTTTGATACAAAAAATATCTGTTAGCCGTTATGAAGATCCGACCACGAATTATTTAGTGCCCTCTTCATCGCTAATCCATTATTTTTTGCAGGCATTGAATAAACAGCCGATGTGGATGCGTCCCGTTTTGGGCAATCCGGGCTTAGTCACATTATATCACTGGCATAGTCAGGATTTTCATCCCGTTTCATTATACGCAACACAAATTGTATCTAATCCTAAAAATGCCGATGGCTTCCGATGTGGCCCGTTTCCGATGTGGTTACATGATATAGGACATACCTTTTGGGCCAGTATGTTATCAAAAGCACAACGCGATTATATTTTTACGACCTACGTGCCCGCGTTGCGTTGTTTGAAGGACATGGCTGCCGCGCACGATGATAAATTGAGCTTAGAATTTCTGAAAGAAACTGAGAAAAAAGCCTATGATTTTGATTTGACGGCTATCATTGATTATGCCAATGTAGAGACTCGTTTTGCTATCTATTTGGCACACACGATCGGTAAAAATCCGATTTATCCGAATTGTGTCTACACAGGGATCTATGAATACGAGGCGATAGGCCGAGCAGTGGGCGATAGGCTTTATTTTTTACTACATTACTGTTTATATAATGCTAAGTTGCCAGAAGCATATAGAGAGGTTTATAAACTCTTAGTAAGTTTTATTACCATTGGAAAACATTACAGAAATCAACGTGTCGTTATTGCGTTGCAAATATTAGCCAAAAATGCAACCGTTAATCCCAAGGTTTTATTTGCTGATGCGCCGCCTTTATTGAAGGTAAATAGCTTGGAATGGCAAAGACTATTACATGCAAAGCAAAACAGTGAAGAACTTTGGATGGAAGCGACAGATGATCTGGATTTAGCCTACGATCTGTTAAATATGATCGAACAAGGATTGATTTTTTTTCATCCCTATTTACCGATGACGGCTACGAAAAGACTGGCACTACTCGATTATTTAGAAAAACAGCCAGCGGCGGCGCCTATAAGCGCAAAAATTAGTCAAGATAGGCACAGTAATGTTAGTATTGTGACTAAGTTTCGACCCCAGTTTTTTAATATTCATGAAAATGATTCCAGTGCATGCATGCCTGCAACGGAGACACGTTGCTATAAATATAATTAAAAAATGAAGTCCATCACCTTGTTAGCGATTGATACGTGTACCGAAGCCTGTTCGGCGGCTTTGTTGCACCATGAACAAATTCAGGAACGTTATCAATGCGCACCGCGTATGCATACACAACTGATATTACCGATGATGCAGTCCTTGTTGGATGAAGCAGGACTCAAACTACGCGATTTAGATGCGTTAGCGTTTACACGCGGACCAGGGAGTTTTACGGGAATACGCATTGCGGCGAGTATTATTCAAGCCAGTGCCTTTGCTGCTGATTTGCCGGTAGTATTGGTGTCCAGTTTACAATGTTTGGCCCAAGGTGCTTACCGGGAATTGCACGCGCAACAGGTATTGACGGCTATCGATGCGCGTTTGCAGGAAGTCTTTTCTGGCACGTATCGATTACAAGAAGAGACCCCTATCATGCAAGCCTGTAGCACTGAACAATTATGCTTACCACAACATTGTGAAGCGAGTGGCTTAACGAATTTTGTCGGTGTGGGTAGCGGTTGGGATCAATATCATGCGTTATTCGTCGATCAATTTAAGAATCAGTTGCAGCGATGGCTGCCACAACGCTATCCTAGGGCCTATGATGCCGCTGTGATTGCCGCCGCTGCTTATCAGCGGGGTGAGTCAGTGACAGCGAGCGAAGCTTTACCGACTTATTTAAGAGAAACAGTCGCTCTACGACGAGGTTCAGATGGATAAATATTTACTCAGTATTCTAGTTTGCCCCTTATGCAAAGCAAGTTTGGTGTATGAAAAATCAGCTCAAGAACTCATCTGTCGCTTTGATCGTTTGGCATATCCTATTCGAGATGAGATTCCTATTATGTTAGAGTCGGAAGCGAGAAGGATTTCTTTAGAGGAATATGATCGTTTAAGTTAATTACATTACTTCACCGTGGTTTCTGAGTAATTTTATTTGAAGCGTTTTGCCCATTCTTCAAATTGAGTGATAGATATAAATTAAATAGCGGATAAAAAAAGGTTAACGCATCATGACAGATGATTTACAACAGATTATTGAGCGAGCGGCGCAGTCGATTGCCGAAGTAAAACGTTCATTTGATTTAGAACAGTTACGTAGCACACTGTTAGGTAAAAAAAGTGTGTTAAATGATTATCTTAAAAAATTAGCTCATTTACCTGCCGCAGAAAAACCTAAAGTAGGGCAAGCTGTCAATCAAGCCAAGCAACAAATCGAAGCCTTGCTAAAAGCGCAAAGTGAATTATTAGTCCATCAAGAAATCAACGCACAATTGGTGCGAGAAAAAGTCGATATCACGCTAGCCGGTCGCGGTCAGTCAAATGGCAGCTTACATCCAGTAACGCGTACCCGTCAGCGCATTGAGCATTTTTTTACCGGTGCAGGTTTTACTGTTGAGCAAGGTCCTGAGATTGAGGACGATTATTATAATTTTGAGGCATTAAATATCCCCAGCGATCATCCAGCGCGTGCTTTACATGACACATTTTATTTTGCGAATGGTTTGCTGTTACGTACGCATACTTCACCGGCGCAAATACGCGCGATGCAAAACGCTAAACCGCCAATAAAAATGATTGCACCCGGTCGTGTCTATCGTTGCGATTCGGATGTCACACACACACCGATGTTTCATCAAGTAGAAGGATTGTTAATCGATAAATCAGCGAATTTTTCTGAACTTAAAGGTTTATTAACCCAATTTTTACAACAATTTTTTGAAAAACACGATTTAGCCATTCGTTTTCGTGCCGCTTATTTTCCATTTACTGAACCTTCGGCTGAAGTTGATATTCAATGTGTGATGTGTGCGGGAGCAGGGTGTCGTGTCTGCAGTCAAACCGGATGGCTAGAAATATTAGGTTGTGGCATGGTACATCCAAATGTATTAGAAAAATCCGGTTTAGCACCGGATAAATATCAAGGTTTTGCGTTTGGCATGGGTATTGATCGTTTAGCTTTATTACGTTATCGAATTCCCGATTTACGTTTGATGTTTGAAAATGATTGTCGTTTTTTAGAGCAATTTTAATATGAAATTGAGTGAACAATGGTTACGTGAATGGGTTAATCCCCACTTAAATGTCGAGCAATTGGCTGAGCAACTGACCTTAGCCGGCTTGGAAGTCGCTGCCGTGCATCCAGTGGCAGGTGCGTTTAATAATGTAGTTGTCGGTGTTGTGTTAAGTGCCGCGCCACATCCCCATGCATCACGCTTACAAGTATGTGAAGTAAATATCGGCGACGATAAAATCTTAACCATCGTATGTGGCGCGAAAAATTGTCGAGCGGATTTAAAAGTAGCCGTCGCACAAGTGGGTGCGCAATTACCTCATGATATCGTGATTAAAGAAGCTAAGCTGCGCGGTGTGGTTTCACAAGGCATGTTATGTTCCAGTAGTGAATTAGGTCTTGCGGAAGTATCTTCAGACGCAGGAATCGTGGAATTACCCTTTGATGCACCGCTAGGTAAAGATATTCGTGACTATTTACAATTAAATGACCATAGTTTGGATATTCATTTGACACCCAATCGCGGTGATTGTTTGAGCGTCAAAGGTTTAGCCCGTGATCTAGCGGCTATCACGCAGCAGACCATGACGCAGCCAGCCATCGAGAAACAGCCCGCTGTGATACAAGATACAATTAATATTAATGTTGCATCCGCCAAAGATTGTCCGCATTACGTCGGACGGATTATCCGCAACATTAATACGCATGCTAAAACACCGTGTTGGATGCAAGAGCGTTTACGTCGTAGTGGTGTGCGCAGTATACATCCAGTTGTCGATGTGACCAATTATGTGATGTTAGAATTGGGACAGCCATTGCATGCGTTTGATCTGAAGCAATTAAAAGATGAAGTCAACATACGTCTTGCGCACCCCGAAGAGCATGTCACGTTATTAGACGGAAAAAACGTTGTTTTAGATGCCAACACTTTAGTCATTGCGGATAAAAACCAAGTGCAAGCGATTGCGGGTGTGATGGGCGCGGCATATTCAGCGGTTACCGAACAAACGCAGGATATATTTTTGGAAAGTGCTTATTTTAATCCTACTCGTCTAGTCGGACGTGCAAGGCACTATGGATTGAATTCGGATTCAGCGTATCGTTTTGAACGCGGTGTCGATCCGGCTATAACTGTGTCGGCTTTAGAACGAGCGACACAATTACTTACCGAAATAGTCGGTGGTCAAGTAGGGCCGCTGATGCAAGTGCAATCCGCAGCACTATCCCCATCCAGTATAAAATTTCGTCCGGCGCATTTCAAAAAATTGTTAGGCTTTTCTTTAAGCGAAGAAAAAATAGCGGCCATTTTTGCAAGCTTAGGAATTATTGTGCAGCATCGAGATGCCCAAGCTTGGCAGCTCATACCACCCACTTGGCGTTTTGATCTCTCATTAGAAGTGGATCTCATCGAAGAGTTGGCGCGGATTCATGGTTATCAACATATTCCAGTGACACTGCCAAATAGTTCTTTAAGCTTTTTGCCACAACCAGAAACGCAACTTTCGTTAACTCGTATACAAGATTTACTCATCGACCGCGGTTATCATGAAGCCATCAATTATAGTTTTACCGCGCCTAAACTACAGCAAACGCTAGTTCCGCACGTAGAATCCATCAGTTTGCTAAATCCTATTTCCAGTGAGCTTTCGGTCATGCGCACGAGTTTGTGGCCGGGGTTATTGAACAGCTTGCGCTATAATCAACAACGACAGCAATTGAGTTGCCGTTTATTTGAAACCGGGGTGTGTTTTCAACAGCATACAGGAAAACTTGAACAGCAAGAATATTTAGCCGCCGTTGCTAGTGGACAGAGTTTACCTGAGCAATGGGGTGTGGCTAATACTCCCTTAGATTTTTTTACGATTAAATCGGATCTTGAAGCGTTGTTAAGTTTAACCGCCAAAGCTGATATTCAGTTTATACCAGGAACACATCCGGCTTTACATCCAGGCCAGTCCAGTAACTTGCAACAGGCAGGTAAGGTCATTGGTTATTTTGGCGCTTTACATCCGAAAATCGTCACCGAGTTAGATTTAATTGGTCCCATTTATTGTTTTGAACTACAAATTTCCGCTATTAGTAAAAGACATTTGCCGCAATTTAAAGCTTATTCTAAATTTCCTATGGTACGACGGGATATTTCTTTTTGGGTAGATGAAAAATATCCTGCGCAAACTATTTTGCATGCAGTGAATCATGAAAGCGGTGAGTGGCTGCATCAATCCTTTTTGTTTGATGTCTATTTTGCAGAGCAAGAACCTCAAAAACGAAGTTTAGCCTTAGCCTTATGTTGGCAGCATCCGACACGTACCTTAGTGGATGCCGAAGTGGATGAACTAATGCACAAAGTAATAGACATGCTTAAACAAAGTTTTACTATTCAATTACGGGAATAAAATCCTATGAGTCCAGTGTTAACCAAAGCTGATTTGATTAACAGCTTAAGACAACAAGAGCCAAGCCTTAGCCGGCCATTAGCCACAAAACTGGCGGATGCTTTTTTTGAAGAGATCATATTAGCGTTAGAGAGAGGAGAGCCAGTAAAAATTTCCGGTTTAGGTAGTTTTCGTCGGCGCAGAAAAAAGGAACGACCAGGCCGAAATCCGAAAACCGGCGTAACAACGATCGTTACTTCGCGGAATGTTGTGTTATTTCAAGCCAGTCAGAAATTAAAATCACAATTGAAGAACCAAAAAAATTAATTTTTAGCCACTCTCATTGCGCGTAAAATAGATCATCATTGCGAGCGCGTAAAATATTACTCGTCATTGCGAGCACCGTAGGTGCGTGGCAATCCATGGATGGCCACGCTCATTACATTCGCTCGCCATGACGATTCAATTACAGGATGAATTGGTAGTTGCGCGTTTATTATCAGGACATTACAATGTGCCCTCTTCGGGGCGTAGCGCAGCCTGGTAGCGCACCTGCATGGGGTGTAGGTGGTCGCTGGTTCAAATCCAGTCGCCCCGACCAATCGCGATCAACTTTGCTCGCAATGACGAGTAACCATTACCTGTTTAATAGTATTGGTCTGTTTATCTTTGCTGGCTTAGTGTAGGATAAATGAGTCGATTAGGAATTTGTATTTGCCTAACCTCAGGAGATAAGATATGGCAATTTATGAAAATATCTTAGTAGCGATAGATTTGCACCCTGCCTGTGATGAAATTATCTTGAAGCGTGCTCATGCTTTAGCTAAAGGTGGACATATTAGCTTATCAGTTATTCATGCCGTGGAACATATCAATGCCTATGGTGTGGCACAAGCTTACCCTGCTGTCATTGATTTAGAAGGCGAAATGCTGGCTGAAGCGCAAAAACAATTAGCCGATTTGTCGAAAAAATTTGATATCCCCGCCAAGCATCAATTTGTCGAAGTCGGATCACCTAAGGTGGTGATACTGGATAAAATGAAACAATTAAAAACCGATTTAATTATTATTGGCAGTCATGGTCGACATGGTATTGGTGTATTATTTGGTTCCACCGCCAGCGCGGTAATCCATCATCTATCTTGTGATGCCTTAGTGGTGAAGATTCCTGAGTTAAAAAATTAATATTAATTTCCGATTATAAACTTCGGGTAAGAATTTCTTTACATATAGGCTTTAAGCGATCTTGCGTGCTTATATTGGGTTTAAGGATTAAAGCTTAGCGTATTTTGTTTTGAGTCTTCCGAAGTAATACTTTCGGGTAATCGATGAAAAAAACCGGATCCTAGATTTTTTGGTTTTAATTTTTTAGCGGCTAAATTTTCCACAGCTTGCACATAATCTTCCAGTACTTTAGCTAACAAATGCTCAACTTGTTGTTTCTAGGCATAAAATTTGCTTTTTATTTTTCAGATTTAATTTAATATAAATTTTAAGCAATTTAAATTTCAGTTTTTTACAATTGTTTTGTTAATTTTACTTTAATAAAATTGATCAATACTATTAATAACAACAATAAGAAACAGTGAGGTATAGCATGTATCAAGATGATAATGATGATAAAGGTAAAAAAAAATCTGAGCCGTTATCCGGTGATCTTAATGCAAACCATAAAAAACAACTAAGAATCGAAAATGTTTATGAACTCAGTAAAAGAATTTTTGAAGAATTTAACTTTCAAGAACAATTGAATTTGAATGAAATAAATAGTTTTATTAATAATTTATCCAGTCAGATATCCATCGAAGAAATTTTAAAACGACTTTTTGATAAGATAGAAGCCATATTCCAAAAGTTAGAGAATAATTTTCCTCGTCTCATAGCAGAAGCAAATGCTTTATGTGATTCAGTGAAGCAATTGTCTCTATTTAAAGAAATGGACCCTGAAGCAGCTTACACTAAAGCCAATCAATTGGTTCCGTTATGCCCAATTTCTGTTAATTTTGATAAAAAAAAAGAAAGAAAAAATAAAAAAATTTTTCTAAAACTTTTAGAAGCGTTAAGCAATACCGATATAATTTCGACTCCTCTGCATAAAATTACTTTAGTTAAATTAGGTGCGTTATATAAACTTTACTTTCTGCATAAGGATATTTATCGAGTAGTAGAAATGTTGGCGGCGCTTTTTGTTAGCTTTACGCATGATGTACCTGATACATTGAAATATAAGGAAGTTGAGCAAAAGGATGCTACCTTTGGTAAGGTTAAAATTAAATGTAGTTGGATGGAAATCTGTGAAAAAGCTTATCAAAAAAATATCTTGGAACCGCACAACCAAGATTTTCTGGATTCCTGCAAAAATTTAATCATGTGTTATGAAGGAATAATCTTTCCAACAAAAATCCATGAAGAAAAAAATCAGAGTTTAAGTGAAATCAACTTTCCGGCAATCCCCCCAGTTATCGGTGACGAAATCGATGAGCCATTGCAACAGCCACCATCACGAGCCTATTTTTGTTTTAATGACGAAGAGTTTGCTATCTTGCAAGGTTTAGTTCCTGAGCATGCAAAAGCGGCCGTTTGTATTCCAGAAATCGGAGGGATTGCGTTTGATGAATTTATGCGTAAATGTTTATCCCGCCAAATAAATATTAAAGATACCCGATCTGAGGAAATGAAACAAAGAACTGCGGCGATACAATTTTTATTTAGAATCCAAGAGATCATGCATCAGGCTCAAGCATCTTTAATAGAAGATGTTACAGGTAAAATATTTGATCCGCATCATGGTTATGTAAGTTGGAATGTTCAGCCAAAAAATTTTTTTGAAAAAATTAAAAAATGCTATGAAGAATATTTAAAACACGAAATTAAGACGGAAGCATGTGAGTTATATGGCAATGAATTAAGTAAAAAATTTTTTGAAAGCGTTGATAAACAATTAGAAACTAGCTTGGATGATGATCTAGGCCTTAAAACTAAGCAATACAAAGCAAAAAGCTATTTATTTAAGAAAAATAAATTAACACCTAAGCATGCAAAAACTATGTCTAAAGTTGAAAAATATAAGCTGGATAGTTTAAGGATGCAAAATATTCAAAAAATTGTGGAATACGTGGGGGGTGAAAATATTATATTATTTGCTGCTCCGGCTTCGGGTAATGCAGTGTATAGTATACCAAAAGAACAATTGGATGATCCTCTGCTTAAGTTAATAGCTGCTCAATCCACGCTTTGCATCGAAAAAAGTGTGAGCTTAGGTCGAACTTGAATCAACTGTGCAACCGTCCATGAGACGGTTGCTGACTATTTACCGGTTTTTAAAATTTTTTTGCAGCCAATCTAGATTTTTCTAGCTCTTTTTCTGCATCTTTATTGAGTGGTGCATCTTGAGGCATTGTAAATAAAGTTGATTTATCTAAGCGTGATCCCAGTTTTTGTATGTTGTTTTCTTCTGCTGAGCTTCTGTTTATCTCCTGCATAGAACTTGTGACTGTCGCTCCTCCATGAGGGTTAGCAGAGAAAGCATTCACCAATCTCGAGCGATACCCGCAAGATTCCACTGGTGGTTCGACTGGATCTACTTGTGCTTTTTGTTTCTCTGGATCCTCCTTGTGCATTTTCTCAACTAATTGCTTAGCAATTTTAGGTATTTGCATATCTTGAAATGCGTATTTTTCTATACAATAGTTTAATTGATCGGTATTCGCCGTTTTCAATCCAGCAAATTGCTTTTTCCGGCGCATGGCATTTAAAAAAGGTTCGATGTCTTCATTGTTGTAACGGGGTTGTTCCGCTAACTTGGAAAGCTCGACCGTGTTAGTTTTAACCATCTCACTGGCAATAAATGCCACTAATGGAGGATGGGCACCTACAGCTCTTGTATAGGCAGTTAGATTAGGTGTGTTAACCAATTCATTTTTCGTTTTTTCTTTAATAGTAAAGTGGGTTATTTTTTCTTTTCGTGAGCTTAGCGCATTGTTACGTGTAACGAGATCATCGACATGTTGTTTAAATTCTTCATCGGTCATGGTCTTGATATCCGCATAAAATTGATACATATGTTTGCTAAGTTTGTCCATCAAAATTGGATCGATATCGACGAAATTTTCACCTTTGCCAAAATATTTATCTTTGGGGCCACAGGCTTCCAGTAACCATCCGCTTTGATGTGTTTTGCCAGGTGTTCCGAAATAACATGTCATTTTTTCGCGTCGGTGTGAATCAATATCCTGCGAAATTGATTTACTAGCAACAAAATGGCCAATATCCCCATCTTGGTTAGCAATACCCACCAGGCGATAACTTTAAATGACCAGGTTTAATTTTGCCCGTTTTTCTACTTACGCGCTTAAATTCTTTTTGTTCTTCAGCAAGAAAGTATTTGCTATTATCATGAGGTTGGTATTGATTCAATGACTTTATTTCTTCGATCTCCTTTTTTAATGCCTCTTTATCCCTGATATCATTAATAAAAATATTGCCTTTGCCTTCATGGCCAACCGCAGATTTTAAGACAATTTTAGATATGCTTTTAGCGCTAAAGTAATTAAAAATATCATTTGTTAATTCTTCAGCCGCAGTTTTTGATTGTAGAATTCGATATTCGGGCGAGACTTCATCGGGTAAGTACAGTCGTTGATAAACCTTATTATTTAATTTATCAATCTCGACTTCAAAAGATCCAGTATGGACATGCTTATAATATTTACCTTGGCTAATTTTGATAAATTCATCGGTTGAAACATGCTCAGAATTTTTTATTAGTATGCGATGCGATGGATTATCAGCATACACTTTGGTTTTATCTCCTTGTATATCGATAGTCATATTCGCATTAAGAAACGCTTTTTTAAAGGCGTTTTTATAACCCCATCCCGAACTTCCACCTAGATTGGAGCTAAGAAACGGTTGACATTCAAATACAAGAAGTTTGCTATAGTATCCTGTTTTTCCTTTCTCAAGACTTGCATCGATAACATAGGCATAACAGTTATCTTTCATAACTCACTCCTAAAGCGTTGTTAGAGGTTAGTATTATGGTAAATAGTTATTCTTAACTAACTATTAAATAAGCTTAAAATCTATAAATAAATAATTTTTATGGTATTGGTTTACTCGTTATTGCATTCTCGCCATGACGATGGTTTTTTTATGCTAAGTAAATCTAGGTATTAGTAATTTTTTATAAACATATTGAAGTGTTAAAAAAAGCCATTACAGTAGCAAAATTTGTTTATCTTAAATTTTTGAGCTACAGTAAGGGGGTATTACTGTCGAATGAGCCAAAAATAAGACGTTTAGTGTGTTACGTGAGTTTCACTTGCTTAAATAAAGGAGTATTTATGTTCAAAAGTCCGAGCGTTTTAGATTGGATTGCACTCGTTATCTTATTTATCGGTGGTTTGAACTGGGGTTTAGTCGGTTTATTCCATTTTGATTTAATTACTGGCATCTTTGGAGATTACAGCCCGATTGCTAGAATTATTTACATTATCATTGGTTTATGTGCTATTTATGTACTGGTACGTGCCCTAAGTTGTTGCAAAAAGAATATTTCAGTACCTTAAATCCTATTCGGCTCAGCAAAACCTCCCGTCTTGCGCGGGGGGATGCTATTTTTTAGCGAAATAATGGTAATGCTAAATTGATATCAGGTGCTTGGCCAAAATAAATCCAAACGATCGACTCTAATGATTCGATACGTTCATAAAGTTTATCCCATAACCAATTTGACTGCTATTCAAATTTCTGGGTAATGGCTTCGATGGATTATGAGTGATTGTGGATTGCCGCGCGCTACGTGCTCGCAATGACGATCAATATTTTACGTGCTCGCTGAAAAGCCTATCATTCAAGTATACTGGCACTTAATTCTACTTTTTCTATTTTTTCAAAGCGTGATGTGATTTTATCGGCCGATGTTTTCGCGTCTTGAATATCGGTATAGGCTTGCTGAATATGACGGGATAAATCATCCATTCTTTTTTGGAAACGTGAAAAATCCTTGGCCAACACACTTAAATGTTCTTGGATTAAATGTATTTGTTCGCGTGTCGCGGCATCCTTTAAAATAGCGCTGGTGGTGGTGAGTACGGCCATCATCGTCGTGGGTGAGACTAACCAGACGCGCTGGCGCTGAGCTTCTTCAACTAAATCATAATAATGGGCATGAATTTCAGCAAAAATGGCTTCGGCGGGAATAAATAATAGAGCGCCTTCTGAAGTTTCACCGGGAATAATATATTTACTGGCTACGGCTTGTATGTGGTGGCGAATATCCTGGCGAAATTGCGCCGCTGCCGCGCGCTGTTCGCTTTTCGGCAGATCGATTTCGGTTAATTTTCGAAAGCCTTCTAACGGAAATTTAGCATCGATGGCGATGCTACCGGTGGGTGCGGGTAACAATAATAGACAATCCACACGTTTTCCGTTACTTAAAGTGTGTTGCAAACTATAATTTTTAGCCGGTAAGACATTTTCTATTAAAGCATTCAGTTGCACTTCACCAAAAACACCACGTGAGCGTTTGTCGGCAAGAATCTGTTGTAAATTGACCACATTACTGGAAAGTTCGGTGATGCGTTTTTGTGCTTCATCAATCAACGCGAGCCGTTTTACCACATCAGCAAATGTGGCGGTGGTTTGTGCAAAGCCATCAAATAAACGTTTTTCGACCTGACCGCTAATAGCGAGTAATTTTTCTTGCGTATTTTCAGTTAATTTATCCATACGTTGACTGATATGTTGCAAACCTTGCTGTAAGCTGTCTTGTAACAGCTTTAAACTACTGAGTTGATGTTGATCAAATTGTTGTCGATAGGTATTGAGTTCGAGTAACAGTTGTTCTTTGTTGGCAGCGGTATGACGTTGATCAATGACCCGTGCATCATGTAGTTGATTGAGTAAACGATTGATATCTGTCCAACGACTTTCCATTTGAATTAATTTGTCGTGTTGACGTTCTAATTTATAAAAATGCAACAAGGTAAAAGCGATTAAGCTGGTAAGCAGCGCTAAAGTGATATATATAAAATAGAGGGGCATAAATTTTTCCTACTCTTAGAATGCTATGGGGACTATAAAAAGTACCGTATTGATCATAAGTTTAGTATTAACATGGCCATGTTTAATCCACGCTGAGGATAGAGATCAACAACGCAAGCTATTTTGGCAAGCAAGACAATTGCTAATGACTCAACATTATCAACAGTTTTCCGCTTTAAAAGTTAAACTTAAAGACTATCCTTTATATCCTTATTTAATTTTTATCCAATTAAAACAACAATGGGCGTATACAAATAATGGCGAAATCGACAAGTTTTTGCAAACCTATAACGATACACCGTTAGCGGTTAAGTTACGTGCTGATTGGTTAGCTTATTTGGCTAAGAAACAGGATTGGAACCATTTCATCCATTATTACCAACCTATTTATGGTACACCATTACAGTGTTATTACCTGCAATCTTTATTAGCAACGCAGCAAAAATCTTTAGCGTATAAAAAAATAGCGACACTTTGGTTAGCCGTTAATTCGCCGCCGAGAGTTTGTCGACAGGTTTTTGGTCGTTGGGAGCAATCCGGCGGACTCAATTCAGATTTAGTTTGGAAAAAATTAGATCAGGCAATGAGCAAAAATAATGTCAAGGTGATCCAACGTGTTGCGCAATTTTTACCCTATGCACAACGTCTACAAGTTAAACGTTGGTATCAAGTGCAAAGACATCCATTATTAATTGAGCATAGTCATCTATTTGATCCGGATAATACCATCGATCGAAAAATTGTATTGTTTGGGATGAAGCGCTTGGCGAATAAAGATCCGATTACATTGGCAGAAGACTGGTCGCAATTAAGTAAAATGTATGATTTAAATGAAGCTGAAAGACAGCCCATATTGGCGGATTTAGCTATTAGTTTAGCGAGACGTGGTGATAGTACAGCAGGAGATTGGTTAAAAAAAATTAAACCGGCCTACGCGAATGCAAGCTTGCGCGAATGGCGTGTACGAAATAGCTTACTCAATAGCCAATGGGATAAGGTGCTTTTTTGGTTGGATCATTTATCACGTAAAGAACAACAGCAAGCCTGTTGGCGATATTGGCGGGCGAGGGCACTCGCTGAGATCAAGCAAACCGCGGCGGCGAATAGCATTTATGCCAGCCTCGCGAAAGAGGTTGATTATTACGGTGTACTAGCGAGCCAACGTTTGAAGTTAAATTATCATCCCACAACGCATCGCATTTTGGGTGATCGTGCGGCTCTGGGAAATAACCTTGCTATACAACGTGCTAAAGAATTGCTGGCCTTAGGTTTTGTCGGTGAAGCGCGCCAGGAATGGTTATGGGCATTAGATAGTCTAAGTTTGTCTGAGCGCCAAGCGGCCGCTCAATTAGCTAAACAATGGGGCTGGTATGATTTAGCTATCGTCGGCGCCAGCAAAGCGAATATTCACAATGATATTAAATTACGCTTCCCATTCGCGTATCGACGTTCCGTACTGGCTGCTGCGCGTAAAACCCATTTAAATTCAGCCTGGGTCTGGGCAATCATGCGTCAAGAAAGTGCCTTTATGTGGAATGCTAAATCCAGTGCGGGGGCCTTGGGCTTAATGCAAATTATGCCGAGTACAGGTAAACAGTTGGCGCGCGAGCTGGCTTTACGTCGCGTGAATTTGCTCGATCCAGAGCAGAATATCCGTTTAGGTAGTACCTATTTAAGACAGTTATTAAAATTATTTGGTGGCAATGCGACCTTAGCCACGGCTTCTTATAATGTTGGTCCTAACCGGATTAAACATTTTCAAGGCTTGTATCAGCGTCTTCCGAAAGATGTTTGGGTAGAAATTTTACCTTGGAAGGAAACACGTGACTATGTTAAAAGTGTGGGTTTGGCACGTAGTATTTATAGTCAAATCTGATATCGCTGTTATTTGAACGGAATTTTATTCTCATGAAAACACTTCAAGATGCGATTAGCACCTTGAAGTATAATGTCTATATTGCTTATTTTCTTACAAACCGCCTTTTTATTCGATGTTTAAGGCTTAGCGGTGCATTTTTTTCACAACGATGGCATTGGTCACACCGGTCACGCCTTCAACTTGTTTAGCCAGCATGCCGGCTTTTTGTTTTTGTGCCCAATTATCTGCAGAGCCCATGAGTTTGACTTGGCCTTTATGGCTCGTGACTGAAATGGCGAGACCTTTTACGTCGGGATCGGCTAATAATTTAGATTTTACTTTTAAAGTAATGACACTGTTGTCAACATATTGGCCAGTGGTTTCTTGTTGCATAGCACGATGACTGCTCATGGCTATGGTGGCTACCATAGGTAATGCTATTAAGCCTAAGATCACAAATAACTTTGCTTTCATGTATGAATACTCCTACTTGAAAATAGAACCTGGATCATAACTCTGATTCATTTTAAGTGTAAAAAAATTTTATTCTATCTCTAGGTTTAGATTTTAAAATAGGTGACTGAATAACCAAATAAGTAACAATACGGCAATGGGTATACCTAATAACCAAGCAATTAAATATTTCATTATCCCCCCTTAGTTTTACACTCTTCCTAATAAAAAGATTAGTCAAGTCGGCAGATAAATCAAGTAATCTCGCTTTTAATAGTTTTAGGTGCTGTATATAAAATATACAATAATAAGTAAATTCGTCATGGCGAGTGAATGGAATGAGCTTGGCCATCTATAGCTTTATTTTTCCTAGATTGCCGCGCGCCTGCGGCGCTCGCAATGACGGTTAATTAATATCCTATGGTGCTCGCAATGACAAGGGGGAACGAGTTAAAAAGGAATATCATCATCAAATGCTTCGCTGGCCATTTCTGGCAATTTGTCGGTTTCGCGTTTGGGTCGCGTAGCGGAGGTATGCTGCGTGGTAAAAGAGGTCGACTCACTGCTTGCACCACCGCCACGGCTATCTAACATTTGCATTTCATTAGCAATAATCTCAGTGGTGTAACGATCTTGACCGGTGGTTTTATCTTGCCATTTGCGTGTTTGTAAACGGCCTTCAATATATACTTTAGAACCTTTTTTTAAATATTCAGCAACAATCTCAGCCAGACGTTGGAATAAAACCACGCGGTGCCATTCGGTACGTTCTTGTAATTCGCCGGTATTTTTGTCTTTCCAACTTTCGCTGGTAGCCAGGTTAATATTAGCAACAGCTGCGCCATTAGGCATATGCCTAATTTCCGGATCAGCACCTAAATTGCCGATTAAAATAACCTTATTAATGCCTTTGGCCATGTTTAATACTCCAGTAACAAAATCAGAACAGTTAGCTTCGAATTTTAAATCTTGTAGCGCAAAAAAGAAAGCAATAAAAAGGAGTTTTTTAGAGGTTTCTTTTCGTTATTTTCAAGGTTATAGTGTGGGGTTTCAACAATAGCTGATAAAGTTTTTAGCTTTTGCACTAGAACTTTCATGTTTATCTATGGATACAATTCGCATTCGTGGTGCTCGCACCCATAATCTACAGAATATCGATCTGGATATTCCACGTGATCAATTAATTGTGGTGACTGGATTATCCGGTTCGGGCAAATCTTCGTTAGCCTTTGATACTTTATATGCCGAAGGTCAGCGTCGTTACGTAGAATCTTTGTCGTCGTATGCACGGCAATTTCTTTCTATGATGGAGAAGCCGGATGTCGATCATATCGAAGGGCTTTCTCCGGCGATTGCTATCGATCAAAAATCAACTTCACATAATCCACGCTCGACGGTGGGTACGGTCACCGAAATTTATGATTATTTGCGCGTGTTGTTTGCTCGAATAGGTGAACCGCGCTGTCCTATACATAACATTAGCTTAGCGGCGCAAAGTGTCAGTCAGATGGTTGATACATTGATGGCCTTGCCGAATGAAACGCGCCTACTTATCTTGGCGCCGAAGGTACAAGGCCGGAAAGGTGAATTTAAACCTTTATTTGATGAATTACGTAGCCAAGGTTACTTACGGGCACGCATTGATGGCGAATTGCTCGAATTGGACCAAGTGCCGCCTTTAAAAGCTAAACAAAAGCATAACATCGATGTGGTCGTTGATAGATTGAAAATAAAACCAGACAATCGCTTACGCTTGAGTGAATCTTTAGCTACCGCGGCGTCTTTGAGTGAAGGTTTAGTGACGGTGATCGTACAAGATGCGGCAGAAAAAACTAAACAAGAATTGGTTTTTTCTGAACGTTTTGCATGTCCTGAGTGTGGTTACAGTATTAGCGAGTTAGAGCCGCGTTTATTTTCTTTTAATAACCCGGCCGGCGCTTGTCCACAATGTGATGGTTTAGGTCATGAAATGATTTTTGATGCGGATAAAGTGATACCGCAACCGGAGTTAAGTATTGCTCGGGGTGCTATTCGTGGTTGGGATGCGCAAAACCCATATTATTCTTTATTGTTATCGACTTTAGCGAAGCATTATCATTTTTCTTTAGAGTCGCCTTTTAATGCACTGCCAGACACTATTCAGAACATTATTTTGTATGGTAGTGGTAAAGAAGAAATAAAATTTCACTACGAGAGTGAAAAAGGGTATGTCTATAATAAGAAAAAACCCTTTGAAGGCGTGATACCAGTGATGCAACGCCGTTATCAAGAGACTGAATCACATTCCGTACGTGAAGATTTAGCACGTTACTTAGCATCCAAACCTTGTGCCAGTTGCCATGGTACGCGGCTCAATATTGCGGCACGGCATGTGTTTATTGCCGATAAAGCGATTACCGATTGGGTGGCTTTACCACTAGATAAATTAAAAGAATTATTTGAAAAATTAAATTTATCCGGTCAACGTGCCAAGATTGCTTTGCGTTTACAAAAAGAAATCATCGACCGTTTAAATTTTTTAATTGATGTCGGATTAAATTATCTTTCACTGGATCGCAGTGCAGATACCTTATCCGGTGGTGAATCGCAACGGATACGTTTAGCCAGTCAAATCGGTTCGGGTTTAGTGGGTGTGATGTATATACTCGATGAGCCATCGATAGGATTACATCAACGTGATAATGGTCGTTTGTTAAGTACCTTGCTGCGATTACGTGATTTAGGCAATACCGTGATTGTCGTCGAACATGATGAAGAAGCCATCCGGCATGCCGATTATGTCGTCGATATGGGACCCGGTGCGGGTGTGCATGGCGGTCGTGTAATAGCGCAAGGTTCGCCAGCCGCGATTATGCGCAATCCAAATTCATTAACTGGTCAATATTTATCTGGTGAGCGACGCATCGAATGTCCTAAAAAAAGACTCAAATTCGATAAGAATCACATCCTTAAACTATCAGGTGCCAGCGGCAATAACTTAAAAGATATTGATGTTGAAATTCCTCTGGGTTTAATGACCTGCATTACCGGTGTGTCGGGTTCAGGAAAGTCAACGCTGATTAATGACACCTTATATCCACTTGCCGCTAAAAAACTCAATGCGGCCATTTTACCGCAAGCGGCACCGTATCGATCTATTAGCGGCTTAGATCAATTGGATAAAGTGATCGATATTGACCAAAGTCCGATAGGGCGCACGCCGCGATCCAATCCTGCCACGTATATCGGTTTATTTACGCCGATACGCGAATTATTTGCCGCCACGCCTGAAGCTCGCTCACGCGGTTACAGTGCTGGGCGCTTTAGTTTTAATGTGAAGGGAGGACGTTGTGAAGCCTGTGAGGGTGATGGTGTACTTAAAGTAGAAATGCATTTCTTAGCCGATGTGTATGTACAATGTGATGTGTGTAAAGGTCAGCGCTATAATCGTGAAACCTTAGAGATACGTTATAAAGGAAAAAATATTTATCAAATTTTAGAGATGACGGTAGAGGAAGCGCATGAGTTTTTTAATCCGGTGCCGGTGTTGGCACGAAAATTACAGACCTTGATCGAAGTTGGACTGGCTTATTTACACCTGGGTCAAAGCGCACCCACTTTGTCCGGAGGCGAAGCACAACGGGTTAAATTGGCAAAAGAATTAAGTAAGCGGGATACCGGTCGCACCTTGTATATTCTGGATGAGCCTACTACCGGTTTACATTTTTACGATATTGAACAGTTATTGAAGGTGTTATACCGGCTGCGTGAGCGAGGTAATACGGTGGTGGTGATTGAGCATAACCTCGATGTGATCAAAACCGCGGATTGGATTATTGATCTCGGTCCAGAGGGGGGAAGCAAAGGCGGCGAGATCGTCTGTGTCGGGACACCCGAGCAAGTCGCGAAACAACCGGCGTCATATACCGGTCAGTATTTAAAACCCTTATTGGGTAAGCGCAACTTATCCAGTGAAGATGGCAGCCGTCACGGCTAATTATGGATGGCCACGCTCATTACATTCGCTCGCCATGACGGAGCGCGTCTATTCGTCATTGGGAGTGCTAAAAAAGTATTGACCGTCATTGCGAGCACCGTAGGAATTAATTAATCGTCATTGCGAGCACCGTAGGTGCGCGGCAATCCATAAAAAAAACCCCTAGAACAGGGGTTTTTTAACTTACCGAATGTTGGTTTAAACGAAACGTTTAACCAAAGCTGTAGCCGATACCGACCGCAGCGAAATCAACATTCCCTGGTTTATTTTTGCCGCCGAGTGGTTGGATATGCGTCCATGAGGTATCAACAAAAACATTAGGAGTAATGTTGTAGCTAACACCTACACCCACTTCGGGTGCCAATTTGTGTTTGGCAATACCAAAGGTTTCATTCTGATTGTCTTTTATGCCCTCAAAACGCGAAGTGATCGTGCTGGTTAAATAGGCAACGCCTAATTTACCATAGGCATTAAACTTATCCGTAATGGGTAAAATACCTTTAGCAGCAATATCAATGGCATTTTGCTTTAAGGTTTCTGTTCCAGGAGCAAAACCTGATGCATTAACGGTACCTACTTGTTTAGCTAACTGTAGATAACCTAATTCGACGGCTAGGTTAGGGTTAAATTGATAACCAACCCCTAAACGTCCAGCTAAACCGTTATTAGCAATCTGGAAACCTGGCACTGAAGGTTGAAAAGTGATTTTATCTTTCATATGCGTATTTGCATAACCGGCTTGACCGATTACGTAAATACCTGTTGCATTAGCAGCCACCATACCGAGTGCCGAAACACCCAATACGCTTACTGCGATTATTTTTTTAATCATATTATTATTATCCTCGTAGGAATTTAACTAGTTAAACAGAGCAAATATTTATCATTAGTATAAATATTTGTCAACTTTTTTATCAATTAAATTGATAATAAGCTACGATAAGCAGCGAACTTTTAGAGAAAATAGGGCTAAATTATCGGCTATTTGACTATTTTTATTTAAAAACCCTTAAAATGAGGCTTTTTTCAGGATTTTTTTAGCTAGAAAAAGAAAAACCCCTTAAGTAGGGGTTTTTGTGAGATCTTAGGTTTAAAACGAATGTTTAACCAAAGTTGTAACCAAGACCGACAGCAACAAAATCAATGTTACCTGGCTTGTTCTTGCCTAAAGGCTGGATGTGCGTCCATGAAGTATCGACGGATACATTAGGCGTGATGTCATAGCTAACACCTAAAGCGACTTCGGGTGCAAATGTATGTTTGCTTAAATTTGCTGTTTTGTTTAAGTCGATTTTTAAATCAGGTTGGGATTCATCACCAGGTACTTTTCCTTCCAAATCAGTGCTTAAGTAAGCAACACCGAGTTTGCCATACAGGTTAATATTGGATCCCACCGGAATGATGCCTTTGCCGACAAAATCAATGGCGTTTTGTTGGAGTTGGAGTGTGTCTTTAGTGGATTCTGATACTAATGACCCTTCAACTTTTTTAGACCCTAAGCGCAGATAACCTGCTTCAAGTGCAAAGTTTGGGTTAAATTGGTAACCAATAGCAAGCCGACCTGCTAAGCCGTTGTTAGCCAAGTTGGTATCTTTGGCATTGTTAGGCGTAAAGATGAAATCCTTCGGTGTATTGCTGTTGATGTCTGCAATGTTAGTTTTGCTGCCCATATGCGTATTCGCATAACCGAGCTGGCCTGTAATATATACGCCTGGTGCAGCAGCATGAGCGGTCATCACTCCCAATGCAGAAGCACATAATACGGTAGTGGTTAGAACTTTTTTAAACATTATTATTATTCTCCTAAAGAGCTTAACTAGTTAAACGAGTGCTTATTTAACAAGCAGATGTAAAAATTGTCAAATAAAACAAGCGCTAAAAGATTAAATAGTGATAATGAATAGCTTAATTCAGAATTCATGGGTTTTTATTGGAATAAAAAAGAAAAACCCCTTGAATAAGGGGTTTTTCGAGAGCTAAGGTGTAAACGAATGTTTAACCGAAGTTGTAGCCAACACCGACGGCAACAAAGTCAATATTGCCTGGTTTGTTGTTTCCTAAAGGTTGGATGTGTGTCCATGAAGTATCTAATGATACATTGGGTGTGATGTCATAGCTAACACCGACAGCAGCTTCTGGCGCCCATTGATGTTTGTTAATCCCAGCTTCATCATTAAGATCATAGGTAGTAGTCGGTACATTACCTTTCTTAACAGTTCCCTTAATATCACTGGTTAGATAAGCAACGCCGAGTTTACCGTAGACGTTAATGTTGTTACTCACGGGAATAATGCCTTTGCCTACTAAATCAATTGCATTTTGTCGCAATTTTAATGATACTTGTTCTGGGCTTGTAGGCACATTGACTGATCTTTGACCTAATTGCAGGTAACCGACTTCTACAGCAAAGTTAGGATTAAATTGATAACCTAGAGCTAAACGGCCTGCTAAACCGTTATTTGATAGGTTTTTAGCATCAGCGGCATAATGAAAGTTGGTTGTATCGGTTTTACTGCCCATATGCGTATTAGCATAACCGACTTGGCCGGTCACATACACGCCGGGTGCAGCAGCATTCGCTGCCATTACACCTAATGCAGAAACACCTAACACGGTTGTGGTTAGAACTTTTTTAAACATTGTTATTATTCTCCTGAAAGAGTTTAACTAGTCAAACGAACAACTATTAAACAATCAGATTGTTTTATTGTCAACTTTTCTGGCTCAAAAAGCTTATTTTTTTTTCTTTAGGAAAATAATTTTTATGTGAAACTTTCTTTTTTTATTGTTTGAGTTAAGCTAATGGCTCATACAAAAAATTAACACTGAGAAGAGGGGCGCTCTAAATTAACCATGATTAAAAATTAAAAAATATTCAATATTTTAACCAATAATACTCATAAAATAAGGAAATTTATGCCTAACATCCAACAAGTGAATGAAGTCATTAATCGTTATCGTCGTAATAAAGGGATAATGAAAAAAATAACCCGAACCGATCATCCTGCCATACAAGCTACTGAAGTGTATTTAAAGTCTTTACAACGTGATAAGGATTTCTTGTCTAGCCAAGATTTATTTAAGATTAACCGTTTCTTTGTATTTGATCATCGCGTAAAACCTGGAACAGCATCTTATGAGGCTTGGTATGCTATTAATTACCAAAATTTTTGCGGCTTAAATAGGGAGCAAGCCAATCAATTAACTAAATTGCTAGGCCATCCGCTACCGATGGAATATTCCGGATTTGCGACTTGTAGTAAAGCAGGTTATCAACAGTTTCCAGAATGTTTTTCCAAATTAACATTGCTAGAGTTAGATAACTCTAGCAATGCTAAAAAAATGCAGGAATTTTTTCAAGTGCTAAGTCAAGCGTATCAAGAAAACAGTTTGACTGGCGACTCTTTTCTTGCCCTGAGTAAATTATGTGTCGAGGGAATGTTGAGCCAAGAAAATGTGGCTCATATTAAGCAGAGTACCCATGCTAATTTTTTAGCTAAATGTTTAATTAGGATGAAGCATAGCGATACATTAACAGAAGAAAATCGACAGTTTATCCTATCCTATTCCGGATCATTCGTCATCACCGTGACACAAAGCTTAATTTTTTTAGATAAAACGGGATTAAATACATTAAATAATCGCAAAATTTTAAGTGATTTTTCTTTTCCTATTCCATTGCATCGTGCTCTTAGATTTTTAGAAAAAAAAGGGCTTTTAACACAAGCGAGCTTTGATTTGATTTCAGCAGAAAATAATATTTCTTGGTTATTAGCACTTGAGGAAATGCCGGAAGAATTAATCACAACAGAGATTTGGGAGGGTTTGGTAAATTTATCTAAAACCAGTCATGAAAATGATTTTAGCAAGGATATCAAAGATTATGCTGAAGTGATCAAAAGGAAATTACACGTAGTGATAGAGAAGGATAGGTTAGCCAGTGAAGATCAAATAGAAACTCAAGCCGTCATTTCCACTTCCAGTGCGCGCGCGCGTTTTTTTTCGGTAACATCCGCTCTTACACAACTGGCTGAGGATAAAGTGCCGGACCTTAATTTATACAAAAAGAAAAACTCGGCTTAAGTCAGTCAGGTGGTGGCCATACAGAAAAATTAAGTTTTTACTGGATGGCCATACGCACTGTGCTCGCCTTGGCAAATTTTTATTAAAGAAACTTAACTAGTTAACTTTAAGCATGTGTTTAGCCGAAGTTATAACCGATACCGACAGCCAAGAAATCGATGTTACCAGCACGATTGCTTCCCAACGGTTGGATGTGCGTCAGCGAGGTGTCGACGGTCACGTTAGGTGTAATGTCATAACCCATGCCGATAGCCACTTCAGGAGCCCATTGGTGTTTGGCGATACCTTGAACAGAATTAAGATCGATAGTGGTTCCTCTAGGTGATTTTGCTTCTAATTGCGTGGTTAAGTAAGCAACCCCTAGCTTGCCGTAAAGATTAACATTGTTGGTGATAGGTAACATGCCTTTGGCAGTAACATCAATGGCGTTTTGTTTATTAGAAAAGCTAGATGAACCAATATTGAATTTTGCACTAGAAAGTTGTAAATAACCTAATTCAAAAGCAAAATTTGGTATTATTTTATAACCAATCGCGATGCGACCCGCCAGTCCGTTATTAGCAAAATTTGAACCATTGTTTCTTACTTGAGATTTTACGCCTGTATCAGCATAGCCTATTTGACCATTCACATATAAACCAGCAGGGAGTGCTGCATTAGCGTTTATTGCAGCGACACTCGTCGTTAATATGCTGGTAATGAGTACTTTTTTAAGCATTGTTATTATTTTCCCATGGAAATATTATTATTAGAGTTTACTATTTAATCGTTAATAGGAATTAATGTCAATTTGTGAAGAATTAATGGTATAAAATAAACGCTACTAAAACTATTTTTTTATGAAAAATTTATCACGCAACGATAAAATTATTGTCAGTGATGCTTCGATGATGCAGCGGGCAAATATGACTGAACAACAGTGGCGCGAAGCAACTCGATTGGATAGCACCGATATCGGTTGGATTATTATGAGTATGGGTATGGCGATTGGTGCTGGGATCGTATTCTTACCGGTACAGGTTGGTCTGATGGGGTTATGGGTATTTCTGCTCTCCTCTATCATTGGGTATCCAGCGATGTATCTATTCCAGCGATTGTTCATTAATACGCTCGCTGAATCGCCAGAGTGTAAAAACTACCCGAATATGATTAGCGGTTATCTCGGAAGGAATTGGGGTATCCTAATCGGGATGCTCTATTTTACCATGCTGGTAATTTGGATATTTGTTTATTCTATTGCGATCACTAACGATAGTGCTTCATACCTGCATACCTTTGGAGTGACAAAAGGGCTGCTCTCTAATAATCCATGGTATGGTTTGGTGTTGATTTGCATGCTGATCGCTGTCGCTTCCCGAAGTGAAAAACTGCTTTTTAAAATTTCCGGTGTGATGGTGTTCACCAAACTGCTAATAGTGGCAGCGTTAGGGGTTTCAATGATAGGGATGTGGGATTTGTATAATGTTGGCAAGCTGCCGCCGATAGGCTTGTTGGTAAAAAATGCCATTATCACTCTGCCATTTACGCTGACCTCCATTCTATTTATTCAGATATTAAGTCCGATGGTCATTTCGTATCGCGCTAGAGAAAAATCACGCGAAGTGGCTCGTTATAAAGCTTTGCGCGTCATGAACATTGCATTTGGGATCTTGTTTGTGACCGTTTTTTTTTACGCGGTATCATTCACATTGGCCTTAAGTCATGATCAAGCAGTAAAAGCCTATGAACAAAATATTTCTGCGTTGGCGATTGCTGCTCAGTCTATTAATAAAGGTACTATAGCAGGGAGTTGGGTGGCGATAATCAGTGTTATACTAAACGTTTTTGCCGTTATGACGGCGTTTTTTGGTGTTTATCTCGGTTTACATGAAGCCATTCAGGGGATACTGTTAAATCTTCTACATCGTAAGTTTCCGGAAGAAAATATCGACAACAAACAGGTTCAACGCAGTGTCACGATATTTATCATTCTGCTGGCATGGAGCGCGATTGTCCTGAATGTACCGGTACTCAGTTTTATTTCTGTTTCTAGTCCAATCTTTGGTGTGGTGGGTTGTTTGATCCCAGCCTGGCTGGTCTATAAAATTCCCAGCTTGCATAAATACAAAGGCTTTTCATTGCAAATTATCATCGTCACAGGCCTATTACTTTTTCTGTCACCTTTCTTGGTATTTATTTGATACTATCCAAAATAATACGACACACCGAGTGAGTAAAAATCACTGCTCGGCGCGTGATTACTGCCACCCATTTTTTGAATACGGTTCCAAGAAAATTCGATGGGAACATTCGGTTTCAATGCATAACTGATACCTAAACCAAACGTGGGCTCTAAGGTTTTAGAATAACTATTCATGGTTCCGCTATAAGGGCTAAAGGCAAGTACAGCACCTTGTGCGTTAGGACGTAGATAAGCGATACCTAATTTGGCATACAGATTTAATTTAGTTGTGACAGGGAGTATACCTTTTGCAGTTAAATCAAATGCACTGGATTTACTCGATGCATTGGCGATGTAATTATTGGTACCGACCGAAATATCGGTATTACTAAAATGTCGATAACCCAATTCCATCGCCCAATAGCAATCAAATTGATAACCAAAACTAAGACGATACGCTAAAGCGAGATTATTCATTTCGGGTAATGGCACCGGCGACGTTCCATTATTCACCGTGACTAAATTAGTCGTATTGATATGACTATTTGCATAGCCTAGTTGAGCGCCGGCATAAAATCCTGGCATTTCAGCCTGCACGTTTTGCGTGATACAGAACAAAGAGGTAGTCAGTAGTAAGACGCTTGTATTTCTTTTTAGCATAGTGCTTCCTAATAATAAATGGTTAAACAATTTAGAAAATATTATCAAAAACTTATAATGGTGTTTTTACTCGTCATTTCAAGTACAGAAAAATATTGCTTGTCATTGCAAGCATGTAATATTAATCGTCATTGCGAGCACGCAACTATTAATCGTCATTGCGAGCACCATAGGTGCGTGGCAATCCCATGACAGTGTTTTTTTTACTTATTTCTAAGTATTAACCAAAATAATAAGCTAAACCGATGGAGTAAAAATCGGTACTCGGTATATTATTTCCGCCACCCACACTTTGAATGCGTGTCCAAGCTAAATCGATCGGCACAAACGGTGTAATGTCATAGCTAAGGCCGAGACCAAAACTGGGATTCCAACTATCCGAATAACCTAAGTAATTGCGACCATTGACTAAAGCAGAACCATTGGCTTTAAGGTAGGCTAACCCTAATTTGGCATAAAGATTCACATTACTAGAAATAGGTAACATCGGTTTAGCCATAAAATCGATGGCTTTTTCACTTAAAGAAACATTTTGGCTCGGCACGCCACCGACACCAGAAAAATCTACGTCAGAAAACCGTGTATAACCTATTTCAAAAGCCACATTTTGATTAAATTGATAACCGCCGGCAATGCGACCGGTGAAAGCCATTTTACTATTAATAGATTGCGCGGCAGCATTACTGGCTTCTTGGTGGGTGTCGGCTGTGCCGAGTTGGCCTAAGATATAAAATCCAGGAATAGAAGCACTGGCTAATAATGGAAAACCACATGAAAAAAATAAAAATAGCTGAGTCCCGAGTTTTTTTAGCATGAACGACGCTCCTTGTGTATGAAGATCATCAACGTAATATATACTCTTTGCAATTGAATGTTTGGCTGTGTTGTCGTTTAACTCGCCATCCTCATGGTTATTGATTATCTCGATGGCTGCAAGGACGCGATACTGGCCAAAAATCCAAATGCTGTGAATATAATATACCCATTATCAATGCTTTGCAGTGTGCCTCATCCTATTATACGATAAGCTGCATGAACTACCTACCACGTTGGCGAGCTTATCTCGCATTACTTCGATTGCATCAACCAATAGGAATATTTTTATTATTGTGGCCAGCGCTATGGGCATTATGGATCGCAAGTGCGGGCAGTATGAATTTTAAAATTCTTGCTTTATTTGTAATCGGTGCGGTGCTAACCCGATCGCTTGGTTGTGTGATGAATGATATTGCCGATAGAAATCTGGATGGTTTTGTGACAAGAACTCAACACCGACCTTTAGCGACCGGTGCAATCAGTTTGCAAGCAGCGGTGCTGATATTAATTATTTTGGCATTGCTTGCATTGCTTGTGGTGTGCCAATTGAATCGTTTAACCATAAAACTGGCTGCAATTGCTATCGGCATGATCGTACTCTATCCCTTTACTAAACGCTATATCGAATGGCCGCAGTTATTTTTAGGGCTGATATTTGGTGCTTGGTCTATCTTAATGGCTTTTGCTGCAGAAACAGGGAAAATACCGGCCATTGCTTGGTTGTTGTTTTTGGCAGCTTATGCTTGGTGTGTCGCTTATGATACCATTTATGCCATGGTGGATAGAGAGGATGACAAAGGTGTGGGCATTAAATCCAGTGCCATCGCCTTGGGCTCTCATGATGTGAAATTTATTGCCGCGTTAGAATGTGGTTTTGTTTTGTTATTAAGTATCATCGGTTTCTGTTTAAAGATGCACTTGGCTTATTACATGATGTTGCTATTGGTAGTCGGCTTACTCATTTATCAACACTATTTAATTAAAGATCGAAAACCTGAAGCGTGTTTTAAAGCTTTTTTGAATAATGCATGGATAGGAGGCTTAGTATTCTTAGGGTTTTTCTTTGGTATGCATAGCTAAAATATATTCACAGTCATTGGAATGTGGGATAAGTTTGGGTGGTTTACAGCATCACTCGCAAAAGCTATGGCTAGTTCTCGTAGATTCACTGTGCGTACCGTAAATAAAGCTAACAATATTTTTGTAAAGCAGCTAAGACGTGCCTTGTTCCACCCAATTTTTCATATCTTTGTTTCTAGTTTTGTCCCCTACAGAGACTCAAAGCTAAGCGTTATTGCCAATTAATAGTTTATTAATTTGGGCTAAAAGTTTTTAGTATATTGTGAGGGACTTCTTGCATATTTGAATTTGTATTAATAAAAAATGAATTGTTATTAATTGGTGCGTAAACAGTAGAAACTTTTAAACTTTTTTCAGTAAAAACGTTTAAATTTTTATTTTCAGCTAGCGTTTCTGTTTGCTCTTTCGTTTCAACTAAATTTTGATTCTCATCAGTCACTTCAACCATTTTTTTAGGATTTATACTCAATTTATCATAAATCCAATTGCCTAGTGTTAGTAATCCAGTAACAGCTCCAAACAAAGAAAAGCCTAATAGTGGTACTTTAAATGCAAGTAATGTAAATAATTCCACTGTGAGCCACACAACGATGAGCGGTACCCCAAAAACACATGGAATACCCGCAATACCCCCAACAGCAGTAAAAGTAATAATTAATATCGCTAATAACACATAGATCGCAACTGTCAGACCTTTCGCTAATATATCAAATGATTCTTTAGACATTTTTTTCTCCAGATTTTGTAATTTCATAACTCATTTATCTTACTAAAGGTTAGCATTGTAATAATATAGACTTAATAATTTATTAAGGGCACCTCTAAAAATTTGGATCCTCAGGGCAAACGCATTAAAATTAATTGAATAAAGGGTTGAATTAATTTAGGTTATTCTTTTTAAAAAAGCTAAGAAGAACAATGAAAAAAGAATTAAATGAAGTTTTCAGATCGTATTTTTCGTGCATAGCCAAGGATTGAACGAAGGAAATGTCATTTACTAATAGACGTGATAGCGATAGCGATTTGTGTTATAAGCGGCGCCGTGCATTTTCAACGCTTCGCATCTTCAAGTACGAGCGGTATAATAATCTAAAGGTGGTTATTTCATGAAGACCAAAGTTATTTATCCCGGCACTTTTGATCCAATGACCAACGGCCATGTCGATTTAGTGCAACGTGCGGCACGTTTGTTTGAAACGGTGATTGTCGCTGTGGCGAAGAATCCGAGTAAAGCACCGGCATTCTCTGTCGATGAACGTATTGCTTTAGCGCAAAAGGTATTAAAAGACTTAAGCAATGTACAGGTGCATGGATTTGATGGTTTACTCATTAACTGTGCTAAGGAATATAATGCGCGGGTTATTTTGCGCGGTCTGCGCGCGGTTTCTGATTTTGAGTATGAATTTCAATTGGCGAGTATGAATCGAAAAATGATGCCTGATTTAGAAACCTTATTTTTAACCCCCGCCGAACAACATTCCTTTATTTCGGCTAATTTAGTCAGAGAAATTGCCAGTCTTGGTGGTAATGTGGCACAGTTTGTACCGGTAGTGGTGGCCGAGGCTTTGCAAAGCAAGTTTAAACGAACATGAGTATTGTCATTGCGAGCACCGCATATTAATCGTCATTGCGACCACCGTAACAACGCTCGTCATTGCGCGCGCCAAAGGCGCGCGGCAATCCATGGATGGCCACGCTCATTACATTCGCTCGCCATGACGGTGATTTACTTGAGAACAATAGGTATGCGATGGCATTATTAATAACCGATGACTGTATCAATTGTGATGTGTGCGAACCCGAGTGTCCGAATCAAGCTATCATTCAGGGTGAGTTTATCTATGAAATTAAGCCGAATAAATGTACTGAGTGTGTAGGTCATTTTGATGCTCCGCAATGTGTTGAGGTTTGTCCTGTCGCTTGCATTGTCGTGAATCCCGAGCATAAAGAAACCCCAGCGCAGTTGTTATTGAAGTATCAAGGTTTAGTCAACGTGGCTGAAGTGAAATAAACAAGGTTACGCGACGAGGATTTTAGATAAAGCGCAAGGCGCGGACTTGACAAGGAGCGGAGTTAACTTAGATGTTAATGAGCACTACAGACAAGTCCGCAACACAGCGATTTGTCTAAAGCCGATTTTTCGCGTAATCCAGATAAAAACGCCGGTTGTTTTTTCTACCATCAGACCGCATAATATGCGTCTTTTAGAATTGCTTACACAAGAGGGCCATCATGGCAGTCCAAAAATCACGCAAATCCCGCTCCAAAAGAAATATGCGCCGTGCGCATGATGCATTAACGTCGCCGGCTATCTCTATTGATGCCACCAGTGGCGAAACTCATATTCGCCACCATGTCACTAAAGATGGCTATTATCGTGGAAAAAAGGTACTAAAAGCTAAGGAATAACACCTTAAATGTCTCGTTATACTCTGGCTATCGATGCGATGGGGGGTGACTATGGTCCCTCCGTCATAGTGCCCGCTGTACTCTTGGCTCTTGAAGAAGAACCTGAGCTACATATTATTCTTGTCGGTGACTTGGATGCCTTGCAAGGGCAATTGAAATTGGCCAAAACTCAGCCAACATCAGATCAATTGACACTACATGCGGCCACTCAGGTCGTATCGATGGACGAACCTCCGGCTTTAGCACTGCGTAATAAAAAAGATTCTTCGATGCGTGTCGCGATTAATTTAGTCAAAGATGGTGAGGCACAAGCGTGCGTCAGCGCCGGCAATACCGGTGCACTGATGGCGACAGCGCGTTTTGTATTAAAGACTATACCTGGCATTGATAGACCGGCTATCAGTGCGATGCTCCCTACCATGAAAGAACAAACCAAAGTACGTGTCTTAGATTTGGGTGCTAATGTTGATACCGAGGTTGAACATCTATTGCAATTTGCCATTATGGGCTCGGTATTAAGTGCTGAGATTGATAATATTCCCAGTCCGCGTGTGGCTTTACTAAATATTGGTTCTGAGGAAATCAAAGGCAATGAGCAGGTCAAAAAGGCCGCTGAATTATTAAAAAATGCGCATATCAATTATATTGGCTATATCGAAGGCGATGCGATCTATCAAGGTTTTGCAGATGTCATCGTTTGTGATGGCTTTGTCGGCAACGTTGCATTGAAAGTCACCGAAGGGGTGGCAAAATTAATGAGCCATTATATTAAATTAGCGTTTAATCGTAATTGGTTTTCTCGTCTCTCCGGTTTAATGGCATTACATGTATTGAAGGGATTACGTAAACAATTTGATCCAGCACGTTATAACGGCGCAAGCTTAGTGGGTTTACGTGGCATAGTGATTAAAAGTCATGGTAGCGCGAACGTATTCGCATTTAAAAATGCGATTAATGAAGCGATTTTAGAAGTGCAAAAAAATATCCCCGAACGTATACGCGAACAAGTAACCGGTTTATTGAAGGAATCTGAACAGTCTATATGAAATATTCACGTATTGCAGGCACCGGCAGTTATTTACCAGAAAGAATACTCACTAATGCCGAACTTGAGAAAATGGTGGCTACCACGAATGAATGGATAGTCGAACGTACCGGTATACGTGAGCGTCATATTATTGGGCCTAACGATAGTACCGCAAGCATGGCGACTGCGGCGGCAAAAAATGCTTTACAGTCTGCTGAGGTTACTGCAAAAGATATTCAGCTGATTATCGTGGCGACCAGCACCCCGGATAAATTTTTTCCTAGTACGGCTTGTTTAGTACAAGCCGAATTGGGTGAAGATGGTTGTCCGGCTTTTGATGTGGTGGCGGCCTGTGCCGGTTTTAATTATGCTTTGAGTGTGGCGGATCAATTTATCCGCAACGGTATCGTTCAGACTGCATTGGTCATAGGCAGTGAAAGCATGTCGAATATTATCAATTGGGAAGATCGTTCGACCTGTATTTTATTTGGTGACGGTGCGGGTGCCGTGGTACTACAAGCTGCTCAAGAACCAGGCATTATTTCTGCTCATTTGCATGCCGCAGGCTCCTATAAAGACTTATTGTCATTAGGCACAGGCTTAAAAAAAGGGGATGTTCCGCATTTAAAAATGCAAGGCAGTGATGTATTTAAGATTGCAGTAAATAAATTAAGTGCGGTATTGGAAGAAACCTTAGCCGCGAATAAAATAAATAAAAAAGATATTGATTGGTTAATCCCGCATCAAGCCAATTTACGCATTATTCAAGCCATGGCGAATAAACTTAAAATGACCATGCAACATGTGGTGGTGACATTGGATCATCATGGTAATACATCGGCTGCTTCCATTCCATTAGCGTTAGATGTTGCAGTGCGTGATGGTCGCGTGCAACGCGGACAATTATTATTAATGGAAAGCTTTGGCGCGGGGTTGACGTGGGGTTCCGCTTTAGTACGCTATTAAAAATGTGTAGATTGCCGCGCGCTACGCGCTCGCAATGACGAGTAAGACTAAACCGGAAAGAGTTAAAGTTTTTTTCTGAATTCTATGTGAAACTTCCCATTTGTGAGTAATTATGACTAAAAAAATTGCATTTATTTTCCCGGGGCAAGGTTCGCAAACATTAGGCATGTTAGCGGAGTTTGCTAAAGAGTATCCTTTAATTCAAGAAACATTTATAGAGGCTTCACATGTCTTAAAGTTTGATTTATGGGAATTGTGTCAAGAAGGTCCTGTTGTGGCACTCAATCAAACAGAAAACACACAACCGGCTTTGTTGACAGCGAGTGTGGCTTTATGGCGTGTTTGGCAGCAACAACAGGGTGTTAAGCCGACATTTATGGCAGGCCATAGTTTAGGTGAATATTCTGCACTGGTATGTGCTGGATCTCTGGATTTTACGACGGCGGTGCGCTTAGTCGCCGAACGAGGACGTTTAATGCAAGCAGCAGTCCCACCCGGTGTTGGTGCAATGGCGGCTATAGTGGGTTTAGACAATGATAAATTACAGGCTTTATGTGAGTCACTAGCCGATGGCCAAGTCTTAGCGCCCGCTAATTACAATTCTATCGGTCAAACGGTTGTGGCCGGGGATGCTGCTGCGGTGGAACGCTTGCTCGAACGGGCTAAACAAGCCGGCGCTAAATTAGCGAAACTTATTCCAGTCAGTGTTCCATCGCATTGTGCGTTAATGCAACCCGCTGCAGTACATTTAACAGAAACATTACAAACCATTCATTTTTCAGTACCCAATATTCCTGTGGTTAATAATGTCGATGTCGGCATTGAACATGATCCCTTCATGATAAAAAAAGCCTTAGCCGAACAATTGTATAAACCCGTGCGTTGGGTAGAAATAATACAATCGCTTGAGAAACGTGGTATCGAAGAATTTATTGAATGCGGACCCGGTAAAGTATTAGCAGGTCTGAATAAACGTATCACATCGATACCGACACTTTCGATACAGGATCCAGAGATATTACAAGAAGCCTTAATCGGTTAAGGATAAATTATGTTATTACTCGAAAATAAAGTGGCTTTAGTCACAGGTGCTAGTCGTGGTATTGGTGCAGCAATTGCTGTCGCGCTCGCACAACAAGGTGCATGGGTTGCTGGAACAGCAACGAGTGTTGCCGGTGCAGAAAAAATTTCCCATTCATTACAAGAGCAAGGCTTAAAGGGCCAAGGTTTGGTATTAAATTTAAATGATGATGCATCGATAAAGAATTTAATGACTGAATTAGCAACGTTTGGGTTTCCTAATATATTGGTGAATAATGCAGGCATTACGCGCGATAATCTTTTATTGCGCATGAAAGCCGATGAATGGAATGCCGTATTAGAAACTAACTTAAACGCCGTTTTTAAATTAACGCAACTGTGTTTAAAGCCGATGCTGAAAGCACAATCTGGACGTATTATTAATATTGCTTCTATAGTAGGGTGTACAGGAAATCCAGGCCAAGCCAATTATGCAGCCGCAAAAGCAGGATTAATTGGTTTTACTAAAGCCTTGGCGCAAGAAATTGCGACACGTCATATTACTGCGAATGTAGTGGCGCCAGGATTTATAGAAACGGATATGACCCGTCATTTAAATGAAAAACAACGCATGTCTTTACTGGAAAAAATTCCAATGCATCGATTAGGGTCAGCCATGAATATCGCTCATGCCTGTGTATTTTTAGCATCTGATTGGGCTGACTATGTGACAGGGAGCACTTTACATGTCAACGGCGGAATGTATATGAATTGAGCAGAGATGGGCTGGTAACATAGGTTTAGTTTATAGCGTGTTAAACTAAAATTACTTAATTTAATTAAAGTGACTTGCGTTCATTCAGGAATTGAATAAACTAAGCGGCAGGTTTTATTTCTAAATAGGAGAGATTCTCAGTGAGTACAATTGAAGAACGTGTAAAGAAAGTAGTGGTTAATCAACTTGAAATAAAAGAAGAAGAAGCCACTATGGAAGCTTCTTTTGTCGATGATTTGGGTGCCGATTCTTTAGACACCGTAGAATTAGTCATGGCCTTAGAAGAAGAATTCGATACCGAAATCCCAGATGAAGAAGCTGAAAAAATTCGTACTATTCAGCAAGCAGTCGATTATATCAAACAACATCAGGTCGAGACTGAAGACTCAGAAGAGACTGAAGAATAATTCCAGCCAAAATATAAGCCAGTACCTTTGTAGGGGGCAAGTAACGTGAAGAAAAAGCGACGTATAGTGGTGACCGGTGTCGGTATGATGACGCCGTTAGGCCTTAATACCAAAACAACTTGGGATGCGATATTGGCGAGCAAAAGTGGAGTGGCCACTATCACCGAATTTGATGTTTCCGCTTTTCCCTGTCAAATTTCTGCCAGTGTGCGTGATTTTCAAGCAGAAAAATATGGCATCTCGCCTAAAGATGGTCGCAAAATGGATTTATTTATTCAATATGGTCTAGCGGCAGCGATGGAAGCGATGACAGATTCAAAGCTAGAAGTAACTGAAAAAAATGCTGACAGGATTGGTGTTGCGGTAGGTTCTGGAATTGGCGGTTTACCTTTTATTGAAGAAAATCACAGTAAATTAGAACAAGGTGGTCCCAGGAAAATATCTCCTTTTTTTATACCGGGCGCGATTACCAATATGTTAGCCGGTCAAATTTCTATACGTTATGGATTACGCGGTCCTAATATTGCGGTGGTAACCGCTTGTACCACGGGTACACATAATATTGGTTTGGGCGCACGGACCATACTTTATGGAGATGCGGATGTTATGGTAGTCGGTGGTTCAGAAATGGCGACGACACCTTTAGGCCTGGGTGGATTTTCCGCTTGTCGTGCTTTATCTAATCGTAATAAAGATCCGCAAGCGGCCAGTCGTCCCTGGGACAAAGCCCGCGATGGTTTTGTGTTAGGCGATGGCGCCGGTATCTTAGTTTTAGAAGAATATGAACGCGCCAAACAACGCAATGCACCGATCTATGCTGAACTAGTGGGTTTTGGTATGAGCGCCGATGCTTATCATATGACCAGTCCAGCGCCGGACGGGCAGGGTGCGATGACAGCGATGTTAAATACTTTGCATGATGCGAATATCGATAAAGAAAAAGTGGCGTATATCAATGCGCATGCCACATCAACGTTACAAGGTGATTATTTAGAGTTAAGAGCCATCCGCCGAGTATTTGGTGAACATGCTAAGAAGATGGCCATCAGTTCGACTAAATCGATGACCGGCCATTTGTTAGGTGCTGCAGGCGCGGTGGAAGCTATTTTTACCATTTTGGCGCTCAAGGAACAAAAAGCGCCGCCAACCATTAATTTAGATAACCCAGGCAATCCGCCTGAGCTCAATATTCCTGATGATGATTTTGTCGATCTGAATTTTGTTCCGAATGTACCGCAAGAATTAAAAATGGATTATGCGTTATCTAATTCTTTTGGATTTGGTGGGACCAATGCATCCTTACTGTTCGCCAGATTATGAGACTTCTTTGGAAACATAGGAGTTTCCAAAGAAGTCTCATGACTAAGAGATTGACTCTGATTGCCCTAGTCATTCTGATAGTCGCTTTTTTATTCACATATTTTGTTGTACATTATCATCGGTTTTTAGACTCACCCTTAAGTAAAACGCAAACGATACATATCGTATTTGAACCCGGTTCTTCGGTACACCATTTAATCGCAGATTTGCAGCAGCTAGGCTACATGCCACATCCGCGTTTTTTCTTACTATTAGCCTATGTTAAAGGAGCGACAAATAAATTAAAAACCGGTGAATATCTGTTTGATCCGGGGACTAGACCCGGTCAGTTGCTGGATCAAATGTTAGCCGGGAAAGCCATTTTTCATCGTTTTACCATTGTTGAAGGATGGACATTTCAACAATTAATGACCGCATTAAATAATTTAACCGTGGTTAAACATCAATTGAATCATGTTTCACCGGAACAAATTTTAGCTAATTTGGGTTTACCGGCACAGAATCCGGAAGGTTTATTTTATCCTGCTACGTATTATTTTAGTGCGGGAGCCAAGGATAGTGATTTACTAAAATGGTCGTATCAATTATTAGAAAAGAAACTACACGCTGCTTGGAAAGATCGTGCACCTGACTTACCGTATAAAACCCCTTATCAAGCACTGATAGTCGCGTCCTTAGTTGAAAAAGAAACCGCGATTGCTAAAGAGCGTCCGATGATTGCGGGTGTCATCGTGCGGCGTTTGCAGGCGGGTATCCCTTTACAAATTGATGCGAGTATTATTTATGGTTTAGGTGTGCATTATACGGGTAAACTAAGTATTGAAGATCTACGTAAAGACACACCTTATAATACCTATATACGCAGAGGTTTGCCGCCTACACCCATTGCCAATCCAAGTTTGGCTTCCATCGATGCTGCTTTGCATCCGGATCATAGTCAAAATTTATATTTTGTCGCAAAAGGTGATGGCACACATCAGTTTTCTGCACACTTAGCCGAACATAATTTAGCGGTGCAACGTTATCAACTTGATCAACGCTATCCTTATGTGAAGAAAGGAAGATCCTGTCAAAGCCTATGGTATGTCAGTAAATCGATGCGGGCATTTTTTTGTAAATTGCATGAACTTTAGTTTTTAGTCTATGTTCATTCTGAGCGTATGCAATATTGTCATTGCGAGCACCTAAAATATTACTCGTCATTGCGAGCACCGAAGGTGCGTGGCAATCTATCCTACTAATAGCGAATTAGTCGATCTTTTGCAGAAAAGTCCGCTATCGTTTCTTGCAGTAGTTTTTGTTTATCTGCATAAAAAAACGGCATGGCATATTTTGCCCAAATAACGATAGAAAAATAATTCAAGGATTCATGAAGCAGGATGCGTTTAATCAAATTTTTAATGTCACATTCTGATAAACTGACGTTACCAGCATTTTTATAGGCTTGCAAAAAAATCTCTTTTTGCTCGTTATCAAATCCTGTTACGCAGAACAATCTAGAAATATCATAGGCAGGGTCTTCCAGGCTAGAAAGTTCCCAATCGATTAATTGCAGATTATCATTTATTTCAATTACGTTAAAATGATGTAAATCACCGTGTGCAGGAAATTTTAAATAGTATGCTTTTGCAAGAAAATTTTTAATACCTATTAGTTTTTTCAATATTTGATAATCTTTTTTATCTAAGATAGGTTTTATCATTTGAAATGATTTTGATGACTCGTCGATAAAAGAAATTGCCATTTCAGAGTTCTTTTTAAAGTTAAGTGAGGAATAGTGTAATTTTTTAACTAAATGTGCTAAGGAGATTAATTTGGATGGATTTTTAAAGTCAGCGGCTGAAAAAGATCGATAGCTTGGGATAAACTCTGTGACGAGTAAACTGTATTTTGAATAATAAGCAACGACTTTTAATGGCGTTAAATTCAATAAATTAGCCAGGATAAGATTTTGTACTTCTATCGATAGCTCAGGATGTAACGGATTATAAACCTTTGGAAAACGTAAAACGAGATTTTCGTCTGTGTAATGGTAGGTATCATTGGAGTGTCCACCTTTTATTTCTTTAAATTTACTGGGCTGGTATATTTTTAGTATTAATAGTTGTATTAAAAAATTTTTATTCAGTAGGTGTGGTCCTTCTTGTTCTTTTTTTATATCAGCTAACATCTGGCATAAAAGATTATTTTCTTTTTCTGCAACGGTTTTTAAAAATTGTCTCGGCATAAATCCTTTTTTTAGAAAATTTATCATCAGGCCGTATTTTATAACAGAGAAAAAGTTAAAGCTATTTAATGTGAGTTTAAAAATGTATATTAGTTCACTACTTAACAAGAATTACCAGGATTGTTTATGTCTAGCCTTAATGCATTCAAACAATATTTATTTAATTTAGTTCAATCGAATCATGTGAGTCATGTCATACCCGATTTCTTATTAATAATGGTGATGAATGCAGTGGATTTGAACGAATTGGATGAACAAGGAAATGGTTTATTACATTATGCGGTTGATAATGAGCACTTTGATTTGGTAGAGCAATTTTTAGAATATGATATTGATGTAAATAGATTGGGGGTTGATAGGAATACCGCATTACATTATGCGTGTATTAATGGCCATCTAGGCATAATAAAATTATTAATAAAAAAAGGCGCTCACATTAATGTGGTTAATAAATATCTAGTTACTCCCTTGCATTATGCTGTGGATAATCAACAATTGCCTATCGTAGAATGGCTAATAAAAGCAGGTGCTTTAGTTAATATTATGGATGATCAAGGAAGAAGCCCTTTGCATCTAGCGGCTATTAATGGCGACTTAGCGAATTTGAAATTATTAACAAAAAAAGGCGCGCACATTAAAACCGCTGATCATGCTGGAAAAACAGCGCTACATTTTGCAGCGATTAAGGGTTATCAGGCTGCTATGATGTATCTTTTAGACCAAGGAGCTGATATTAATGCAGAAATGGATACTGGATATACAGCGCTACATGATGTTGTCAACGAAGGTAATTTTGATAGTGTGAAATTTTTTGTCGATCATGGTGCTATGATCAATACGCAAAATAATGAGGAACGATATACCGCATTACACTGTGCGGTGCTTAATAAAAATATTAAAATAGTAGCGCTACTTTTAGAAAAGGGTGCTGACGTTTATGCCAAAGACAAAGACAATGCGACATCAGCGCATTTGCTCATTGAAGGTATTCTTGAAGATAAAGATGTTGACGTGGCTATTCAGATAATGCAACTACTTATCAAAGCAGCCAGCCTAAATATCTTTGAGCAGCGGGACAACGAGTGTAAGAAACCACTTGATCGTATTGCTTTTGAGCACCATAAACGCTTTATATTGGGTTTGCAGCGAACAATTTCATGCCAGATTCGAATAGGAAATCCTATTAATTTAAATGCTATGTCTGGTTTTTTTAATGCTATTGCTTCGCAATCCAAGGAAAAACAAGAAATAGAAGCGACAGAACCTCCTAGCAAACGTTTCAGAAACGATTAAGTCCATCATAACCAAGATTAATAGAGAAGCATCTTTATTTTCAACCAAAAAGCGCTGGGATTTACTGGGATTTCTAGCTTGCTGCGCGCTATCACTCGCAATGACCATGGCTATTCGTGAACCCCTATTATTATGCGTATAATGACTGAAACATTTATTTGGATGGGTTATGCAAATCACACCAGCGCGTTTTATCACCTTGGAAGGCATAGAAGGGGCAGGAAAATCCACGCAACTTAAGTTTGTCGCCGACTATTTACAGCAGGCGGGTATTTCGCTTACCGTCACGCGTGAGCCGGGCGGTACGCAAGTCGCAGAAGCGATACGGGCTTTAGTGTTACAATCCGATTTTGCTCCAGAAACGATCATTCCTGAAACCGAGCTATTATTATTTTTTGCAGCGCGTGCCCAACATATTCACTATGTGATTAAACCGGCCTTGCAGCGCGGTGATTGGGTGCTCTGTGATAGATTTACCGAAACCAGTTATGCGTATCAAGGTGGCGGTAGAGGCATTGATCTCGCTTTTATTCGTAGTTTACAGTTGTGGGTGCAACAAGATTTAAAAGTCGATGCGGTTTTATTACTCGATGCGCCGGTGGATATTGCCTTACGGCGCACACATCATCGAAAAACGTCCGATCGTATCGAAGCCGAGAAACAAGATTTCTTTACCCGTGCCAGAGCAAGCTATCTCGAACGCGCCAAACAAATGCCGGATTGTTATCATGTGATTGATGCCAGTCGTTCATTAAAAGATGTACAAAAACAAATTAAGCAGGTGTTGGATCAACTACTAGCGTTATGGGTAAAATCGGATGAATAACTATTCGGCGCCTTTGCCATGGCACACCCAGCAATGGCAACAACTTTATCACTGTCATCAAGAGGGTCGTTTAGCGCATGCCTTACTGCTGGTAGGGCAAGCGGGTTTAGGTAAAGCTTTATTTGCGACAAATTTTGCCAAAACCTTATTATGTAAGCAACCAGTGAAACAATTTGCGTGTCAGCATTGTCGCGATTGTGTGCTAGTCGCAGCGGGTACACATCCGGATCTGTGTCTACTGGTTGCAGAAAAATCCAGTCAGGGTATCAAAATTGATCAAATACGTGCGGTAATAGAAAAATTAAATCATACCAGTCAAGCGGCATACAAAATTATTGTGATTAATCCAGCGGATAGTTTATTACTGGCAGCGAGTCATGCCTTATTAAAAAGTTTAGAAGAACCCAGTGAACGCACCTTATTTATTTTACTGACCGAAAAAATTGAACGCTTATTACCGACGATTCGCAGTCGTTGCCAAGTGATGCGTTTTGCGACGCCGAAAAAATCACAAGCAACAGCATGGTTAGCGCAGCAACTTCCAGTGTCAACACCTATTGATAAACTTTACCATTTATCCGCCGGTGCACCGTTACTTGCATTGACGTATGCGCAACAAAATTATTATCCATTTTATAGCGATTTATTGGGATCGTTAACGCAATTATTAAATCAAGAACTAGATCCGATCCTCTGCGCCGCGCGTTATATAAAAACGGATGCGCCGCAATTATTGTCTACCTTATTGAATGTCGTCAGCGAATTGCTAAAATGCCAGTTATTGAGTGGCTATACCGCGATGGAAGATGCGGTAGCGCAGCTAGCGACGTGTTTGTCGACCAATTTTTTGTTGCAGTATTTTGATGACTTAATGACATTACAAGCACACACGGCTAAAATTACGCTGAATCTGTCTTTAATGTTAGAAGATCTGTTTTCTCGTTGGGCTTTACAAGGTACATCATGTTAGTTGACTCACATTGCCATTTGGATCGATTGGATCTGGATTATTTTAAAAAAGATTTAAGTGCTTGTCTGGATTTTGCGAGAGAGCAAGATGTGTTGCATTTTCTTTGTGTATGTATTGATTTAGCCAATTTTCCGGCAGTGTTAGCGATTGCTGAGCAGTTTACGGATGTTTCTGCGTCCGTCGGTGTCCATCCCACCGAACAAGTGGCTAAAGAAGCCACATTGGATGAATTGATTAAACTCGCACAGCACCCAAAAGTAGTTGCCTTAGGTGAGACAGGTTTGGATTATTATCGCGAAAATACCCAGCAAGAATGTCAACAACAACGTTTTCGTCAGCATATTCGCGCCGCTATTGCAGTGAATAAGCCGCTTATTGTGCACACGCGACAGGCACGCGAAGATACTTTGCGACTCTTAAAAGAAGAGGGCGCGCAACAAGTAGGTGGTGTGTTACATTGTTTCACCGAAGATTTAAGCATGGCCGAGGCGGCCATTAAAGAGAATTTTTATATTTCTTTTTCCGGAATTTTAACCTTTAAAAATGCGGCTAATTTAAGATCTATCGCGCAAAAATTGCCTTTAGAGCGTTTGTTAATTGAAACCGATGCACCTTATTTAGCGCCACATCCGTTTCGTGGTAAGCCGAATCAGCCTGCGTATGTGCGTTATGTGGCTGAATGTTTAGCGCAATTGCGTGATTGTTCGTTAGATAACATTGCCGAACAAACCACCACTAATTTTTTTACTTTATTTAAACAAGCACAACAAAACAAGTCAGTGGATAGACGTTAATTTTTTAAAGAGAGACGTTTTATGATGCGCATATCTATTTTTGTTATGTTGCTATTAATAAGTCATCTATGTTTCTCAGATACCGAAACTGAGCGAGCAACCGCGAGGTATTATCATTCAATACAGACCCAGCCGAAAAAATTAAGCGTTTTTTTGCATGCAATGCCAAAGGGCGGTGATCTACATAATCACCTTGGCGGTGTGAGCATGGCGGAAAATATGTTGCGCTATGCGAAACACGATGATTTATGTATCAATTCTAGAAGTTTAACGGTAAAAAAAGATTTAAGCTGTTCCCAAGCTTATCGTGTCGCGCAAATACAAAGATTTCCATTGTTATATAATCAAACGATTGACGCCTGGTCTATGCGAAATTTTCGACCGGGAAAAGAATCGGGACACGATCATTTTTTTGCGACCTTTGAAAAATATTTACCTATTTTGATGAAACATCGCGCTGAAATGGTCAATGAAGCCGTGGAAAGGGCATGCCGAGAAAATCTGTTGTATCTGGAGCTGATGATCATGCCAGATGATGATAAATCCGGATTATTAGGCAGTAAGCTGGTTTGGGATGGTAATTTAAGCCGCTTGCGCGCAGTACTTTTAAAAAATGGCGTTATTCCTATCGTACTGGATATTTCCAAGCAATTGGATAGTTATCAAAAGTATGTACAAGCATTTTTGGTTGGGCCCGGGAAGCCGCTATGCCCGGATTTTAAATTACGTTATTTATATCAAGTGTTACGCGAACAACCACCGACGCAATTGTTCGCGCAGTTGTTAACTGGTTTTGAATTAGCAAACCGCGATCCACGTGTTGTGGGGATTAATTTAGTGCAAGCCGAAGATGGAAAAATATCCATGCGCGATTATACTTTGCAGATGCAGATGGTGGGATTTTTGCATCGCTTATATCCTCACGTAAAAATTAGTTTGCATGCGGGTGAATTAGTTCCTGGTTTAGTTCCGTTAAGTGGTTTACGATTTCACATTCGGCAAGCGGTAGAAATTGCGCAGGCTAATCGTATTGGTCATGGTGTGGATATTCGTCATGAAGATCATGCCCTACAATTATTGCATGAAATGGCGAAAAAAAGAATATTGGTTGAAATCAATCTCACAAGTAATGCCGACGTATTAAACGTTAAGGGCCAACAACATCCCATATTACTGTATAGGCAGTACCATGTACCTGTGGCTTTATCCACGGATGATGAAGGTGTGCTAAGAACTAATTTGACCGAACAATTCCAGTTAGCGGTGTTAAACTATCATTTTACTTATTTGACCTTAAAACAATTAGTACGTAATAGTATTCAATATAGTTTTTTACCAGGAATAAGTTTATGGCAGGATGCCGATTATCAACATCCCGTTTCGATCTGTAAAAAAAGTTTAAGCAGTGGTCAGTTGCCTGCAGCTTGTCAAGGTTTCTTGGCGACAAGTGAAAAAGCCGATAGCCAGTGGAAATTGGAACAACAATTTTTAAAGTTTGAATCCGCCATGGCGAGCGAATGCAGATTGCCGCGCGCTACGCGCTCGCAATGACAACCGATCTCACTGTCATGGCGACGAATGACTAGATTGTCGCGCACCTACGGTGCTCGCAATGACAATCAATATTCTTTTGTATTTGTACTCTCAATGACAATTAGAATGAAAAAAAGATAGCAGAAGCAATACCACCGAATAAAGCCCATTTAATCACATAGTAAATGGGTTTATTCCATTTTTTTATGCGCTTACCGATGCGGCGAATAAAATAAACATATTTAAAGATGCGATTCACACCGCCGGTATCATCGGTTTCATCATTCGGTGCAGCGGCAGCGCTCATTAAATAACGACCCACTAAATAATTAAATTGTTGTGCCCAACGATGTTTTAAGGGTCGTTCAATATCGCAAAATAGGATTAAACGGTTTTGGCCGCTGGTGTTTTCAGCATAATGAATATAGGTTTCATCAAAGATGACGCCTTCACCATCACGCCAACTATAGTGCGTGCCGTCGACATTGATATGACAGCGATCATCATTAGGCGTCATCAAACCTAAATGGTAGCGTAGGGAACCGGCATAGGGGTCGCGATGACGTGGCAAGCGGCTTTTATCGGGTAATTCCGCAAACATGGCGGCTTTAACCGAGGGTAGTGTTTTTAATAGCGCCGTGGTTTTTGGGCAGTGAATGCTGGCCGAGGGATGATGACTGTTATACCACTTCAGATAAAAACGCTTCCAGCCGGTCCTGAAAAATGAATTAAATCCCGCGTCATTGTAATCCACGGAAGCTTTGATTTGCTGCGCCGCTAAAAGTTTCATACCTTCTTTACGAATCAGTTGCCAATTTTTACTCAAAACTTCTAGTTCAGGAAAATTTTCCAGTTTAAGATAGGGTGTATTCGGCACGGATGAAAAAAGATACATGAACGCATTCAGCGGTGCAAAAAAAGTCGAATGATCGGACAATTGGCGCCAAAATGGATAACGCTCTTTTCCGCGTCGATGGATAAAAAAAACACATCCAGCAAACAAAATAACCATGAGATATTTCATTAAAAATTATTCCCAAAGAAATAAAAAAAATCAGGATGATTCTAACGTAGATATGAAATGCAGGTAAGCTTAATTAAATCTGAAAAACAAAGTTACAAAAATCTTTGTGCATGATCGAGTCATTTTATGATAATCTTTTGTAAGAGGTAAACTCTGGATTGAATGCTTAGATAAGCTAAGTGGATAACCTCTTATGAGACAACAAATTATAATAAGGACTTTATTATGCCTAAATTCTATCCCTTACAAAAAAAAATAAATTCAAGCATCATTGAAGAAAATAATACCACACAGGCGAGTGCATCGCCGAAAATGCTTATCAAAACACCCACCGAGTTATTTAAAGAATCATGGCAAACGGGTCTAAAAAATTTTACCAGTTTGGATTTGAGCGGCGTTAATTTTATTGAGATAGCCGAGCAGATAGCCCTACAAACGAATAAAAAAACCGTGATATTCACTGGACTTGATTTTTCTCATACGAATTTACACGATGCACAGTTAAATTCTTTAATCTTTTCTGGATGCAATTTTACCGGTGCTAATTTAACGTATACTAATTTAGTAAACAGTTCATTTACTACCAGTATTTTACCTTATGCTGATCTCAGTCATACAAAGGTATCAGGAGCAGAATTTATAGCAGTAGATCTATTTCATGCCATGTTTAACTATGCAACCGGATTTCGAGTTAATTTTAGCAAAGCGAATCTAAAACAGGCTAGATTAAATTATGCAAGCTTCATTGAATCCGATTTTATCGAAGCGGATCTTGCTCATGCTGAACTGCGTTTTATTAATTTAGAAGGATCCGATCTGACGCGTAGTAATTTATTTCAGGCAACGGTGGAGGATGCCAAACTTATCGAAACACTATGGGCGGGAAGCTATTTAAAAAAAGTAAATTTCGAAGAAAGCGATTTAACTGGCGCCAATCTTGAACATGCCAACTTACAAGAGTCCATATTAATTAGAGCTAACTTACAAGAGGCGCAGTTAATGGATGCTGATTTATTTGCAGCTAATTTATATGACAGTAATTTGCAAAAAGCTGATTTATCAAGAGCCAACTTAACTAATGCAATTCTTCATTCTGCAAATTTAGAATATGCCAACTTAAGAGGTGCTAAGCTCAACGGAATGAGTTTATTACACACTAGTGTGACTGGAGTTAATCTAGAAGCTACACCCACTGATCAAGTAAATTTAAACGACAGGTGGCCTTGGTATGGTCCTACTTATGCCTGGTCCTTGGTACAGGAAGAAAATCTCAGAAAATATCCGGTTTGTATTCCCATTTTTGCATTTACCTCTCAAGAAAGTCCAACTGCTTTTCTATCACGATGCTTAACCACGCAGTGGGATCCACCCAACGATTGTAAAATTTCTTGGAGTGTTGTGGATAGACTTTCTTTTAGTGGAGATCATACCTGTGATGTAAATAAGATCGTTATAAGAAGTGACTCATTACTTAGTGAAATTAAATACTTAGATGAGGGTGAACAGCAACAATGGTTGCAATTGGCTGAAGTAGTTAAGCTTACTGGAAATGTAAATGCCGTTAATACGGTAAAAGATTTAATTAAATTTGGAAAAATTGCTGCATTACTGCCTAAGTATAAGCAATATATAATGAATCGATCAGAACAATTGAAAAATTCCACAACAGTGAAAGATGCTTTTTTAAATTTTAAGGAAAAAACCATCTTACAACGTGAGTTATTATTTAACAGACGATCTATAGATTTACAGCCATTATCCAAAAACAACAACACAATGCTTATTTTTAATACCACGCTTTTTGATATAAACACTATTTTTATAACGAAAAATAATGCATCGTACGATATCAGTTTTGATTTTTTGTCAAGTGAAATACGGGAGGTGTTAGAAATCACACAAGCTATTTCTATTTATAAATGGTTACCAAGTCCGGAAACTCTTTTTATTTATCAATTGAAATCAGGTAGTAATCTTACAGAGCCTTCGAGAAATTGGTTAAGAGGTACGCTTAATGCTTCTGAATATTCAAGCATGCTGATAAAATACCCTGAAATTTTTAATCCTTGTCAGTTTAGTTGTGTAAACTCGACAGTATCGAATCAAACGCATATTCGCTATATCCTGACTCAATTAGTGAGTTCAGTGAATTTCAAAAAACCCATTGTTAATGTTGAAAGAGATTTTAGTGTAGTGCCCAACCAGACGGTTTTTAAATTTAGCAATCCTGAACTTATGCTAAATGCTGAACTTATGCTAGATGATGAGCAAAACTGGCTGGGCAATGCTACCAGTAATCTGCCTATAACAGAGATTATCGATAGCTATTTTAAGCTGGTAAATCGCCTAAAAATCAGTTTAACGGTGACTAAACCTGCTACACATGAAGTGATTATGTTGGGTTCTAGCAAAGACCAACGGATGTTTAATCATCTCACTCACGATTGTCATGTTGTAGGAGGTGAAAAAATGGTTATTTCTGGATATGACAAATTTAATCTCACTCAGCTACCTTTACCTGCTGTTACGTTGCATGGATCGAAAAAAACGGCTATGAGACAGATAGATTTCCGAATATTAGCGCAGCAAATAAAGGAAAATTTTAATTCAAGCTTATCTGTCAGGTTAGTGACAGATAATAATGACCTCATTATTAAGCGTTTCTTACAGATTTCTAGCCAAACGGCTAAAAAAAATATACCGGTTATTTCTATTCATTTAAAAAATGCTTTATTAGACGATCGCTGGTATCAAAATTTGGAAATTATTCTCAATACAACACCAACAAAAATAACCGGTCGCGGTTTGAAAATGCAGTTAAAGCCAATTCCTTATCAATTTCCTGCGAGTAGTAATAATGTTGATGTTCTTAGCCTGGAAGGGTTAGAAGAAAATAGCACTATTATTATACCGGTTTTGATTGATCATTATTCACTTTTTCGTGCTGACAATAGTCTTATTCTTACTAATGCACTTACCCCTAGTTTAGAATGGAAAAAACTTTACTTCCTAGATTTATGGGATTTTTATAAAGAACCCAAAAAAGCGCTGACGCATACACTAGAATTTACTGATAAAGCAATAGTTCTGCGCGAGAAATTAAATGAAACCAGTGAAGATTGGGATTATAGCTTAAAGGAATATAAAAAGAACTTATATGCCGCTGCGCAAGTGGGAACCCGCCATGGTTATGTCATGAGACATGAGGGTGCGTGTCGTGAAAGGGAATTGGAATACATAAGTAATTATGACGATTTTAGGTTTCGCCGTTCTGCTCTTCATGTCGAGCAAACAGCTAAAAAAGCAGGCCAAATTACTACGATCAATCATCATCAAAAATTTATTAATTTTAGGGACACAGCGGTAAATCGAGAGCTAGTTTCGCTTAATGATAAGTCTAACTTAACTCAAACCGACCTAGTGATTTATTCTAAAAAGCCTAAAAGCAATAATTTAGAATCAATAGAGATCATGATACCGTTGCCTATATCAGCATGTTTAGCAGGATGTCTATCAGCTAATTTGGACCATATAAGTGAGATATACCAAGAAAAATATCCCTTGTTTCCAACCTATATGACTTACGGCTTTAAACCCTTTTTATTGGCTTTAATTAGTTCCGGATGCAATTATGTGTTATTTGATCAAGACGAAGAAATAGCAGGAAATTTCCTCCGACTTTTTACTTATTTTAGCCTAAATTTACTCGGCGTGGTTATCGGCCAGCCGATAACGCAGGGAATCGCAAAAATTATCCATAATAAACTGCTAAGCTTTTTAGTGCAGTCTTTAACATGGACATTATTATGGAATCCCAGTTTATTTGCCAGCGAATATCCGGAAATAATCCCCGTTGTTTGTATGCAATTACTGCAAGGATTATTTTTTAAAGTCGGCGAAGAAACGTACACGCTTGCTAAAAAAACCTGTCATTTTTCGAGTAGTTTTTGGCGTAAGAAAGACTCGAAATTAGCGTATGAGGATCAGTCGTTTAATGATGAAGAAGCTAAACAAGTGCATAAAATAGCGTTTGCTCATCCTTAGCATGCGAGTATTTTAAGCTTCCATTGAAGCACCTTGTTTTTATTTTGAGCTAAGGTTACTATCGAGGTATCTTTTAATAAAAAAATCAACTAAAAATAACTCGTGAAACATTCTTTTTCTCCCGCCATGAGCGTTGCTATTGCTCATATTGGCGTACTCGCTGTTAAATTTCTATTGGCTAGCTGTATTCCCATCACTGCTGATGAAGCCTATTATGCTATATGGGGTGCCTATCTCAGTGGCGGTGGCTACGATCATCCACCGATGATAGGATTTGTTTTATACCCGCTATTACAGTTCGGCCACCATGCATTGATACTACGCTTACCGGCTATCTTCACGAGCCTCATAATAGGTATCGTGACGTATCTTTACCTAAAAAAAGAGGATCCAGAGCGCGCGGCGATGGCAAGCATTCTATTAATGATTGCACCCATTAGTTTATTTAATATTATTATTACCACGGATACACCTTTATTTATATTTTCTTTTTTATCCGTGATTTGCGTCTTACAGGCTTTAAGAAATAACGATGAGTGGTATTGGTTTGCTTTCGGTGGGTTATTTTTGGGTTTGGCTTTTTTCTCAAAATATTTTGCTTGTTTATTAGGCCTAGCGTATGCCGTGTATTTTCTTTTTATTGCACCCAACCGCGCGCGCCTAATTGGTTTAGGTTTATTGGCTTTATTTACTCTGCCTTTTGTCTTAGAGAATATTTATTGGAATTATCAACATGATTGGTCAAATATTTTATTTAATATTTATAATCGAAACCATGATATGGGCTTTAGTATTAAGACACTGTTTGGATATCTGTTTATTTTATTGTATCTCATCACACCGCCATTAGTATTAGCGCTGGCTAAGTTTCCTAAACAGCCATTAAAACAACAAGCCATATTTTATTTCTTTTTTATACCATTGTTATTTTTTTTCGTATTGAGTAGCTTTAAACCCATAGGATTACATTGGCCACTTGCATTTATTGCTTTGATTTATGTTTGGGCTGGCATGTATTTAAGTACGGGTGTCTTAAGAAAATTATTGAAATTTACGGTTTATTGGACTGGTTTACAGCTGATAGTGATCGTGAGTTTATTGCTGATTCCACTCAAGTCGGTCCAGCATCGTGGTGTTCTGACTTTAAACTATAATAAGATCGTGTATTTTTTTCATCATAAAGCCATCAATGCTTTATTGAAAGAAAAATTTCCGCAAGATTATATTTATGCCAGTCCTAATTATGCGGATGCATGTTTATTTTTTTTCGATACCCATGACTATGCATCGGTATTTTTAAAAGGTTCTTATCACGGTCGTGAAGATGATTTAATTACCAATTTCAAACACTTTAAAAATAAAAACTTTTTAATTTTTTCACGTACACCACTGGTCTATAACGATTATAAGCCTTATTTTCAGCGCGTGGTGTTGCATACTTTTTACTATGATCAAGCCCCTTTTTATTATTTGATCGGAACAAAATTTAATTATCCGGTGTACCGACAAAAAATATTAAAAGCGATTAATGATACCTATTGGATTGATCCACCCTATTTACCGCATGCCCCCAGCTTCTTTTATTTAAAGTACTTTAAAAGTAAATATACTCACAGCAATTGAATTTTTGGCAAGGCGTCGCGAAAACGAAGCAACCGGAGTGTATTGAGATACATGAGGATTGTGAGTTGAGCGGCAACATAGGCAAAAGTTCAAGTGCGAAGAGTATTATACCACTAAGCTTAAAAATTCCGATCGCGTGCGTAGATCTTGTCGGAATAGGCCGAGCATGACCGAAGTTTTCATCGAAGCTTTTTGTTTTTCTACACCACGCATCATCATACATAGATGTTTGGCTTCAATAATAATAGCAACGCCTTTGGCATTTAATACCGTCATCAAGGTATCGGCGATTTGACGGGTTAAGTTTTCTTGAATTTGCAAACGTCGAGCATAAAAATTTATAATGCGTGAAATTTTTGATAAGCCTATGATTTTTCCGTTTGGAATATAGGCGATATGACAGACACCAATAAAAGGCAATAAGTGGTGTTCGCAAAGCGAATACAATTCTATGTCTTTGACTAAGATCATTTCTTCCATCGCTGAGCGAAATACTGCGCCATTTAAAATATCATCTAAAGATTCACGTGAACCACTGGTTAAATAGCGTAAGGATTTAGCGACACGCAACGGTGTGTTTTTTAAACCTTCTCGTTCGGTATCCTCTCCGAGTGCGGTTAAAATTGCTTTAATATGCTTTTCCATCTTTTATCTTCTTATTAAGTTTAATTTCGTGAGTTCCAAGCGGGAATGGCTGACCCATGAAATAATTTATCTGCGGCGGCCAATACTTCAGGGGAGTGTATGGCTTTAATTAAATAAATAAATTTAGGATTATTTTTATCACTGGCTTTGACCACTAATAGGTTAGCATACATAGAGTTTTTACTTTCACTGAATAGTCCATTTTTCTGGGGATAAAGATGAGCGAGCGCAGCATAGTTAGCATTAATAACCGCTAAATCGACATCAGCGAGTACGCGCGGTAATTGTGCTGCATCCAGCTCTTTGATGTCTAATTGTTTGGGATTAAGCTGGATGTCGGCCGGTGTTATTCGGGTGCCTTTACGTGTGTCAAGCGTGACTAAACCGGCTTGACTCAATAACAACAAAGCGCGTGCTTCATTGCTCGGATCATTGGGAATGGCCACGATGGCATGTGGTTTTAATTGGTTTAAACGCTGTATTTTTACTGAATAGATCGCCATAGGATAAATAAATTCTTTGGCTATGGCGACCAATGGATAACCGCGGTTAGCTATTTCGTCGCTTAAAAAAGCTTGATGTTGAAATAAATTGGCATCAAGACTACCGTCGTTCAAGGCTCGATTGGGTAATGAATAATCAGAGAATTCAATAATTTTTATTTTTAAAGCATCATCTCGTTGAGCCACTTGTTTAGCCACTTGCATGAGTTCGGTTTCTGGCCCGCTAATCGTACCTAAACGAATTTGATGTGGGTTTTGACGATGATGGCAAGCGCTCAGACTAAACAAGCCAATTAAGCATAGTAAAGTGAGTAGCAAATAAAGGATTTTTTTTATCATCTTAAATAATTCCAAGATAAAACTGAACAAAAAATTTTTATGGATGGCCACGCTCATTTCATTCGCTCGCCATGACGTTTATCTCTATTCGTCATTGCGAGCGCGTAGCGCGCGGCAATCTAGTGATGGTTTAAACGTTTTCCCCAATAATCTCCCAGATGCTGTATGCCTTGCACTAAGACGATAAGGATCAGGATAGTCATGATCATCACACCCGCATCAAAACGCTGATAACCATAGCGTATCGCCAAATCACCTAAGCCACCACCCCCGACAGCTCCTGCCATGGCAGAATAGCCTATTAAAGTAATGAAGCCAGTGGTCAATGTGCCTACCATACCAGGTAGTGCTTCCGTCAGTAAAATAGCTGGAATTAATTGCCACGTCGTAGCTCCCATGGCAAGTCCAGTCTCGATTAAACCGGGTGGTAATTGGTTGAGATTATTTTCGATCATGCGTGCAAAAAACGGCACGGTGGACAGTGTTAATGGTACGATAGCGGCGCTGGTACCTATCGATGTCCCGACTAACAATCGCGTAAAAGGAATGATGGCTAACATTAAAATAATAAATGGAATTGAACGCGTCATATTAACAATTAAGGATAAACTTTTGTTAAGTAACGGCATGGGCAATACATTGGCTTGTCGCGTACTAAATAACAATACACCCAAAGGTAATCCCAATAGCAGTGCCAGTAAGCCTGAGGCCAACACCATATACAGCGTTTCGCCGGTGGCGGCGAGTAGTTCAAACAATAGATTCATCGACATAACCCATAATCTCTACATGAAGTCCCTTATTAATTAAATACTGTATACCTTGAGGTAAGGGAACTTGATCACCCATGACTTCGACCACCATGATACCTAAGATGGTTTCTTTAAGACATTCAATATTGGCTTGTAAAATATTTAGATGGATGCCCATTTCACGCATAACATGGGCTATTAAAGGTTCAGCTGCTGCCTGTCCCTGAAATATTATTCTGAGTACGGCGTGGCTACCTGCTTTTTTTTGCGCTTGAAGTCGTTTTTGTAAGAGGGAAGGTAATTCATGTTTTAAAGACAAACGGACCAATTTTTTGGCTATGTTGGTTTTTGGCTGGGTAAAAAAACTGACGATATCAGCGACTTCAACAATCGCTCCTTGATCCAGTAAGGCAACACGGTCGCAAATACTTTTTACCACGTCGATTTGATGTGTAATTAATACGATGGTAATTCCTAAACGCTGATTAATATCTTTTAATAATTGCAGAATAGTTTGAGTCGTGTGTGGATCGAGCGCCGATGTTGCTTCGTCACAGAGTAATACTTTGGGTTGACTCGCTAATGCGCGGGCAATAGCAACGCGCTGTTTTTGCCCGCCGCTGAGTTGAGCTGGATAAGCATGTTGTTTGTCGCTTAAGCCGGTGAGGTGCAATAAAGGAGCAATCGTAGATTTTATTTTTGATTGTGAATAATGCGCAAATTTCAACGGTAAAGCAATATTTTCAACGACGGTTTTTGCTGCAAGCAAATTAAATTGTTGAAATATCATGCCTATCTGTCGTCGTACTAAGCGTAAATCGGCGACGCTCAATGAGGTTAATTCTTGTTTAGCTATCCAAACTTGTCCTTGACTAGGTCTTTCTAACAGATTGATACAGCGTATCAGTGTGCTTTTGCCAGCACCACTTTGACCGACAATACCAAATATTTCGCCGGTGCGAATAGTTAGATTAATGTCGCGTAGGGCGTAGATAGGCGAATCTAAACGATTAAAAATTTTTGTGATATTAACAAGTTTTATCATCTTTAAGTATCATATTCCCAGAACGGAGCTTAGTATAAGGTATTATCGGTATTTACTTATTTTAGCGCTTTGCGTGGCTATCTTATTCAGTTCCTCTAGCTAAATCAACGCTATGGCTTGATTTTTGAAGCTAAGCCTAAAATGGATTGGGTTATTTCGTCACACGTGAGGATGCGCGCAGCAAAAATTAAGTCTATGCTCAAAAAGACTATCTATCATTTTTTATAATAAAAACAAATTTTTATATTAATTTTATTTAAAATTTGTGTAAAAAAAAATTAAAAAAATGTTTGAATGACTTGACACTATTCTTTAATGTACATAGCATATATCCTAAGAAGATAAATTCACTACGAATTAACTTGAAAAGAGTCGACGCATGACTAACGACAATATTATAAAATAAATTACAATCAATTTTTCTATTATTAATTCTTATTAATAATAGAAAATAGGTGGCATTAAAAAATAAAATTAAAAATTAATGGATGATTTTATGAGTAATCTAGAAAAACAACCCGCCTTAGAAGAACGTTGTGCTTTACTGATTGAGGATGATATTTTTTGCCAAAAGGTGCAAAGCCATTGTCTTCTTGAGTTGGGGTATACCGTGGAAGTCGTGACCGATGCTGCAACAGCAATTAATCGCGTAGAACATTATGTTTACAATCTTATTGTGTTAGATTTAGGCTTGCCTGATCAATCCGGGGAATTAGTCATACGCGCGATACGTGAATTTGTGCCTAACCAAGAAACACCTTTGATCGTAGCTACAGCCCATGCCGATGGGCCTATGCAACAAAAGTGTTTGTATTTAGGCGCTGATGTTGTGTTTATTAAACCATTTAATAAACAAACCTTAGCTCGAGCTATTGACTTCTGTCACTCCCGACTCGAAGAATTGTCTCGATTTAATTAGTATTTAATTTTTAAAGTTAGTTGGATAAAAGGTACACTTATAGTTTATCCCATAACCAACTATATGGAATTAAAGCAATCAGGTATAAAATATATGCTTGAATTGCGCGTATTTTTTATCCCTGATGCAGATAAGGAGCGGCAGTCTACGCTTAATTTCATTAAAAAATTGAATTTTCTCGATTATCGAAATAAATCGAGAGGCCTATTAATTTTTTAATTAAAAGTTATATACTTGCATGGCTATAGTTATTATTAATAACTTATAAATTGGTTATGGGATAAACTATTTCCTGAACAATGATTTTGTTTTTCTAAGGAGAGTATGTGTTAATAGATTTTGCACCGCAATTTGTTAGCTGTTTTATATCATTATTGCAAACGCTCGACACCTGTAACATACATATTCAATCCGAGCTCAGTGAACTACCGTTATGGGTAGACAATGGTGTCGAGGTTTTTGTTAGCAATCGCGATAGAGTCATCTTTGCCTTAGCAAACTTTGGCCCCACGCAGGGTTTATCACCACAAGAAACCTTTAAATGCCCCGGAGTCGTGGCCGCCACGCCACAAACGTTAGCGCTTATTGATAAGATCAATCAGGCTAAAACTGCTTTTAAAGAACTTGTGCGTGTAGGTCAGCAAAGCACCCAGCAAGATATCACTAAATTTGTCCGTGACACTTTGGCACGTGCGGGTTATCCAGGGGTTAAACTAAAACAAGTTTTTCGACACATTATTTACATTAATTATCATCCGCGACGCATCGCTTGGACTAAAGGTAAGCACACCACGAGCAAACAATTATCCAAACACGCTTCAGAAAAGTTGTTGGACCAAGCAGGGCAGGGCTTACATATTGAAATTCAAAAAGTAAAATTAAGTGGTTTACATCATGAAACCAAACTGATTAAACACCGAGCGATTAAACCGGGTTGGATAGTCAATATTGGTTCATTTAAAGAAAACAATTATTCAGCCTATGAAGACATTCGAACCGCTTTGCCTTTATTTTATTTGCACGACCAACAATTGCCGAATCCTATTGTTTGTTTTGGTAAACTGCGTGTGAAAAATCGCAAAATGCGCGTTGACAAACAAATCGAGTCCGTTGCTTTTTTACCGTCTATCAGTGTGTATCGTTATAAAAAAGAAGTAATGACTTAATTATTAAATTAAAATTAAATTTTTTATATATTGTAGTTTAGTATACAACATGTTTAAATTTGATGTTTTTATTTTTTAATACGAAAATAAAAACATTGTATGCATATTAATTTCAAAAAAATTAAATTAAAGGAGAATATTATGCCTAAGAATGCGTTAGCAACGGTTAATCTAAGTAGGGATCAAGATCAATTAATAAAAGACGAACCTGAATCAAGAGTAAAGATTGTCGGGGAACAACATGAATTTGAAGTAAAATTAGCGCTCGACACAAATGGCAGAGCGGTGTTTTTTGTACCATCCCCATTAACTCCCCTGTATATCAATCCTGAAGCGGTACAATTTAACGAGCAGAGTAATTTATATGAATTAAAACCAGACCATAGAGACGCTATTCCTGAAGGCCTAATTCCAGAGAAAAAGTTAAAAAATCCAACACAATTATCCACCGTACTCGCGAGGGTATTATCATTATGGGAATTAAAACAAAACCCGGTCATTATCTTCTATGTTCAAGATAGAACCTATGACGAGGGTAGAAAAAAAGTTGACGACAGCCACCTTAAAGCTTATCTAAATAAAGATGAACATCCTTATTGTAAATTAGTAAAAATAACCAAAGCTGAATATGATGCTTTTAAAGCTAAAAACCTTTCCGAGGCCATTTATTCTTTCCATGATAAAGACGGTGCGTTGATTCAGGTATGTATTTATGCAACACAAATAAACAAGCCTGAGCTTACTAGCAATTGGCTGATATTAACAGGGCAGGATGCACAACCCATTATTAAAAATGCAAATGAGCTCCTGGTTAATCATGGAGAAGAGCCGATACCTCCGTTAGAAACACACGCTCAAGTAGCTGGTAAAAGCAGTCTATTCACACCTTTACCCGCAAACCAAGCCACCGTCACCTCACCCACAACAGACACCTGTCGACTCTCTACGACAACATCCTCTATATAATTTATTGAGATAAGCCATTCAATGCTTATCTCTTTACACTAACACCCAAAATTCATATTCAAATAGTCCTTGCTAAGAAAGGTTTAATTTTATCTTAAGCTATAGGGACTCACTGAAATAAAGTCAAGTAATGCTGCTTGATTGATGGAATTTAAATTAAGCTTTGCAACGGGGATCTTATGTTAAAAAACGATGATATCCTATCAATTCAAGAAGATTTAATGGCTGGAAACTATAAACAGCTTCTCAGTGATTTACGTCAGGTAGGTCGTCCGATTAAACAGGCTTGGCTTAAATCGCCATTATCAAACAATATCGAAAAATATAAATATACTTCAAATAGTGAATTTAAAAAATTTTTGCTGGATAAACTTGAAACCTCTAAAATTCTTGAACAATCTACTATTCGAAATATTTCAGAGCTTAATCGACTTAAAAATCAATTATCACAATTAATACTTTTTTTAAGCGTATGGAAAGATGATGCGAAATTTGAATCAGAGATTCCAGAAACTAATCAAAAAAGATTACGCCAACTCATTAAATTTAAAGCTTCTCTTGATAAAGACGATCGATATGCCATCAATATCGCTCTGCAAGCCACCGTTTTTATACTTTGTCAGCAAAGTAACAACTTTATTAAATATCAAGAGGCTTTACATAATTATGCTGAGGATTTTGCGTGGGAAGATAGTGCTAGTTTCTTTAAAGAATTAGATAACAAAGAAAAATTAATTACATTTATCTCCAAGCATATTAAGCGCTTAAATGAATTCGAATCTCATCGAAGCCTTAAAGTCATCAACTATGAATTAACTTCAGAGCAAAACCAACAAGAAATTGAAAAAATAGGTAAAGCAATTTCATCCTTTCTGACGCCAAATAAAAAGAAAAAATTGATCAAATATGTTGGTATTTTACTGGCTTTCATTGCCTCTTTAGCGTGTGGCCTGTCCACCGGAGGTGCTATTTTTTTGTTATTCCCTAGTTTACCGATATTAGGGATTAGCTTAGGCGCATTGATTTGTTTATTTGGATTTTCATCAAATTTTGATTTCTTTTCACAGAATTTTCCGAACTTCATACTTAGTTTTTTAAAAAAAGGGGGGATTACCGAGTACATTGATGCAGAAAGCAAACGTCGACAGGTGTCTGCGCTTAAAAAGTATTTATTCATCCCTTTAGCAGCATTAGCATCTATCACGGTAGGTATCGGTACCGTCGCGATAACCTATACAACCGTATTAGCCTTAGCCGCTAAACTATTACCGATGTTAGCGATGATATGGCCACCATTGCCTTTGATTATTGTCGGTATTTTAGCAGCCGCCGTCGGCATTACCTTAACGGTAGCCGTACTGACGGCGACCATAGAAGCGATAAAAAATTCCCAAACTCTATGGGAGAGTGTCAAGGCATCATTCAAAAATTTAACTAAGCTACAAATACTAGGTTATGTCATTAAGGGTTCATTGGTATTAGTGGGGTTATTTGGTTTAGCTTTTTTTCGCTATACCGCCGCTGTTGATTTATCTAAATTTATTGGACCCATAGGCGCGGTTATTATGGCGGTGATCGCATATATCCCACAAGCTTTCTTTACCGTATTTTCAATACAAAAGCTCATCAAACTTTTTTCTCCATCCCACAGTCAACCGCAAGAAACGGCTGCTCATATTAAAAGCCGATTTAGCCGAGTAAAGCCTATCTTTTACGCAATTTATGCACCGATTTGTCTTATTGGAAATGCTTTAGGTAATGCTGCATTAGTAGTCGTTGATGGTATTTCCGCGTGGTCTATTTCAGGAGCCATTGGGTGTTTCTTTAACTCCTGGTCCGGAAACTTATTAGAGCCAGATGCAAATAAGCACCATAGAGACCGAGCAACAACAGCACTGGATAAACAAATAGAAAGGTTTAATGCCAGTACTAAAGGGGATGCATCTGTCACAACCAGTGAATTGGCTTCGCAATCAATATTAAATTTCAAGTTATCGATCACTGATCCCTCGGTGCTGCAGGAACCTAAAAAAAGTCTTTCTAGTCCAAGCGGCTCAGAAGACGGACGCATGCCGAGTCACTATAGCTATAATTCACCGGATGTTTCAAAAGGTCTTGATTATAATAATGCGTCTTTTTTTAGCCAATCTAGTGTTGCAACCATATCTAATTGCGCGCATAGTGTTGCTACTAATTATCCACGAGCGAATTAGTTCGCTTTATTTCAGGTAAATAAGTTAATGCTGGCATTGTTGACAATACACACTACTGCGCTGCCCAATACGGGTAAGTTGTAAAATTGATCGGCAGCGTGAGCAGGGTAGTCCAGCACGGCCATATACATGTAATTGTTGCGTAAAGTAACCGGGTTTGCCTGCACTGTTTAAAAAATCTTTTAGGCTGCTACCGCCTTGTGCAATAGCTAAATGTAAAATAATTTTGGTGGCCTTTACTAATTGTTTTAAATCCTTGAGTAATAATGTTTTGGCGGGTCTTAGCGGGTTAATTCCGGCCTTAAACAGAGCTTCAGCCGCATAAATATTACCCACACCCACAACAATACGCTGATCCATCATCATTGATTTTATCGGCAATTTTTTATTCGCCAACTGTTGCTTTAAAAACACCGCGTTAAACTGACAACTCAGTGGTTCGACACCTAAATTCTTCAACAAGGGATGTTGTTTAGGATCATCTTCTGTATGGAGTAATGCGCCAAAGCGGCGCGGGTCGGTAAAACGTAGTAGTGTGCCATTATTAAACAAGATATCGATATGATCGTGTTTATCGGCAGCCACCCATTTATCCAAAATACGTAGGCGGCCAGACATGCCGAGATGGATTAGTATATGGCCCCGAGTAGTACTTAATAACAGATATTTGCCGCGACGGCTGACCCCGGTAATCGCAAGCCCAACTAATTGTTGCAGATGTTGTTTAGGAATAGGCCAACGCAAATTAGGCCTACGGATCAGAAATTTTTGTATAATTTGGTCTTGTATCGCAGGTCGTATGCCTCGTAACGTGATTTCAACTTCGGGTAATTCAGGCATAGGATGATGGCTAGCATTATTTCAGAGAATAGTAGCAAACTGAATGCTGCTAAACCACATTTTTTATAATTACCGAGAACAGGATGTCGGCAAATTGGGAAGTAAAGGCTTATATAAATCCCAGAGAACTAGTCCTTTACTGGGTCCATCGACAATTCTTGTTGATAGCAGTAGTCCTTGAATCGAATTTTCATTCATTATTTCTTGCAAATTTGGATTTTCTTTTAATATTTTCTGGCCTGCTTCTTCATTAATTAATAAATAGTATAAAATTCCTTTATGGGTATTTCTATGCACAAACTGCTTGAGATGTTCCTCAGTTAAGTGTCGGAAAAGCAAACGTAACTTAGGGGTTTCTTCTAACTTTTTTCTGCCTTCAGCATTGGCAAGTAATAAATAGGTCACTGTATAAATATAAACCTCATGTTGCTCTCCAATTTTTTTGCTAATCGATTGATTAAGGGTTATTTCATCAAAGGCATCTAGATCAATTAATTGTTGAATTACATTGCCCAAACAAGATGTCTGCATAGCCTGCCATAAAAAATAAGCCATCAACTCAGGATAAACTTTTAACGCATATAATATTAATTTATCTTTTTTAGGAGTAATATTATCATTAAGTATATAATTATATTTTCTTTCAGAGTCCTGAAACTTCACTAAGTTCTCTATCTGTGACAAAGGCATAACAAGATTATTATTGGTAAATAAATTGAAAATGACATAGTTGGGTAGATATTGATCTTTACTAAGCAGCTCACCATTTTGTATAGTCAAACTTACAGCCGTTTTAATCTCAGTAGCAGGTTGAATTTGATTTTCGCTTGTAACAGGGCTGTCACAATTAGGACAATTTAGTTTTTCATCTAACTTATCTTGTAAAAACTCTTTTTCAAAGTTCCCATTACAACAGGGTAAAGATACAGGATCAAAAAAAATCTTTTTAGAAAGAGGGCAGAAATATGAGTTTTTTAGTTGCATAAACTTTCCTTAAGAATTAGTTTAGCTATTGTTTAAATAGCTATTATATCATTAAAATTAACCACACTGTCTTGTGTTTTCATGGGTCAATCTCATCGAGGTTGTTAATTCTTCATCAGGTTTTAAAGATAACATCCTTTCCTTTAGACCCGTTTTAAACTTAAATTTATCCAATTTATTAGCTTCGATGCATTTTTTAGCCAAATTTAATAGGTAATTAAGTCTTTCTTCAGGCTCACGTGGTTGTAAAGCCTCTAAGCTTTGAAAATGAATGAAAGTTGCTGATAATTCTGAAAAACCGGGTATATCTTCTTTAAGCTCAATCACCAATTCTTGAATATTGAAAAAAACCTCGTCAGTTAATAAATTTTTATTTAACAAATTATCTAATATGTGACACCATTCACTGACTAATACTGAATTGATCAATAAACAAGACTCAATAATATTGAAAAATTTTTCAAAATCAATTTTCATATGTTTTTTTATGGTAGGTAATAATATGTTAATTATTTCATCGATTAAAATGGAATCAGATGTACCAATAGATTTAAATATTTCTTTTAAGGAATACTTTAAATCCGCTATGTTTTTACTGCTATAACGTTCAAAAAGCACTATTTTTTGATAAAAATCTTCTTTAGCCGCCAATTGAACTGCTTGCTCCCATAAGGGATTGACCTCAACTCGATAATTAAATTTTTTAATTTTTTTTATAAAATCAACAAATTCCTTTGCAGACTTAATGAGTAAGATTTTTGGAAGTCCTTCAAGTGTAGGTAATAAAGCAGTTATGGGATAATTTGCTGTTGGATCACTAACCGGTGAGCCGGCATCATCATTGTGATGGAAACAGTTTAAATGTTTCCCTTTTCCCAAGGCTTTGTTCAACTCTCTAATAGTTTTTATCGTTTCAGGTGGAATATTACCCAAATTTGGAATTTCTCGGTCATAGAAGTTTTTTGCAATTTCTATTGAACGGCGCTGTTCATTAGCAGAGAGGTTTCCATAACGCTTTTCAAAAGTAACATCGGGATTAGGTCGGATTTTTTCTCTTCCGAAATGTTCCCAAGAATAATACAGCGCTAATAAATCATAATCAGCGATAAGCGCTCTCTCTAAATTAGTGTCCGCTAAGACAGAGAAAGGTTTTTTTTCAGCTGTATAAATAGCATATTCTGTTCCTGATTTCGTATTTTCTTTTTTAGCATAACATAGTTCAAATTTATTATTATTTAGCGGGTGAGGACAGTAAATAACTAAATATCCATCTTCCTGTTTTTTTTGTGGAAAAATAATTTGCTTTGTTCGTAGCTCTTGGAAACGTTTTTCTGTTATTTTTAAATTGACAGTTTTCGCATATCCCTTGTTAATACAATCTTGAACGTCAGTATTGGCTTTTTCTATTTTTTCACTATTCGCGCCCATTAATTTACTAAAATGTTGATTAACAGGGATAAAGCCTGCCCATGCCCCCCAGGAAGATGATTTAGCTTTAATATTAAATCCTTTAGTGGGATATTTTCTTTCCTCATGTAAATTTTTTGCAAAAGTTTCCACGTTTCGAATGAGTACAATCAAATTATTTATTTGCACCCATTTTGATATTTTATCTAAATCTTCTTCAGGAATGCCTTGCTCTATGGAGGGTATTGGAACTAAAAACTTATTTATAAATTCAGGTGTGTTAATTTTTTTATAAAAATCTTTTAAATTAGATAGAATTGCAGGAAAATTTTGATCGTCCATACTAAACTCCTTAAATAAGAAGATTTTTCATTTTATTTAATTTTAGTATAAATTATTATTATTAATATAATATTAAGTAATTTATTAAAAAAATTCTTCTTTATTTAAATAAAAATCAAACTGTAAATGATTGATCAATTATCATAAAAATAACCTCAAGCTATCATAGTTGACTTTTCACTGACAGTTAACGCAAATTAGGTTATGATTAAATAAATTAATTTCATGCTATAGGTATAATATTTGTCTATAAGCTTCTAATAATTATGTAGTAATGACAAAAATATTTACTTTGAACGAAATAAAATCGGTCATTAAAAACAACGATTTTTTTGTGATAAAGGATTATTTTTTTTCATCTAGATCTGAAAAAGGTATAATTTTTTATTTATTACTTTATGAAATGCGTACTTATAATTTAGAAAGTATTTTTTACGAAAGTCGTAAACTTGAGCTTCCTGCCCCTTGTTACTATACGATAGAACAACATAAAGCCATCCCTTATATACATCTTTCAGCCACGTTAAATAAATACGGCATAAACATACTTACTTTAATGTATCAAGATAATAGTGCTACGTTTAAAAAAATTATCCAAAATTTAGGCACATTGCATGTTCATAAAGAGAAGGATAGTTTTATATGGGATATAAAACTATCTAAAAAAAATAAAACACATCAACATCTGGGTAGATCGCATAAAGATTATGAATTTCCTTTTCATACTGATTGTTCCTACGAAGAAAATATACCCGATTATTTTGCGCTGTATGTATTATATGCCGATCAAAAATCAGGTGGAAAAAATTTAATCATTGATGCTAAATTGCTAATTGATGCCTTATCTGAAGAATCCCTAACCGTATTGCAAAACAGCCCTATAACGATAAAGGTGCCTAAAGAATTTTTCAAAGGAATTGATTCTATACGTGCTTGTATCATTGATGAGAATTTCAATATTCGTTATCGACACGAGATTATTGATTTTTACGGCTTAACAATTAAACAACTCACGGCAATAAAAGAATTAGAAGATTTAATTTATTCTGCTAAATTTTGCCGAGGACTGCTTTTAAAGAATAATCAAATACTTATTTTAAATAATAAAAAATTTCTTCATGCAAGGACTCAAATAAAGGATCCAATGAGGCATTTAAAACGAATTCGTTTTTTTTTACATCCTTCTTATTAGTAATTAATCAAAATAAGAATCTTTATTTTTTAAAGGACTTAACTCATTAATGATACCTATAAAACATTTTATCCCAAAAACTTTCATAAATTATTACCAATTTCAAAAAGACAAGCGTAGTTTAATAAAAAATTTAAATAAAATGTATAAGCCTATTCGTTTTGATGAGTTTGATATTAACCCGTACCCGCTACTATTTGATAATGAGTTAATCTATCAGATTAATGATTGTCATAGCTTGCTCATAGAAGCGATACCCAAGATTGTAACTAATTTTTTCTATGATTCTGTATTGCAACAAATTATTTCATTAAATGATAACGCGCTCAAATTATTACAACCCTTAAAAGATAAACCCTATGCAATAGGTGCTATTCGTCCCGATTTTCTTTTTGACAAACGATACCAAATAAAAATATGTGAAATAAATGCTCGATTCCCTTTGAATTCATTTATTCTTTTGCACTGTGTATATAATGAAATATACAAACATTTTGCAGGTAAAATTTCCTATAATAGGAAAATGCTTAAAATTATAGAAGTTTTCAAGCAATTTTTTGATATTACACAGCCTATTCATATTTATTTTGATAAAGAAAAAAGCTTTGATATTTTTTTGCTACAAAATCTATGGGAAAAAACTTCACCTAACTTAAAATTGAAACTAGAAACTTCGACTAAATTCCTGTTTACAAACAAACTGAATAATTACTCCCAAGCTATACTTAATTTACATCAAGAAGAATTATTAAACTTAGAACCAAGTTTGTTTAATGAAATAAATACATCGACTTATTTTAATGATATAAAAACGATACTCATCGTACACGACAAACGACTATTATCGATACTATCGAATAAGACTATCATGTCTAAGTATATTTCTTCTGAAAAATGTAATCGATTAGCCTCCTATATTATACCCACTTATCTCTTAAGCGATAGTACTATACGGACTATTAAATCTAACCCCAAACATTGGGTCTTAAAAAAAAATTCTGCAGGTAAAGGAGAAGGTATGCATATTGGGAAGGAAATTCAAGCGGCTGAAATCTCAACGGTACTCAATGAAAAAAAATTTGACTATATTGCTCAACCATTCATTGAGCAGCCACTTTTTCGACTTCTCAATAATTCTAACAACGCTAACAATGCTGAATATCAAACTATATATTTAGTGGGTTCCATACTGAGTTTTAATAACGCCTTATTAGGACCAGGTATATTAAGAGGATCCCATAAAACGATTGTTAATGTAGCACAAGGTAATACTACCGTTTTTGTTCCAATTTATTAAGAAATAGAGAAGTGGCCGTTAAACAATTGGAAGAAAAACAAGATACGTGCGCATTCATTTACCAGAGCATTTCTTTTCTGAATGCACCCGCTGGTGAATTCAAGTTATAAGCGCAACTTTTGTACAAATAATAGCCAATAAAATTATAATAAAATATTGTTTATTAAGAATAATAAAAGGTTGCAGCATGGGTTATAAACAACTTGATTTTAGGAAACGATGTCAAATTTATGGTTTATGGAAGTCTGGCCACAATCAAACGGAGATAGCCAAAGAAATAGGTGGCCCTAAATCCACGATCAGTCGAGAATTTAAACGTAATACTTGTCTTAGGCGTCGCGCACAATGGGGTAATTGGGAGTACAAAACACATTATGCTCAAACCTATGCCGATGAAAGACATAAAAATAAACCGAAACGTATTAAATTTACTAAAGCAGTTGAAAAATTTGTTGATGAAAAAGCACTAGGTTTTGCTACACCTAACGAGATTTTTTATAAAAATGCCACTTATTAAATTTACCCTCAATAAAGCTAGAGAGGGTAAATTGATAAATTTAATCTTTCCGTTAAATTAACGTTTAAATGAAGATGTATCTGAAGAATTTGCTTGTGAGTCACGATAATCTTTTGAATTTGCGTAATTTTTATGACTGTTGCTAGACATTTTGTTAATCTCTTTTGAATTAAGATGTAAACTATCTACTTTTTTAAAAGTTATACCTGTTTTTACCGTCGATGAGAAATTAGTACTACTAGGTGATTGCTGCTTCCATGTATTATGGTTACTGGTGGTAGCAGCATGAGTAGAACTAGGAACGCCATAAGTAAAAGTACGACCAATATGTAGATTATTTACACCATCATAAGTAATAGTTTTACTAGCATCAGGCTTAGTAACTGTCGTTTTTTTTCCACCGGCTATATTTTTGACATCTGTTTTTTTCATATGGATTTTCTCACTAATATTTTTTATTAAAGTAATTAATTTTAAACCGAATGATACTAAAAGTCATTTTTAAATTAAATGAAGGGTGTTGCACTTATGATCTGATGATCTGAATCCGCGTTATAACCCTTTTTTTTTATGTGAGTGATCATCCTGATTTACGTATCAGAGATTTACAGTTAATTGCGGAAACCTTGATTCCTGCGACTAAATTAGGCGATGGATTCTGGTATCAATCCTCACGTGAAATATTTCTAACTCTTTCGCTGTATTTATTCGAGATAAAAGGGATGGCAAGCCTATCCGACATTCATGATTTATCTAAACAAAAAGGTTTTTTTGCATGGCTCGCGAATGAAATTATTGACCACGAAGAATTTTCAAAGTCACTCAAGCAAAATGCTTTTGCATTGTTAGGTGCTGATGAGAAAACTCAAAAAAATATCTTAAAAGACTTTCATTCTCGAATGGGGTTGTTTAACGATCCTTTGGTAGGTTATGCCACGAGTAGAAATGATTTCGATTTTAGAGAGCTTCGAAAAAAAAAGATGAGTATCTATATTCAAATTCCGGATGGGGATAAAGAGCGGCTCAGTCCGATTTTAACCTTATTTTGGGCGCAACTTATTCATGTGATTTCAGAACGAGAACCGCAGGCTGACGAACCTTATGGTGTGTTGGCACTGATGGATGAATTTGGCAATATGGCCCCTATTAATAAGTTAAAAGATGGCTTATCCTTTTTACGAAGCTATCGGATGCGCTGCATCATCATAGTGCAGTACCTTGCGCAAATTTATTCAGTCTATGGTCGTTATGATGCAAAAGGGTTTTTAAACAGCAAAGTTAAAGTGGCTTTTGCCTTAAACGATAGAGAAGATGCCAAGTTTTTCTCAGAATCACTGGGCAGCAGAACAGCCAGTAATACTTCCGCAAGGTTTAATGCTTATCAACTAAAGCCATGACTTCTTTTTCAGAAAGACCGGTTAGCTTTTGGACAGCTCCTGGAGATCTACCTTCATCTAGAAGTTTTTTGGCAATAGCTGCAATAGCAATAGCTTTGCGGTGCTCGCCTTCTTCAAGGCCTTTTTTTAGGCCTTTTTGTTCAAGTTGTTGTGCAAATGTCATGATAGTTTCTTATCCGAATCCTACCAACAAATGGCCATGCTCTTTTCTGCGAGTTGGAGTTTTTTTTACAATAATTGTAACATCTCGATCTAATTTGTTTAAAAAATCAATGAGTCGTTCAATGGAGAAATCATCTAATCTTCCACAACTTAGGGCAGAGATTTTTGGCTGATCGATTCCTAAAACTTTAGCAGCTTCTATTTGTTTCAAAGCACGTTTTTCAATAATATGATTAATTTGTCTAGCAAGCTCTGCTTTAGCTAAATATTTATCTGCATTTTTTAGCCCAATATCGGCAAATACATTGCCACTTGATTTGGTAATTTCTAATTTGTCTTCAATTTTATGTGCCATGATGATAACCTCTTACTTAATTTCGTGTCTTAGTAATTTTAGTCGTTGCTCAATGACTTGAATTTCCTCTTTAGGAGTTTTTATTCCACTTTTTGACTTTTTCTGAAAGCAATGTAATACATATACAGTATCTGCTAAATTTACTATATAAACGGATCTATAGGCATTTTTGTTATATTCTATTGCTATCTCATAAACCCCAGATCCATACCCTTTAAATGGCTTTACTTTATTATAGTATTCGCTTTTTTGGGCAAGATATAGCGCATACCCTATCTCCTGAATAACCTCTTCTGGAAATTCCATTAAGTCTTTTTTACTACTACTAATCCAGATTAATTTCTTCATGTATAGCCTCTATATGCTAATACTAGCATAGTTTAAAGGTATATTCAATCTTATACTTATCATGTTGTATTTCCTGCGTGAAATGCCATGTGAGCAATTAGCCGATTTTTTAAACGAAACAACTAATAGGGATAACAATCAGCTATTTAATATTTCAGAAGCAGTTGAGAAGGGCATATTGGATGATTTTTCAGACCTATTAAAATTTGAAGATAATAAGTATATCTATATTGGCCCTAAAATTGCGGACAGAAATAATTTTTTTCCTAAATCATATCATGAATCAATTCGAGCTTATACTGAGCAAGAGGACCTTCTAAAAGGTGTAAATAAAAAAAACCAAGCAACTGTTTTTGGCTTATTTTCACTAGAAGAGTCACAAGCAGTACTTCAGCACGAAGTTGCAATTACAAACTCAAAATCCAAAAAACCAATTCTAGGAAGTTATGGAGCGCGTCCATGCGTTATTGTCGCTTTATATAATCCATCAACAAAAGAAGCGGTATTAGCTCATATTGATGCCCTAACTACCTTGTTTTCATTAAATCAATATTTCACTAAACTATCTTCTAATGCAGAAAATGGGGATAAAATTCAAGTTCATCTATCAGGAGGCGATAATAGCAGTAAAAAGAAAACTACTGCACTCATAAAAGAAATAAATGATTGCAACGATACGGAAATTATTTCTGCCAATATATGCAATGGTAACGATTCAAAATCATTAGCTATTGATTCGAGAACTGGAGAAATATTTACTTCTTTTAGGCCGAATCAGTTACAACATGCTCCAGATTATAGATTAAGAATGGAGTTAGTGAGCATGCAATTTAGTGAATCAGCTCTGTCGGAATCTTTTGATGGTACTAAATTCCCCAATAAGGTTAGTGCGGGTTTGATGTTTTTCTCAGATAGAAAAATTGAGTGTTTTAGTGAAAATCAACTTGGTAGCTCACCTCAGCAATTACGGAAAGACTAACAGATGTACTAATTCAAACTTATGTATCAAAAAACACGTTGCACTAATTACTTGAATACGCCCCACACAGGTATAATATGTATTCCGATAACTTTTATTATCGGATTTTAAATCTAAAATGAGGCGCGGATCCAAATCATAAGTGCAACGCCTTCTTCACTATTTATTGGTACGAATTTTCATAATATAACAATTGGTTACACCGTCAAATTCTTCTTTTACGAATTTAAAACCAGCCTTTTCATAACATCGAATCGCTCTCTTGTTAGAAATTGCTGGATCGATCAAAATTGTTTGGCATTGAATATGTTTGTTAATTTTTTATTAAGGGCACCTCTAGAAAGTAAACATAAACTCATTCGTGCTTATCAGATGACGGTGGCGAGTGCAAGTGATAAAGCTTCACACGCCGCGCATTCAGATTAAAGATTGTCTAAAAAAAAATATCAAATATACTCTGCTGTAACTATTTAATAAAAACAAGGAACTGTTATGAATTTTGCAAAAGTGGATAGTATATTAAATATCAAAGCGAACGGATGGAAGAATTACTTCAATAAAACTGAGGTTATCCCCATTTTAAATGAATTAGCCCTAAAAATCAGAACCATTAATTTTTTCTATATAGATTGTAAATTTAATAAATCTTTAGAATTTTTAATAACATTTGTCAGATCAAAACCGAACGATCGGGATGTTTTAAAATCTTTTGATCAAGTCTGTCAAGCCATACAACATAGAATCATCACCCAACCTGTATTTAATAAAAATCAAACCACTCTGGTAATGTCCTATGTACGACTTTTAAAAGTTATACTAAAACTAAATCATCAACGTTATTTATTTGATCAAAATAAGCTAAGTTTAACCGCCGGCGATTTAAGAAATATCTCGACTTGTCTTTTGGAAAGATCGGGACCTATTTCTTTTGAATCTCTCTCTCTTTTTCAAAAAACTCTAAAACGCAGTTTTACGAATATAAGTTTTTTAAACAATTACTCAGATTTAATGCAAGTTATACTAAATTTAGGATCCAGTTTAAAGAAAAAAAAAGAGGCTGAATGTGAATTGGCCTGCATGAAATTATTGGATACTTTAGGTTCGCTTAAACATGAATTAATAATATCTGCTAAAAAACCCGAGGCTATATATAACCTCTCCTATGTTATACGACATATAAATGAAGCTAAAAGTAAATTGTATAATCAATTTAAGTTATACATACCTGAAGATCGTTTAAAATCGATAGTTTTCGAGCTTTTTTTACGTGCAATCTACGAAAAAAAATCAACTGCCAATTTAGCAAAATTATGTAATAGCCCTGCACATACCCATCAATGTAAATCGAATTTTCCTCGATTTAAGAAAAAATTTTTATGTTTAGGTGGGTCATCACATTTTTCTATTATTATTCAACATAATAATGTTTCTAACACTGAATTACTTAAAGCTTGCCGTGTAATGAGAAATCGCCAGACAATATTTGTTGATCATGCAAGAAAAATGAACCTTAAACCGCGTAATCCTATAAGTCGGTATTTACTCCGTCTTTCTGAATCCCCTTCTATTTTTCGTACTATTGTATTTCTGTACCAGGGTGAAATCCCAACGCCTAATGTAGATGCCTTGTATTTTCCAGGAGAAAATAAGCAAAATTATTTACTAGGAACGGCCTATAGTTATAACAAGTCTCCCATGGTACTGGCTCATGAGTATATTCATCACTTACAAAGTTTATACATACCAGATATTACATTTGATTTAATCTCTACAGAAGGAATGGCTGAATTATTTGCTAATGGCATTTGTTATTCTCAAGACTTTTACCAACTATATCAAAGTGTAAACAATATCTCTATCTTTGAACTTATAAAAAGTAAAGCATTTCCATATTATAATGCTTTTAAATGGGTAGCTTATCTTATTAATAAAGAATTTGCTTTCTATCAGAAACTACTCCATCTCTTACAGAAAAATAAAAAAGATGAATTTAATTTAGAATTGGATAATTTTATTAAAAATCCAAACTATATAAAAGATTTTATTGTTTGGTCGAATTTACAATTAAATACGTGCTTTGCCTATCAAAAGCGCCCAAATTATCTTAACCTTGAAAATATCACTATTTATTTAGACGATATTATTAAACAATTGGATTCTAATAGTTCATGCCCTATACCCACTATTAGTCAAGTTGTTGCCAGTAATTCGTCAGTGACACGGGAATATAGAATGAGTAGGCTTCAAACTCAATCAACTAAAGGCTTGATGTTTGCAAGAAATAAATGGCAACTAAACCCCATTCAACCCGATGATCTTGAATTTCCACTTGCTACCGAAACGGGCTTAATCCCTTATGCACGCAAGGATGGGATATCTAATGAGATAGTAATTTTTTTACCTATCAAATCTTTATTGATAGGATGCTTATTCGGAGGTCTAAATAAGTTTTACAAGCCAAATAAATATCTAGAGCCTTTGCTATTCTTTTTAATAAGTAGCGGTGTTAATAATCACGTGTTAGGATCATTTTCAGAATCACAGAGCATGGACAATTTCTTTTTATATTTATCCATAAGCTATGTTGCTTTTTTCCTAAATCGTCCTCTAAATAAAATTATTGTAGAAAAAATTCAAAATCAATGTTTGGTATTTCTTATTCAGTCTTTAACATGGATGTTTTTTTTGAACCCAAGCTTTCTTTTCAGCGAAAACTTTATTCAATCAATCATGCCTATGTTCTTTACCCAATTATTAAATAGCATGGCCTTTAAAATGGGTGAGAAAATAACAGACAATACTATTGATTATATCCAACTTAGACCAAAGATCAGTTATTTAAATTTCTTTAGCGCTAATCTTAATAAAACGAAGTTCAAATTTGATGCGGGATACCATGATTCCAACGAAGAGATAGAAGATCTTCTTCATGGCGCCAGGAATGCATATAATTTTTCTAAGTTATGAATAGTCTATTATATCATTCCTAATCGGTCATGTTGGACACGCATAAATTAAGGAAAAGGACAACCCGACACTCCATTTAGAATACAAGTCGTCGTGAAGATGTCGTGAGTTACGACACCGGATCCTGCACTCGGGAATAATAAAGAGGAAGGGTCTCCAGTAACCGTGATGGTGGAAAAGCTAGAGAAATGTATAAAAGCTTGATCTGGCAAGCTCGATTCCGCTAACGCCCCTATCGCTTGGTTGTTATTAGCAGTTACAATTAAACGGAGCGTATTATTTCCTATTTCAGCATCATCTACAGCAAAGAGTCCAATAGTGGCGGCATTCCCTCCCACGGTGATTTGGCTGTTATCGATTTCAGCAGTGGCGGCTCTTACTCCAGGAGAACTATTAATACCGATCGCTTGCAGACCATAGGCAAAACCATTCTGCCCCTCAACAAAAATTGCGCTTTGGCCATCGATAAGTATATTTACTTGATTATCTACAATATTTTTTATTCTAACCCCTGCTGTATCAAAGTTGCCTGTCACTGCAACATCACTACCATTCACCGTCATCTGCGTCGGGGATGAATCAAAAATACCCGTGGAATCATTGCCGCCTGTGACTGCCACTGCACTCTTATTAGAAAGGCTAGTGCTGCCATTGCCTTCATTATTCAATCCTATTGTATTATTTCCACCTGTTATCGTAACCGCACTACCATCCATTGTCACATTACCAGCACTACCAGAAACAATACTGATTCCCATACCGCCTGTTGCACTGCCTAGTTTCACTGTCACGGGACTATTGGTCAGATTCACCGTACCACTGCTACTCGCTTCAACCAGCAGACCAATCGAATCAGTAGTTCCGGTCAGATCAAGCGAACTGTTCTGTAAATTGATTCCACCAGTTCCCACATAATCGATTCCAATGCTATTGATTCCTCCCGTTACATTCACAGAACTGCCTGCTAGCGTCATCTGCGCCGAGGATGAATCCACAATACCTACGGAATCATTGCCACCTATGACGGTTACCGCACTTCCATTAGAGAGGGTAGCGGTTCCATTGCCAAAATTATCTAATCCTATTGTATTATTTCCACCTGTTATTTTAATCGCACTATTACTAACTGTCGTCACTGTGTTGTTACTATCCAAACCAATTCCCGTCCCTCCTGTGGCACTGCCTAGGTTCACTGTCACGGGACTATTAGTCAGACTCACTGTACCGCTGCTGCCCGCTTCAACCTGTATACCAATTGAATCAGTAGTGCCGATCAGATTAAGCGAACTGTTCTGTAAATTGATTCCCCCACTTCCCAAATAATCGATACCAATAGTACGATCTCCCCCCGTTACATTGACAGGAATGCCTGTTAACGTCATCTGCGCCGAGGATGAATCCACAATACCTATGGAATCACTGCCACCTGTGACATTCACTACACTTCCACTAGTAAGACTCGTGCTGCCATTACCTTCATTATTCAATCCTATCGTATTACTTCCGCCCGTTACCGTCACGGCGCTACCGCCCACCGTCACTGTGCTGGTACTACCCGTAAGAATATTGATTCCCCTGCCGCCTGTGGCGCTGCCTAGGTTTACCGTCACCGGACTACCGACCAGATTCACCGCTCCACTGCTGCTACCTTCAACCAACACACCATTCGAATTAGTAGAACCGGTCACTTCAACTATACTGCCCTGTAAATTAATTCCACCACTTCCCACATAATCGATGCCATTCGTACCGCTGCCACCCGTTACCTTCACGGAACTGCTAGTAGCCGTCATTGAGGAAGAAGATGCATCCCTAATACCCGTGGAATTATTGCCGCCGATTACCGTCACCACACTCTGATTAGAGAAGTTAGTGGTTCCATTACCTTCATTATTCACGCCTATCGTATTATCTCCACCCGTTACCTTAATCTGACTACGATCAGTCGTCACTGTGCTGGTACTGCCCGCAGCAATATTGATTCCCCTACCCCCTGTAGCGCTGCCTAGGTCCACCGTCACGAAACTATTGCCTAGATTCACCCCTCCGCTGCTGCTACCTTCAACCAGCACACCACTCGAATTAGCCGCACCAGTTACATTAACCCGACTACGCTGTACACTGAGTCCACCACTTCCTAAATAATCAATTCCAACGGTACTCGTATCACCTGTTACATTCACGGTACTGTCCTGGATCGTCATCAGAGAGGGGGATAAATTAACAATACCTCTGGAAGTAGTGCCACCCATAACGGTCACCACACTCCCATTAGAAAGGGTCGTGCTTCCATTACCGAAATTATTCAGTCCGGTTGTATTATCTCCACCCGTTACGCTAATCGGGCTGGCATTCAGCGTCACAGTGCTGGTACTACCTGAAGAAATATCGATTCCCGTAACCCCTCCTGTACTAGTACCCACCACCGTTACCGGACTATTGGTCAGAGTTACCGCACCGCTGCTAGCACCTTCAATCTGCACACCACTCGAATTATTTGCGCCCCTCACATTAATCGAAGCGTTTTGTAAATTGAGTCCACTGCTACCTATATATTCGATACCAAGCGTATTCGTTCCGCCCGTAACATTGACTGCACTATGATCGACCAGCGTAGCTAAAGGACTGCTACTTGCCGATCGTATGCCCACAGAATTATCTCCTCCACGCACCGTCACCACACTGTTATCTTGTACACTGGTAAAACTGTTTCCTAGCGAATTAATCCCGATGCCGAGGTTCGTTCCTGCATCCACTTCTAGATTGCTCGCCGATAGCACGGTAAATCCATCATCCTCATTTTGTATCCCAACCGAAGAAGCAAAAATATTACTCGTGCTTATCAGCGTTCCACTGCTATCTAAAGTTCGCAGGCCAGTGGCAAAAGGTGTCGCCGTACTGCCAATTTGAGTACCCTTGATTTGGTTATCCCCTGCTAAAACAGTTATACCCGGCCCGGTTGCCGTACTCGCCGTCGGTTGCAAACTAATACTGTCCACCGAATTATCGCCTTCTAAAATTAGCCCGCCTACCAGCGTCGCTGGCGCCTGCCCTATCGAGGTGATCGATTGACCGGTTCTCACGCTGACCGGATTGGTTCCGCCGGGGATATCCGTCGCAGCAAAAGCACCGTCTTCAAAAGCGAACCGAGTATTAGGAAGTAAACTGTTTAAGGTGGTTGTCCCCTGATTGGTGAAATCAATCGGGCCACAGGGATTCTCAAACGTACAATTCTCTATGTTTAAATTTAGCCCACCATTGTTAGGCCCACCGGTTTGACTAAAGAAAGCAATATTATTTCGTAGTAATTGAAAAGTATTAAATATGGGTTGCGCCTTTAAGCGACTGGGAATAGCAGAACCTCGACCGAGATCAGCAAGATAACGCCCCACCGGATCGGTCATACGTTCTTCTAAAGTGGGATTGATACGGGTGGTATGCATACCACCCCATTCCACACCGATACCAAAAGCACCGGTGCTATGACGTAAACTATCATAGCTATAACTCGCAAAGACTTTAATATTATTATCTAACCAATACTCTAAACCCGCTGCACCACCCCAGATATTATTAGTTTGTGCAGGATTAAAGAAATAACTACCCACATAGGCTTTGAGCGGAGATTGGGGGAATAATTGACCGCCGACACTGATATCTCCACCCGCACCCGCGTATTGAGATAGGTTATTCAGATCAGAAAACTGAGAATGACCCGTAAAAAAGAAATTTTTGGGGAAAATGGATACCGTCGTATGGCGATCCCCCATGGGAAAATACGCATTCAAATGCGCATCCCAACGCGATCCCAGCGCTTCTATACCCGGATTAGCCACCCATAAACGCGCATTATTATCGATGCGTGTATAACCACCAAATAAATAGACACCGTAGATGGCGGCATCATTTTTTATCCAACGGTAACCTAGACCTAAATCCGCATAGCCTTGATTGTCGGTGGCGTAAGCAACATTAGGGTCCAGATAAAAGTTATGACGTCGGTCCCCTGCCATCGGTAACATCAGATCTGCCGCACCGACCGTATAATCACTGGCATAAGCATTAGCGGATAAGCGCGGCGGCAAAGCAGCAGTGGCGGTTCCTGAATTCGTTAAGCTAAACGCAATCATTAAAACCAGCAAGCGCTTATAACTTCTCATGGACTTCCCGTCAAAGATTGAAGTTTACAGCGTTTAAGTTTAGCACTTTAAAAATAAAAAAAGGGAAATTTCTATAAGTTCTACAAAAAAATTATTCCTGTATTTTTTTACAGCGTGGAAACTATATACCCATCTGATTTGATTGTAATTAAGGTCTCGGAGAAAGACTCGACGCTCTATTGTTACAATAACGTGGTGATGGATAAAAAAATCTGCTTTGAATAGAACCTAGCAAAGGTGTTGTTTCTGAAGAATTTCCAGCATCACTATCGCCGGCATTTATACTGCCATAAGGAATAATATTACGCTCATGCACTAGGCTTATACTATCTATCTTTTTTATGAGCTCACAAACCGCTTTATATTCCTGACAAACTTCTTTTAAGCTTAACGGCAAATCATTTAATTTCAGTTCGGTATCAAGATAACTTAGCAATGCTTCAAGTTTATCAACGGTATAGTCCTTATCCTCATCCAGCTGAGATAATAATTTATCTAAGCTCGCTTTATCTATATTTGTCTTATTTATCAATCCGGATTCTCTAAATATTTTTGTTTTTAATGCTTCTGCGAGTTGGATAAGTATTGCACTGAAATTTTGTCGATCATTTTCGGTTTTTATATTTAAAATACTATTTAAGTGGTTTTCATTCATCTGCGCTAAAGATTCTAGTAATAGATCCGGCTGCATCTGTTGTAAACTATTTTTTATTTGACCAAAAGCCTCAGTAAGCTTAATGACTGTCTCAGCATCTTCATTGCTACCAAACTGTCCAAATTTTCTTAGCACATTATTAAAAAAATCTATCATGGCGGTAAAACCTAAAAAGGTTAAACCCGTTTTTGCTAAATTAAGCAAGTAAGGACGCAAAAATTCTAATTCACCCTTGAAATTATCATTAATTAACTGTGCCCCTGCCGCATAAGAAAAAGCAGATAGATAGATCGAAATGAGAATTAATAACACCGATGTCTTTGGATAAAGTTTAAAAGCCATCGGAATTTTAACGGCGTCATCGTTCCAATAGGTAAAATAATCATACGTATTTTGTAAAGCATTACCGCCAAAAAAGGCTAATAACACGCCTAAAAAATAAATGGGTGGTGTGGAAAGCGTGGCACCTAACGCGGAGCTACCGGTTAGTTCTGTCATTTCATTAACGGGCGCCGCTAAAAAACCTGCGCAGCTGGACATCACCCAAAGTGCACCAGGAATATAACTCAGTGTTCTAAAAAATTTCCTTATGCTGCCGGGTGGAGAAATATCTCGATCGGAGGCCATTTCATGTAAAAGATTCAGTAAAGCAATTAATAGTTCTGTGGGTGATAAACTAGATTTTTTAATCTCATTAATATCTTTTTTTACTTCATTAATGTAACCGCAGCCTAAAAATCTAAATCCATAAATACTTAAAAGCTTTTGTCCGAGCTCCAAATGTTCTATTAGACGTTGTTTAATCGCTTGAATCTGTTGATCTATTTGTGCCTGACACTTTTTTTTCTCCCTCTCTTCCTGGCTAAGACAAGCATTCGTCATTTGTCGAATGATAAATTCGAAGGGCAAACTGGGTAGCCGGTATAGAGGTTCTGAAAATGCTAACTTGAATGGAAAAAGATGTAATATAGTATTATCAATCAAAACGACAACACCCTGAAACAGGAGTAATGTTTTTGAAAAGCCTGGAATAGGATACATGTAACTAACGGCAGCTAAAGGTAAAGCAGAAATTGCAGCTCCCGTAGTAATAGCGATATCTTCTAAATTTTTTTGTAAGCGTGTCGAAGAATGAGTTAAATACTCCTTTAGTTGTTCAGGAATAGTCTCTGCCCTGCGCATGATTAAAAAAAGTTCGGTTGAATTATATAATACGACTAATGCGGGCAAACAAGTACATATCATATAATTAATACGGCCCGCTAATGCTTCACCGACAGATTGCGCATAGTCATCGGCGGCTGTTGCATATAAGCCTGCTCCCGTGATAGCCACCGTTGATAATATGAGTTGATCGATAATTAGTTTGCGTAAATTTGCATGCCCTTTCCCCTCTACTAGATAATGTTCGCAGACCGTGTCAAACGCGCTCCGTGTAACTACCGCGGGAACAGGATTGTCTATCTCTATAAGATGAGCTTCGTGGTTGGAATTACTATCGAATCCAGAATCGTTAATTAATGGCATATCCATCTCCTGTTTAAGATTATTTTTATATTTTATTGAGACGTTTTTTTTACTTACCATATAAAAAAATTTCAGCATAAATGCTAAAGTAATAAATTTTTTGAGTTGATTAATTAGATATATTAGGTATGAAAATTTCCCTATATTTATTAAAGTTATTTAGGTTGAGATTATTTATTTAGGTAATAAATTTACTCATTTAATAATTTATTTTTTACAATCGTAGTGTGCAAAAAATAAATCTAGCATAACTTTTTAATGATTCCAATCTATTTTTTAAAAAAAATAATCCTTTACTTCCAATTTTATCATCATTGCGAGCGCGTAGCGCGCGGCAATCTAGACATGTACAGGAATGATTAGAGGAGACTAAAGCAGAGAAAATTCGCCTTTTTCAGTAAGATCCGTATACTATCAGCAAAAAAATTAAATTTTCTAGCAAAAAAATATGATATCAATTAACCAACTCAGTATGGCATATGGCGAAAAGCTGTTATTTTATGATGTTAATCTTATTCTATCGTCGCACAGTCGTTATGCCTTAGTCGGTGCGAATGGTGCGGGTAAGTCTACTTTTTTAAAATTGCTCACTGGTGCAGAACAACCCATCGCCGGTACACTATCCATCCCTAAAACCGCTAGTGTAGGATGGTTGAAGCAAGATCAATTTCGTTATGAAAATACACTGATTAGCGATATCGTTTTACAAGGCAAGCCTGCCTTATGGCAAGCCATACTAGAAAAGGATAAATTGCTACAGAGTGATCTTCATAATGAAAAAAATATCAATCGCTTAGGTAAACTGGAAGAAGAAATTGCGCGTCTGAATGGTTATAGTGCCCATGCTTTAGCAGCCAAGCTATTAATGGGTTTAGGGATAGCGCTTGAATACCATGAAAAACCATTAAGTACGCTATCTGGCGGCTTTAAACTGCGGGTGTTGCTTGCGCAGGCGTTATTCCAAGAGCCTGACATTTTATTATTGGATGAACCGACTAATCATTTGGATTTTATCTCCATCGTCTGGTTAGAAAAGTATTTAAAAAATGAATTTTCAGGTTTATTACTGTTTATTTCTCATGATGTCGAATTCATCAACCGCTTGGCGGATCAAATCCTGGATGTCGATTACGGTGAAATACGTGAGTATAGCGGCGACTATGAAAAATTTCTTGCCGAAAAACAATTAATTGTTGAACAAAAACTGCAAGAAAAGCGTAGCGTAGAACTTAAAATCGCGAGCATGCAAAGTTTTGTGGATAGATTTCGCGCCAGTGCCAACCGAGCGAAAATGGCCCAATCACGCGTGAAAATGATAGCCAAAATGGAAATCCCGGATATTAAACAATCATCGCGATTATCCCCTACGTTTCAATTCAAATCGGTACGCCTTTCTGGAAAATGGGTATTGCGCGTTAAAGCATTAACCAAAAATTTTAAAGAGAAAAAACTGTTCCAGCAGCTAAACTTCGAGATTAAGCGCGGCGAAAAAGTAGCGATTATGGGTGAAAATGGTATTGGTAAATCAACATTGATTAAAATATTACTCGACAGTATTCAAGCGGATCAAGGCAATGTTGAATGGGGCTATGAAACGCATATTAGTTATTTTTCGCAAGACCATCATGACTTACTGAATAAACATGCCACTGTTTTAGCTTGGTTAGAACAATATGCCGCTGATACCAGTGAGCAATCGATACGTAAAACCTTGGCACAGGTATTATTTAATAAAGACGATGTCCTTAAAGATATTTTATCTTTAAGCGGCGGCGAAGCCGCGCGCTTATTACTGGCGAAAATGATATTAGAATCAGCAAATGTCTTGATATTGGATGAACCGACCAATCATCTGGATATTGAAGCGACTGAAGCGTTGGCCGGTGCCCTACGTCATTATCCAGGCACATTACTCTTTGTGAGCCACGATCGACATTTCATCAATAAAATAGCGGATCGCATCTTATTTATTTCACATGAAAAAAAGCTACAAGATGTTAAACGATTAGATGCGATTATTTTAGATTAACTTTTTCATAGCGGTTTTATTGTGCTCCAATTTCGACAAGCCGGACATAACCAATCAAGAATTTTGCTATTAAAACCACACGTTAAACAACGATAGATGGGTTTATTTTCCATTAACTTTTTAATCAGATCTTTTAAGCTGCTTAAATTACTTTTATCCGTCAAAGAGCAATTTTCTTGTGCTAAATGTAAATCCACTAATTGATATAAGCCAGGCAGTGAAGGTTTAGCCTGTAATTGCTGTGTCAGAAATTGTAGTGCTTTATCATTATCTTTTTCTTGGATCAATTTAACGATAGCCAATGAAATCGGTGTCTGTGCATGCTCGGTGAGGGTTTCATGTAAATAACTTAGTAGCCTTATCGATCCCGATTTATGTTGTAAATAACATTGGTTAAGAGGTTCTAAGGTTTCAGTAATATAATCCGGATCTTGTTTTTTTATCGCTTGATAGATAGTAATGGCTTCTTCCCATTTTTCGGCAGTAATGGCCAATTTTCCTTTAATCAGATTAGCGCGAACACAGTGCGTATCATACTTTAAGGCTAGCTCTAAAAGTTTAATGACTTCCTTTTGGCTGCCGTTAGCATTGAGTAAATTCTGCGCTAATTCGCAGTGATAATGAGCAATATTTTTAAAAATTTTATTATCCCATTTTGAGATTTTTTTCGCTTGCTTAATGGCAATGTCCCAACGTTTTTGTTGTTGATAGATTTCTAACAGATAACATATGGCGATACGCGCATATTCACTATCATCATGATGGATCACTTCAAAAAATAAACGCTCTGCTCTATCTAATAAACCCGCACAGTAATAATCTCTGCCTAAGGCGAGCAAAGCTTGTAATTTTTGTGCGTGCGCGAGATTGGGTCTGGCAATCAAATTTTGATGAAGCCGGATAGCGCGATCGATTTCACCACGTCGACGAAATAACACACCTAAGGCTAAATGAGTTTCCACCGTTTCTGTATCAACTTCGAGTATCTTGATAAAGGTATCGACTGCTTTATCAGACTGTTCATTGAGTAAATAATTTAAACCACGTAAATACTCACGATTACATGAATGTTTTTTACGCGAACTCGAATTAGAAAATTGACAATAAGCGATATACCAACCGGATGCGGCGGCAATGGGAAGCAATAGAAACAGTAACTCCAGCATAGTATACGCCTCTTCATGAAGTAGGTAACCCACCCTGTCCTATTTGTCATTGCGAGCGCGGCGCGCGGCAACCCAAGAAATACCGTGTTAATTGTGGATGGCCACGCTCATTACATTCGCTCGCCATGACGGTGGTGTCAATGTTGATCTTTAAACGGCAAAGCTCTTAAGTTGCTTAGTTCTTTTTCGACTAAATTTAAACGATGTCGTAAACGCCGATTAACATACTTGAGTTTAATATACGTAATAAAAGCCGTTAATAAACCTAGTAAGCCACCTAAAATAAAACTGAGTATGGTTAATAAAGAAAGCGGTAATCGCTTAGTACCCAAATAATAATTAACACTGACGAGATCGGCATTGAGACCGGCAAAAATCAGCCCTAATATGAATAATATTATCAGGAACAAATATGTTATGCATCGCATAGACTTACCTACTAAATGGGAATTTATGCTAAATTAGTTTTTGTGTAAACTAAAGTGCTGACTAGAATAGTCAGAGTCAGAACTTTAGCTTAACAACAAAATCATCCTTCATTTAAGCCCATGCTGATTTCCTTAAGAAAAAGCTTACTTAGTGACTGCTTTTTCTTCTTGAGGAAGGAAAGAAAGTGAAATGTGACGATTTTTTCGATCAAGATTTAAAATTCTTGCTTCTATTTCTTGTCCCACTTCAAAATTTTTCCCTTCTTCACCATACTCAGTCATTTTAAGCTGAGCTTCGATATTATTACCTAAATCAACTTTCATTCCTTCGTCGTTGATTTCAGTTATTTTTCCTTTGACCATTTGGTCTTTACTGTATTTATCAAAAGGATGTGATGATTCTGTATCCAATTGTTTGATGCCTAGCGAAATACGCTCACGTTCAGGATCGATAGATAAGATGATGGTTTCTAATTCATCCCCTTTTTTGTATTTACGTACCGCTTCTTCTCCGGATAGATTCCATGCGATATCCGATAAATGGACTAAACCATCGATGTTACCGGGTAAGCCGATGAAGAGACCGAAATCAGTAATCGATTTGATCTTGCCGGTAATACGCTCACCTTTAGCATGCGTATTCGCAAAATCCTCCCAAGGATTAGACTTGCACTGTTTAATACCTAAAGAAATACGGCGTCGATCCGAATCAATATCTAATACGACAACCTCAATTTCCATGCCTGCTTGAACGATTTTATTCGGATTAATGTTTTTATTGGTCCAATCCATCTCTGAAACGTGGACTAAACCTTCAACACCTTCTTCTATTTCGACAAAACAACCGTAATCAGTCACATTGGTTACTTTACCTTTTAAACGCGTACCAACAGGGTAACGTTTTACTAAATCTTCCCAAGGATCGCCGACTAATTGTTTCAGCCCTAATGAAACACGACCTCTATCTCTTTCAATTTTCAACACCACGACTTCAATTTCATCGCCTATGGTTAATACTTCACTCGGTTGCTTGACGCGTTTCCACGAAATATCGGTCACGTGTAATAAGCCGTCGATGCCACCTAAATCGATAAATGCACCGTAATCGGCTAAGTTTTTTACGACACCTTTAATAACTTGTCCTTCTTCTAATTCAGTTAATAACTGTTCTCGTCCGGCTTGACCTTCAGATTCAAGCACCGCACGTCGTGATAAGACGATATTGTTGCGCTTAGGATCAAGCTTAATGACCTTAAATTCCAGATCTTTACCTTCGATAATGCTAGAATCACGTACTGGACGTACATCAACCAACGAGCCCGGTAAGAAGGCACGTAGATTACCGATTTCTACTGTAAAACCACCTTTCACTTTGCCTGTCACTTTCCCAGTGACCACCGTGTCAGCATCATGTGCACGCTGTAAAGCGGTCCACATTTCTGCACGTTTGGCTTTTTCACGTGATAAACGTGTTTCACCAAAACCATCTTCTAAAGATTCTATACTGACGTCAATTTGGTCACCGACTTGGACTTCTAATTCGCCGGCTTCATTATAAAATTGCTCAATGGGAATCAAGCCTTCTGATTTTAAATTCGCATTAACAACGACACGGTCTTTTTCGATGCGGACAACGGTTCCGGTAATAATCATCCCGGTGTAAAAAATACGTTCAGAGAAATTCTCTTCCAGTAATTGTGCAAAACTTTCACTCATAGTGTTAATCACTTGTTCTTTTTTAGAGAACCATGGTTAGGGCGCAAGATGCGCGGTTAATATTAGGGTATGTCGTCATTTGACATGATGATGGTCATAAACCGCGGTATTTTCTGTGTTTCGTTACTCACATACTACGTCGTGTATGCTCCGTTACGATACTCGAAAAACCACACTTTCTGACCATCTTCGCTGAATGACGACACACCCGGGGCATTACGCGAAATTTTCAGGAAATTTCTAGCCTAATGACCCCTTGTTACGTCTTCGTTTGAGCCTGTGGCAACTTACTTTTGATAAGCTGTAACACTGCTTGAATGCTTAAGTGCGTCGTGTCGATAGTGATAGCCCCTTTAGGCGCTATGAGTGGCGCCACTGGGCGTTGCCTATCTTGATGATCACGCTGCTCAAGCTCTGCTCGCACAGCGTTAAGGCTAACATGCTTCCCCTTTGCCTTCAACTGTAAATAACGTCGTTTGGCACGTTCTTCGAGGCTCGCTTCAAGGAAGATTTTAAGCTCAGCATCCGGGAAAACAACGCTACCCATATCACGACCGTCTGCTACCAAACCGGGAGCGCGGCGAAATGCCCGTTGATACGCCAATAAGGCTTGTCGAACCTTAGGATAAGCCCCTAATTGTGAGGCTAATTGACCTATTTCTTGCGTGCGAATGTTATCGGTAATATCACACTGTTGCCAAAAAATTCTCAGCATTTGATCGGAGGCACGTAAGCTGAAACTAAGATCTAAATCTTTCACTAAAGGAAGCAATTTTTCTTCTTCGAAAGGGGTTTGCGTCGATGTTGCAATCCAAGCGGCAGCACGATAAATAGCACCACTATCGAGGAAATGCCAAGCTAAATCTTGGGCTAATAAATGACTAATCGTCCCTTTCCCCGAACCACTCGGACCATCGATAGTCACCACAGGAATGTGGGATTTTTTTTCCGTGCTTAACAACATGATAAATAGGCCTTCCAAGCCAATTTTCGGTAATGCTGAGCACACGCCGCGGGATCATCCGCTGAATAAATACCGCGACCGACAATAATGATATCGGTACCATTGTGTATAATAGCTTGCTCAGGGGAAATATAGTGTTGACCGAGGTCATCAGCACCACTGGAATCGGATTGCACGCCTGGCGTTAACTGTATCAGGCCTGGATTTTCGGATAATTGATGCTGAGCAATAAAACCCATGACAAAATCGGGATATTCTTTAGCCATGCTAATACTCGCTTCAGTATAAGCTCCCCTGGCTAAAGAACCGGCTGAACTCATTTCAGCAAGTAACAATAAACCGCGCCCCTTAGCGATGCCTACCTCTCGTAAACCTTGAATAACACCGGGGCCAGGAACAGTATGGGCATTAACGATATCCGCCCATTCAGCAATCTGGTAGATACCTCCCGCATATTGTTGTTTGACCGTATGTCCTATATCGGCAAATTTCCGATCTTCAAAGGTTAAAAACTGATGTTTATCCGCTAAATGTTTAAGTTGCTTGATAAAATCGGGTGTAAAATCAGACAGAATATCGACATGGGTTTTTAATAGACAAATATCCTCGCCTACTTTATCCACTAAATCCAGTAATTCAGCAGCATGACTGACATCGGCGGATAAACAAAGATTGGTTTGTTTTTCCGCTATTAATTGACACAAACGCTGTGCACTCGCGTTTAAGCAAACAGTTGCTCGTTCAGCGAAACTTAATTTTTTAATTTTTTTTGACATTTATGGATTAAGTAAAGGATCAAATGGAACAACCTGTGTCGTAAGATGCAGCTCGGTATTGAGCTGCTTAGCCACTTGCTTCATTTGTTCCGGTTTAATTTCTGGACCTACAAAAACTCGCGTCAATACACCTAACAAACTTTTATATTGACGACTATAGGCATTAAAACCTTTACGCTGTAAGGTTTGTACCAAATGTTCAGCTTCTGCAGGATCTTTAATATCCGGTAATTCAACCACCCACGCTTTTGCCGGCGTTAAAGGAAAGCTCAGTAAATTTTTCATACTCGGCTTAGCTGAAGTTAAGTGTAATAACGCTGCAGTCGGTGCAGCAGGTAAGCTTGGAATAGTGAACGATAATAAATTTTCTGTACGATAATTTTTCATCCACAATGGTGTAAAAATAACCAATAAAGCGGCGATAACAATTATAGCGATAAAAAAAGTGCGTTTAAATAGAAAATCCACAAGCTATCTCAACAAATTTATGGATGAATTATACCTATTACGCAGAAATTTGCGAATTGAAACAAACGTTTTTCAGATCTTGAAAATAATTCATCAGCAATCGGTCATCTCGCTTATTCTAATCTTAAGTAATCGCGAATATCATCCGGACAATGATAGAGCGCTTCGAGTATCGGGCATTCAGTGATTGGAAGGTTACCATCACAGGCTTGTTCCCAACGCATCAAGGCCTGTTTTATGTTCTGCAAACCTTTTATCTTAGTTTCAATATGCGAAATTCTTTGTTGCATATGCGATTTTATCTGCTGACTGGCGGATTGATTCTTTTCTAAATTAAGTAAGTTCTTAATTTCGCTTAAATCAAAGCCAATAAGCTTAGCATTCTGAATAAAATAAAAACATCGTATAATACTTTCCGGATAGAGACGAAAGCCGCCTTCACTGCGTTTTGACTCGGGAATTAAACCAATTTTTTCATAGTAGCGAATAGTGACGGGTGTTTGCCGGACTAATTTAGCCAATTTTCCGATCGTATAATAATTCATGTTAGTTCTCTGTTTTTAAAATTATAATGAAACATTCATCATTAAAACAATAATGATAATCCTACGCTATAGGTATTACGGCTAGTAGAAAGATTATTCTCATCAAACAATTGTTTAGTGTTACCATAATTACCGGTATGTTGATATTGTACATAGACGGCAAGCGTCGGATTGATTTGATAGTATGGTCTTAATGTTAACTGCAACTCATTGAGTCCACTACCCACTAAATCACGTGCAACAGTTTTATTTGCAAATAAACCTTCCGCTTCCGTTCGGATAAAAAAATTGTGCGTGATTTGCGTATCGCGAGTTAAATCTACATCTAGCTTGCTACTGCCGTTATGATAATATGCACGAATATCGGTTTGGATAAAATACGGGGTTAAGCCTTCAATCCCGATACCCGGTTGAAAATAAGGTCTCTTCGTCGGACGATACATATAATTTATGCCACCCTTAACTGCCCAGAATTGGCTGATGGCATGCCAATAAAAAATATCCAGATTGGCATCATCAATAACACCCTGCCTAATCTCAGCTTTTTCCAAATACAATTGCAATTTATTATTGTCTCCACCAAACATCCCTTTATACGTTATTTCCTGATCGTTATTAATTAAATTCTGATTAATATCAAATAAATTCGCGCTAAAAAATCGCGGTGCATGATCCGAAGGGTGATCGACTAAGCTTGAATCGATAGGTAAGTGCTGAACTCGAACAATCGCTTGATTAGCATACGCTAAAGGTTTTACGGTATTTTGTGCGCTTGCGTGCGTCACATCAATTAGTGTGGTGTATTGAAATACACGCGCCATACCGGCTGCCATATGGTAAAGCTGATGGCAATGAAAAAACCACTGCCCGCTCGCGTCGGTGTCCATATCCACTACCACTTTCGCCATCGGTGGCACAACAACAGTATGTAATAAAGGATCATAAGCGCCATGTCCATTACGTAATATAAACCAATGGCCATGAATGTGCATAGGATGATCCATCATCGAATGGTTGGTAAAAATAATTCGGTAGCGCTTACCCGGTTTTAATAAAATAGGTTGGGCGTTGTTTAACGTAACACCGTTAATAAACCATATGTAACGGTTCATATAACCTTTTAAATCCATGTGTATGGTTTTTTCTATCGGTTTGTTAGGATTATTAGTTTTAACGGCAGCCATCATGTTTTGGTATCCAGTACCCATCGTTAAGCTTTTCACAGGGGGCATAGAAAGGGCATGATCGCTATTATCCATGGGCATATTCATCGTACCCGTATTATTCATGCTCGACATAGCACCTGCCGATTGCATTTTCATATCCATCATGATCGGTGTAGGTTCGGGAAAAGGTTTAATTGCTGGAATAAAGGGTAAATTCGGTGTTGTGGTCAGCACACCGATGACGCTCCCGTAAGTATCTGTCGATTCAGCATAAATAATGGTAGCGCCGGGATGTTTAATGGATACTAAAACATCATAGGTTTCACCTGGTTCAATCTTAAAATTTTTGACCGAGTACGGTTTAATATTATTACCATCGACTTGGACAATTTCCATTTCCCCTTGATTAAGTTTGACATTAAAATTAGTGCTCGCTCCTGCCCCAATGAAACGTAAACGAACTTTATCACCAAGCTGAACATATCTCGTCCAAGGCCGTTGACTTACTTTTCCATTCACTAAATAAGCATCATAAGCAATATCACTAAAGTCATAAATATTCATACGACTTGTCTGCATCATTTTATAACTGCGTAATAATTGTTGACGCTTTAAAGGTGCGGCATTTCTGTAATCATGCAGAAATTTTAACAAAGAGGGTTGCAAAGGAAATCGAGAATCGTAATAACCATCCACTTTTTTAAGGTTAGCATAAATCTGTTCTGGAAGTGTGTTACTCCAATCGGACAAGACTATGACGAAATCTTTGTTATAACGATAAGGGACCGGTGTTTTTGGATCGATAATAATGCCGCCATACAAACCTTGCTGTTCTTGGAGACCGTCGTGCGCATGGTACCAATAGCTACCGGATTGATGTGGCGTAAAACGATATTGAAAAACTTCACCTGGTGGTATTGCTTGTTGACTTACACCCGTCACACCATCCATTTGCCAAGGAACTAACAAGCCATGCCAATGAATACTAGTCCCTTTATTAAGTCGGTTAAAAACATTAATGATGACAGGCTGACCTTCTTTTAGATGTAAAGTGGGACCGGGAAGTTGATTATTGACAGCAATCGCTTGCGCAGGTGTGCCAGTAAAATTGACCTGTTTATACGCCACAGTTAAATTAATAACCTGAGTTTTAGCCTCTGCTTGATGTATAAATAACAGCGTTAGAATAAGCGTAAGACGATAAGCCAATGGTATAATGCCATTCATAAAGTGCTTTAGAGTTAAGAATAGATCAAAAAATATTAAACTTTACCTTAAGGTAAGAGTCAATAGCACTAAAGACAGAACTTAATCCACACAGGCGTCAAACTAGAGTGCAAATCAGCTATTTTCTCAGGGTTAATGCAAATCGTTGATCATATTCTCTTTGCGCTGCAGGGTTATCATGTCGATGTGCACTGAGGTTGTCCTTTGTTTTATCTAATGAAAAAAATCGAGAAGAATTCTGTAACATTTGGCTACAATATTCGCGATACCCTGAAGAAGATAGGACTGATGGTTGATAATTTAGTAAATTTTTCCCTAATTCGACATACTTTCCAGAATCTATCAAATCTTTAAAACCTGCGCTTTTCTCTCTATCAGGATAGAGAGTGCTGAACTCATCAAACAGACGAATAGTTACTGGAAATTTAATTTCGTCCCAAATGATATCGAGGCCTTCTGTTAAAATTGGTTCGATCAATTTTATGAAACTATAAAAATCTTTGCGTGTTTCAGGTTTAGATAGCGGCTGTAGGTAATTCTTTACTTCCTCTTGCACTATGATGGGAAATTTGCGTGCGGCAGTTTCTTTTGTAATAAAACGAAGCTCAATATCAGGATGTATACCGAATAGTTTTTCTAGAAGTTTATTAAACGTACCCGCTGTGCAAATAGGCTTGTCAACTTTCCCATCATCCCTATTTTCTTCTGATAAATTATAACCTCGTTGAATCTCATATAATCCTTCGATAAATTGCTTATCTGCATCTGCTAAGCTGCCAAAACGGTTTTCAATATCGTTTCTTGCTAAGTAGGATAATGCCAGTAGTTCTTTTATGCTTATTCCAGATTTAGGATCAGTGAAATCATCTATAGTAATGATTCTAGTGATGCAGTTTTTAGCCGCTTCATTTATTAGAGAATCCGGTAAATCAAGTACATCATTTTTTATTTTAGTAACAATCTCTTCAAGTCCGATGCTGGATAACTTTTTCGCATAACGATTCTTTAATTTAGTGGCAGATACTGATATTGACGCATGAATACTTGCGGTATGCGTGCTTTGAGCATTATTGATGCCCGCGGCAGGTATATTTATCAGCTGATTAACATACCGTAATATCAGTTGTTCAGAATTTAGCTGTTGAGAAAATTCGATTAATTGATTAAATACAGTTTGTGTCAATAAATGACTTGGGATCCGTGCCCACCCTGTGTCTTTCATTCCATCGCTAAATAGATAATTACTATTTGGATCTAAATCCAATAAACGGTTAAAATTATCGGGTATTCGAAGGTGAGCTTTTTCGATCGCCGACAATACATGGATAAAATTAGAGTTAGGATATACCTTGAGCTTGTTAAAAACTGTCTGCGTTAAGCAGGTCGTGAATCTGAGTGTGGCCAGTGCTTGGTTAAAAAATTCAGGATTAGGATGTGTTTTGATAACGTCAAAATTCGTTTGTGTCAAGAGCTTAGCCTCTTCCAGTGCGAGCAGCGCGTCGGAAAAATTACTATGCTCCATAGATGCCTTGATACTGTCAAAATTTGTTTGTGTTAAAAGCTTAGCGTTTCCGAGTACCCACACCGAAGCGGTAAATAAATTCTGAGTGCTCAGATGTGTTTTGATATCGTCAAAATTCGCTTGTGTTAAGCGCTTAGCGCTTTCAAGTGCCAATAGTGCGTCGCTAAATAAATTACCAGGAGTCCAACCTGTTTTGAAATCGTCAAAATTCGCTTGTGTTAAGAGCTTAGCGTTTGTGAGTGCCAACAGCGCTTTAAGAAAAGGATCAGAATACAAATAGCTTTTAACCTCATCAATATTTAAGATCTTAGCGTTCTTGAGTGCTGACAGTACATCGGATAAAAGATTATTAGAGTTCGAATTAGGTGTAGGCATAGGCAACTCTTATTTATGTTTGTCTTATCTTTAAGTTTATACTTCAGTGTTAACGTAATATTAAATGGAACTCTAAAAATTAAAGCATTCTCAGCATATGCGCTCACAAAATTCAGCGGCTAATCCAGTATCAATCAAACTTTGAAGGAAAGAAGCAAACCCACACCACCAAGCAGGTTTTCTCTAATAATGTTCTAGGTTTCCCCTCAGGATTTTTTAAGCCTAAATTGCCCAGCCACCGACATAAAATAGCACTAATATCACCGCAATAACCACAGTCCCTATGGTTAATTGTCGCCATTCTCCGGCACAGACTCGACCTATCACCAAAGAACTAAATCCCAGCATAATACCGGTAACAATATTACAGGTTAATACGATAAAAACCGCGCATAATAATCCAGATAAGGCATCCACAAAATCGTCAAAATTGAGTTTCGATACATTACTTAACATCAATAAGCCAACATACATTAAGGCGGGCGCCGTGGCATAAGCCGGCACTAAATAAGCTAGCGGTGAAATAAATAACGTCAGTAAAAATAATAGTCCCACTATGGTTGCTGTCAAACCGGTTTTTCCGCCTACGGCTGTACCCGCTGCAGATTCGATATACACCGCCGCGGGTGAAGCACCGATTAAACCAGCAAAAATACTGCTAACCGAGTCTGCCGTTAAGGCTCTTGATTCGTTTTTCATCGGTTGATTGGCATGCAATAATTTGGCTTGACTCGCTACCGCATGAATCGTACCGGTTGCATCGAATACCGCCGTCAGGACTAACGCTAAGACACTCGGTAGTACGCTGGGATGCAATGCACCGATAATATCCAAATGCAAAAATAATGCGTCGGTTTTTGCGTTAAATAAATGCGGTACGGCGAATAATCCATGGTATTTAACCTGTGGATCGAAGCATAAACCCATTATCGAAATAAATACCATCACCCATAACACCGCACCGGGAATTCCCCTTCTTTCTAGGCCAAAAATCATCGCCAAACCTAACACCGTCATCAGTGCAGGAAAGGAGGTAAAGAGTCCTAAATGCATCGGCAAACCTTGCTGCGGATTTTTTATGATTAAACCGACACTGCTTGCAGCAATCAACAACAAAAACAAACCGATACCTATCCCAATACCACACGCCACACCCTGAGGTAAATTGCGCAAAATCCATGCACGTATCCCTGTTAATGAGATGAGTGTAAATAAAACTCCTAGCCAAAACACGGCACCTAAAGCGATAGAAATACTCAGATGTTGTGTTAAAACGATACCGAAAGTGGTAAAAGCCGTAAGCGAAACCGCACAACCTATTGCCATCGGTAAATTGGCCCATAATCCCATCAACAAAGAACCAAACGCCGCCACCAAACACGTCGTAATAAAGGTTGCTAACGGCGGAAAACCTGCCAACTTTAACATATTCGGGATGACGATCACGGAATACAACATAGCCAAAAAAGTAGTCAAGCCGGCCATTACTTCACGCTGTACATTACTTCCGCGTGCGTGAATGTTAAAATAAGCGTCTAATAAGTTTTTCTTTGGCATGATCATTTTTTTCCTCTACAGAATAGAATCGCGAATAGCGCTGAATAGCGCTTACTCATCATTGCGAGCGCTTAGCATATTGATCATCATTGCGAGCACCGTAGGTGCGCGGCAATCTAAAATATAAACTATGGATGGCCACGCTCATTATATTCGCTCACCATGACGGTGAAATTAACTATCTAAATAACGGTAGATGGCCGCTGCGGTATAAAAAGAACCGAACACCAACAGCCGATCATTTTTTTGTAACTGTCGATAGGCCTGTTGAAAAGCTAAATCAGGAGATGAACACTCTAAAATTACTTGGCTCACTTCAAGATCTAATAATGATTGCTTTAATTTTTTCGCTTTAGCACCCCGCTGTTCTGGTAAATCACAAACATACCAATGATCCACATGGTGCTTTAAAGGACGCAAGGTATTGATAATATCTTTATCGGCTAACATACCGGCTACCGCATAAGTACTTCCTAAACAGGGCGTATTGGCTAAACGTTTTGATAAACATTCTCCGCCAGCAGGATTATGTGCGACATCGATAATAATCTGTCGGGCATTTTTTTCTATAATATGAAATCGTCCTGGTACAAAAACACTTTTTAAACCTTCTTGAATAGCCTGTGGAGTAATAATGAAATGCTCACCCAATAATTCGACCGCTTGTAAAACCGTAGCAGCATTCTGACAATCAATATTGGGTAAAGGTAAATCACGCAAAGTAAGCTGCTGGCTCATCCATGACCAGGATTGTGTCTGAATGTTATAATCAAATTCGATGCCTTGCCGATACAAGGGGCAAGCTAAAGACTGGGCCATGTCGAGTATCGATTGCGGCGGTGTAAAGTCGCCACAAACACAAGGTCGATTTGGACGCATGATACCTGCTTTTTCGCATCCGATTTTTTCACGTGTATCTCCTAGATTATCGATATGATCGAGATCGATCATGCTGATAATAGCCAGATCCGCATCCACACAATTGACAGCGTCCAAACGGCCACCTAAACCCACTTCTAAAATAATTGCATCGAGTGCCGCTTGTTTGAAAGTCCATAAAGCCGCTAAGGTTCCAAATTCAAAATAAGTAAGTGAAATATCTGCACGATTTTTTTCAATCTGTTCAAAAGCAAGGCATAAGTCTTGACCGCTAATGCACTGGCCAGCTATTTGGATACGTTCTTGATAACGAATCAGATGCGGTGAAGTATAGGTACCCACGCGATAACCGGCGGCACTTAAAATTGCGGCGGTCAAAGCAACATTAGAGCCTTTGCCATTCGTTCCAGCCACTGTCACCACCGGACAATTAAAGTTTACCACTTGCAATCGCGCGGCTACTTGTGAAATGCGCTCCAAACCTAAATCGATGCGGCTAGGATGGCAAGTCTCAATATAAGCTAACCAATCGGGTAATGTTCGTGAGCTGAGGCTTAATTCAGAGATCGTCATTGGCAATGGCTGTTAATGAATATCGTCCTTGGTTTGCCGCCATCAGTTTATTTAATAATGAAGCTAATTTATCTTTTAATTCCCGCCTATCGATAATCATATCGATGGCGCCATGCGCTAACAAAAATTCACTGCGTTGAAAGCCTTCAGGTAAAACTTGACGTACAGTTTGTTCAATAACCCGTGGACCGGCAAAACCGATTAAAGCTTTGGGTTCGGCAATAATAATATCGCCAAGATTAGCAAAACTTGCCGATACACCGCCCATAGTCGGATCGGTTAACACAGAAATAAAAGGCAATCCTTTCTGCTTAAGCTTAGCCAGGACGGCACTGGTTTTTGCCATTTGCATTAATGAAAATAATCCTTCTTGCATTCGGGCTCCGCCACTGGCAGAAATACAGATAAAAGGAATATCCTCCTCTATTGCCCTTAACACACCCTGAACAAAACGCTCGCCTACCGCAGCGCCCATCGATCCACCCATAAAGTCAAACTCAAAAGCCGCGCAAACTACCGATCTTTCCTGTAATTTTCCTTGCATAACCAGCAGCGCCTCTTTTTCACCGGTTTTTTTCATTGCTGATTGCAAGCGATCTTTATATTTAAATTGATCTTTAAATTTGAGTCTATCGATGGCCTCGATTTGACCGCCTATTTCTTGGCCGGTTTCAGGATCTAAAAGCTGCGTTAAACGTTTACGCGCCTTAATCCGATGATGATGATTACAAGTGGGACAAACCATCAGATTGCGTTCAAATTCTGCACGATATAATACCGCTCCACAGGATTCACATTTAATCCAACTATTTTCAGGAACTCCCGTGGTGTTTCGAACCACTGTCCGAATTCCTTTAATGACTTTTTTTAACCAACTCATAAGCTTCCTAGTTAACCTCTCACTTGCTAATTAAATCTTTTTTCTCAGAACATGGCTTACTTGTCATTGCAATCACTTAACATATTGACATCATTGCGAGCACCGTAGGTGCGCGGCAATCCAGTTATAGTATATACCCTCATATTGATAGTGTGCCTAAATTAACCACCAATTTTCAACAACTCCCAATAATATTGGTAGATACTTTCAGCCGCCCCGACATCGATTTGTACGACGCTACGTTGTAAAGTCTTTTTATCTGGATAAATCATGGAATTATTCAAGATGGCTTTTGGCATTAATTTATACGCAGCAAGATTAGGGGTCGCATAGCCAGTCGCCAAACTTATTTTTTTGGCAATATCCGGTCTTAGTATAAAATTGATAAACGTATAGGCATTATTAACGTGTAATGCGCCAATCGGAATCGCCATGCTATCGATAGAAATAACAAAACCTTCTTTAGGATAAATAAACCTTAATGCAGGATTTTCTTGTGCCGCTTGATAGATATCACCATTCCAAGCCATTCCGATACTGACATCTTCATCAATGAATAACGATTTCACACCATCATTATTAAACAAACGTACATTCGGCATTAATTGCTTTAATTTAAGATAGGCTAAGCGTATATGTTCAGGATCGGTGTCATTCGGTGAATAACCTAACATCATCAATGCCATGGAAAAAATTTCATGAACATCATCTAATAAAAGCAATTGGTTACGATAACGCGGATTCCAAAAATCTGCCCAAGCTAGCACTTGCTGGACTGGATGGTTTTTACTGTTAACAACAATACCTGTTGAACTCCAAAAATACGGAATACTATAATGATTACCTGGATCATAAGATTTATTCAATAACGCAGGATTAAGATTTTTAAAATTAGGTAGGCGGGATTTATCCAGTGCTTGTAACATGCCTTGCCGGCGCATACGATCGACAAAATAAGTAGACGGAACGATAACATCGTAGCCGGTATGGGGATTCGCTTTAAGTTTCGCATACAAGGTCTCATTACTATCATAGGTCGTATAATTGACTTTAATCCCTGTCTCTTGTGTAAACTCCTTTAATACATCACTAGAAATATAGTTCGACCAATTATAAATATTAACGATATTTTCTTTTGCATAGACAGGTCCTGTAAACAAACCCAAACAGAGAATAAAGAAACAAGCGAGGCGCATGATTATTGATTGACCTTTTTAGGTAATACGAGTTGAAAAGCCACCACAATAAACAATGTAATAGCAAACATCACCGAACACAGCGCATTCAATTCCGGTTTTAATCCAATACGTACTAAGGAATAAATATACAACGGTAAAATTTGAAAATCAGGACCGGTTACAAAAAAACTAATGATGACATCATCAAGTGATAACGTAAAACTTAATAACCAGCCTGCTAAAATAGCGGGCCATAGCATAGGGATAATAATCCGACGAAAACTCATAAAGTCATTGGCACCTAAATCACGCGCGGCTTCAAAAATATTTTTATCTAAACCGGTCAAGCGACTATAAACCGTGACGGCCACAAATGGAATACAAAAAGTAATATGCGATAATAACAATGACCAAAAACCTAAACGCATATGTAGTAAAAAAAATAGGATAAGCAATGAAATCCCCATGACAATATCTGGCGAGACGATCAATACGAACAATAAACCATGCAGTAAATGCTTGCCAAAAAAACGATAACGATAAAGACAGGTTGCAGCAATAGTTCCTATCAATGTCGCAAAACTTGCCGCTAACACACCCACTTCTAATGAATGCAGAGCAACGACAGCAAGATTGCTATCATCACCTAACTGCTTATACCAATTTAATGTAAATCCGTGCCAAAGCAACGAGTAAGTCGAATTATTAAAGGAATAAATAATCAACATAACGATAGGAAAGTAAAAAAAGCAGTAGATCACTGCCAAATAGCTAAATTTCGCCAATCGGTTCATCGTGATATTGTCCTATTTTATTGGCACGTCGATATAATAACAACAGTACACCCATCGCTAATGTCAATACCATACTCACCGCAGAACCCAATGGCCAATTATGTGCGGCTAAAAATTCGTTTTGAATAAGATTCCCCACCAATAATGATTTGGCTCCGCCCAAAATATCCGGAATATAAAACATACTCATCGCTGGTAAGAAAACTAAAATAATTCCACCCATAATACCCGGCAACGTTAACGGTAAAATAACGCGTGTCAAAATAGTCACACTATTCGCACCTAAATCACGCGCCGCATCAATAAATTGCGTATCTAATTTTTCGATATTGGCATACAAAGGCAAAATCATGAACGGAAGTAAGCTATACACTAAACCAATAATGACCGCCGTACTGGTGTATAAAATGGTTATTGGCTGATGAATAATATTCAATGATAATAATACGGTATTTAACAAGCCTTTGGCTTTCAATATTGAGATAATCGCATAAGTGCGGATTAATGAACTGGTCCAAAAAGGAATAATCACTAAAAATAATAATAAACTCTTATATTTAGAATCGAGTCGCGCTAACAGATAAGCAAACGGATAACTTAACACTAAACAAATTAAACTACACAGTCCGGCCACACAAAAGGAATGCCAAAATACTTTAAAGTAAATAGGATTTAATAAAGCCTGATAATTTTGTAGCGAAAATTTCCAACGGATAAGATTCACGGAATCATTTTCAAGCAAACTGGTTATCAGCACCAAAAGTGTCGGCAGTAAAGCAAATACAGATAACCACAGCCAAATGATACTTATCGTAGTTCCCTTAAAGAGGCGATCAACTTTCATCGGGCAAAATAACCTCCCACCCTGGAATCCAATGCACCCAAACCGATTCCCCGCTATGGAAATCTAATTTTTCATCATCTTCATTGAAAAATTGTGTGGCGGCTAATAAATTTTCACTTTCCAAGCGCACCATTAAATCCACGGTTGAACCTTTGTAAATAACTTGTTCGACGACACCGGGGAACATTTGTGACGTATCAGTCACTTCAGTCGGTGACCAAACTTCGAGATCTTCCGGCCTCACTAAGATATAAACTTTTTGATTCTTAACAAAATGGCGTCGATTTTTTAACGTAAATTCTTTTCCTTCAATCACCGCATGAAACACATGTTCATCGGCAGAAATAATTTTTGTTTCGAAAATATTCACTTCGCCTATAAAGCGCGCCACACGTAAACTATGTGGTTCTTCATACACCTCACGCGGCGTCCCGATTTGTTCGATACGCCCTTCATGCATCACCACGACACGATCCGACATCGACAACGCTTCTTCTTGATCGTGTGTCACAAAGATAAATGTAATACCTAATTGTGTTTGGAGCTGTTTTAGTTCCAACTGCATGGTTTTACGCAAACGATAATCTAAAGAGCTTAACGGTTCATCCAATAACAGAATACTGGGTTTATTCACCACCGCTCTAGCAATCGCCACACGTTGCTGTTGACCGCCACTGAGCTGATAAGGCTTACGCTCACTTAAGTGCGCCAACTTCACCATGTTTAGCGCATCATTCACCTGTTGTCTAATTTCTGCTTTCGACAAGCCACCTTTACAACGCAAACCAAAAGCAATATTGTCAAAAACATTCAGATGAGGAAATAACGCATAACTTTGAAAAACAGTATTCACATGGCGTGCTTGCGGTGATAATCCTTTGACATCAACACCATTAATGCAGATGACGCCCGCATCAGGCTGCTCAAAACCTGAAATTAAACGCAGTAACGTCGTTTTTCCACAACCGCTAGGCCCTAGCAAGGTCAAAAATTCACCATGCCTCACCTCGAAGGTGATATCTTCTAACACATCTTCGTCATCGAAGCGTTTAGTGACTCCTTTGAGTTCAAGGACATTCCCGTTCATTACACAGGTAACCTCACTTTATGCTGGTAGAGTAAAATTGAAAGGGATTATGCAATAGAGCTTCAGTAAAACCAAGTATTTTATTCGATGCTTGGCATTTTTTGGTAAGAACTTAACAGTTGCTTTTATGACTTAATAATTAGATTGAGTTAAAAAATTTTGTAACTTTTCTCCATTTTCTGAATAATTAAGTGTTTTGAAACTCGCCAAAATAGGCAGCCTGAATTTTTTGCTTCAATTCTGTCACCTCGGTTTATGAGCTTTACTTTCCACTCTAGCGGATGCAGGAACATTATCCTTGTTTAAAGCAGAGGGGGGAAATAAACCTGCAGCAGAATCGGAAGCTGTCGTTAATTGGTTTAAGCGATACCTTAAGCTCGTCGGCTTTTTTTCATCGAGTAAATGCTTATTATCTTCAAAATATTTTTTATTAAAATCAGCCACTTGCTTTTTTAGAAATGCATATTCTTTATACCTTTTATAATAATTCTCCAAATTCTGATCAGGAAATTTATCGAATAAGCCAGTATCCATAAATAGAGGTTCTACATTTTCAGAAGCATCAGCAGTTGTAAAGAATTGTTTTAGTATAACAGAAAAGAATGATATCGCTTTTACATCAATAATTTTTTTAGGGAAATCAAAAAAATTATACAGCGCCATTGTAGAACTCTGACCGGTACAATTACTGGCAAACAGATAATTAACGGCTGCTTTTGTTTTAAAAGAAGCAAGCAGTTTATCTCTGATTGCGTTTTCTTCTTTTTTTATAGACGTCAAATTGGCGTGTAATACATTACTCATATATTCTAAAGCAGGATGATTTTTGATCGCCGAGGCTAGCACATCCATACGTTTTTAAATTAAAGTACACACTTTTCGCTTATATTTTTCATAGTCTAGTTAACTTTAACGTCGTTATTTAAAAAAATAAAAAATTATTTTCTGATTGAGGTAATGCAAAATTTTCGGGATAAAAAACTTGAGATAAATATAAGCCATTCGGTGAAGCTGTCACATCAGCCGCACGACGATCGCGCGCTAATAAAACTTCTTGTGCCCAAGTAATCGGTTTTTTGCCCGCACCTATCGACATTAATACCGCACTGATATTACGTACCATATGATGTAAAAAAGCATTCGCTTGGATATCGATGCTGACATAGCATCCCTCGCGTACGACTTGAATATGGTGAATATTCCTGCATGCACGCTTCGCTTGACAGCTGGCCGCACGAAATGAACTAAAATCATGTTCGCCGATGAGAGTTTGCGCAGCAGACAGCATATCTGTTTCATTTAAAGGATAATAACAATGACTGGTATATTGATTCCATAGCGCACTTTTTAAACGATGATTATAAATAATATAATGATAACGCCGTGCTAATGCGGAAAATCGGGCATGAAAAGTACACTCCACCTCTTGCACCCAATTGATCCGAATATCAGCTGGTAAATGACTATTTCCGCCTAACAACCAAGCCTGTTGGGATCGCCATGCTGTGGTATCAAAATGCACCACTTGACCTAAGGCATGAACACCTTTATCAGTGCGTCCGGCACAGCTTAACATGATTTGATGATTTGCGACTCGACTAATGGCTTGTTCTAAGTGGGTTTGTACGCACGACAATCCGGTTTGTGACTGCCAACCATGGTAAGCACTACCTTGATAGGAAATACCTAATGCAATTCTCATACTCTAATTTTCTGTTATTAATTATTTTCGTCATGGCGAGCGAATGCAATCAGCGTGTTTCCAGCTTAGATTGCCACGCACCTTCGGTGCTCACAATGACAGTTGAATACCTTTCTACGCCTTGACGGTGATTTTTTTATTCCTGCGTTATTTTTCAGACCTTATTTTTGCTCGGATTAGTCGCTGCAGAAATCATAGCTTTAAACTGCTGTAAACGCGCTTGAGCGGCTTGTGCGGCTTTGGAATCGGGATATTGTTGAATTATTTTTTCAAACGTATCCATCGCCATTTGCTTATCGCCTTTGGCAAAATAAGCTAAACCACATTGCAACATGGCATCGGGAACACGTGCATCTTGGCTATAACGCGTAATAAAACGTTTGAAAAAATTAATGGCTGAATCGGCTTGCCCTTGTAATAAATACAGCTGACCTAAAAAGTAGTCCGCATTCGCAACATTCAGATCATTTGGAAATTTTTTATTAAATGCCTCAAAGGCTTCTATGGCCTCGTTGTACTGTTTAGTTTTTAACAGCTGGAAAGCAGCCTGATAAGCACGCTCTGCCGCCGGCGTAGGCGCGGCATTCGGCATCATCGACTTCCTGTCAGGAGATGTTTGATTTTTAGAACTACTGAGATCAACTAATGGACGTGGACCCAAGTTGCTATTAACAGGCATACTTGAAACACCGGCCGGCTTTCCAGAGTAAGCGGCAGCCTGATTATTTCGCGGAGCAAAGCGTTTTTCTAGCGCTAAATATTGATTACGTACCTGCTCTTCTAACACTTTGATCACATGTTGTTGAGATTCAATTTTACCTTGTAGGTTTTGTAATTGTTGTTGGAGATCATCGATTTGCACCAACAAAGGATTCAGATTAGCAATTTGCCGCTCTAAAATCGTGACGCGTTGTTCCAACGAAAAAGAAGCTGAATTACTGGGTATTGCTGGAGAATTGGCCGGTGACGGACTAGTAGCGAAACGCTCATTTGGATGAGATGCTGGCTTACTCGACTCATTCGGTTGACTCGCTGAATTTGGAGAGGACGTTGCTGCCGGAGGAGCGTCGTCGTCATCGTCATAGGCATCGACGACGGGTGCCAATGCATACGCGAGTGAGCTTACTAATAAGCTCACACAGCATAAGCTAATCTTAATTGACTTAACCAGCTTGATATTTAGCTTTTGATTGAATAAGAAGCTTCTCTTAACTAAGATAAACGCTCTATTCAAAGATAAATTCGACAGCATAGTTAAATTCCTAGTATTACATCTTATCGGTGATAACCGGAGTTTGATACTGTAAATCAGCACGACGATTTTTTGCATAATCGGCTTCGCTATGACCAAACGCAACAGGCTTTTCTGCGCCATAACTGACCGTTAAAATCTGCCTTTCACTCACGCCATTCGCGACTAAAAATTGTTGCACACTTAAGGCCCGACGTCGGCCTAACGCAATGTTATATTCACGGCTGCCTCTTTCATCGGTATTACCCATTACCAATATTTTAGCTTGTGGGTGACTAATTAGGTAATGTGCCTGTACTTGCAGCGAAGGTTTATCTTCTTCACGGACGATACTTTTGTCAAAATCAAAATAATAGGTTTGATTACCGACTTGCAATGGATGTGTGCTTTCATCGCCATAAAAACTACCGACATCACCGGCACCTTGTGTCATTGCGCTATCGGCATGTGTCAGGCTAGCCGTCGGTTCACCTAATTCACTCTTATCTGCAGTGGAACAGGCTCCCAAACTAAAACAGGCGGCAGACATAACACTTATTTTTAACAATTTTTTTATTAACATACACTACCTCTAAAATAGTTAACTCGATAAAAAAGGCGACCAGACCGGATCTTGTACATCACCTTCAGGTGTGGGTAAGCGCAAATTAATTCTTCCATCAACAGAAGCCATGCCTAACAAGCCATGTTCACCGGGTTTTGATTCAAATAAAACCATTTGTCCATTGGGTGCAAAACTGGGTGAAGCATCAAAACCTGAATGTGTAACACACAATAAAGTATCGTCGTCTAAATCTTGCACCGCTATATTATACATTCCTTGTTCACGATTGAGTACTACTATCATTTTTCCATCCGGTGAAAAAGAGGCGCGCGCATTATAACTTCCATCAAACGTAATGCGTTGTAAACGCTTACTGCGCAAATTAATTTGGTAGATTTGTGGTCCACCTCCTCTATCCGAAGTAAAAAGCAATGATCGACCATCTTTTGACCAAGTGGGTTCGGTATCAATAGAAAATCCAAAGGTCACTTGACGACAATCTTTATTCGCTAAATCCATCAAATAAATTTTTGGCGATGCTGAATTTTTAGATAACGCTAAGGCTAGGGTTTTATCATCCGGAGACCAGGCCGGCGCACCATTAATGCCTGGATAGTCACTGATGAGTTGACGTTGACCACTAGCGATAGTTTGAATATAGATACGGGGCATGATCTTTTCAAAAGAAACGTAAGCAATACGTTTACCATCATGCGACCATGCTGGAGACATAATGGGTTGTGTCGAGGTCAATAACGGTTTGACATTATGCCCATCCATATCGGCTATTTGCAGACTATAAATGCGATGATTATTTTGACGGGTAACCAATACATAAGCGATGTGCGTGGAAAAAACACCCTTAACGCCGGTTAATTTTTCATAAATCAGATCACTCATATGATGAGCTAAAGCACGTAATTGCGAATATTTCACTGTAAACTCTCGCTGCGCTAAAATTTGTTGTCGACCTTGCGCAACTTGTATTAAATTCATTTGGAGTCGATATTGGCCCTGCCCAAGTGCCGTTATTTTTCCCCTTATCACATCATCAATGTGATGGGCTCGCCAATAAGTCACTGCAACTTTATCGCGGCTAGAAGTGTGTGGTAGTGCCTGCGTTTTAACCCATGTGACTTTAAATTGGCCACTGTGAGTTAAATCGGCTTGAATCACGCGACTCACGTCATTTTCAGGGCTAAAATTTTCAGTACTCGTAAAAGGCACGATCGCAATCGGTAATTGATTAGCGACACCTTGCGTTAATTCAAGATTCAGCGCTGCCTGGGCGTTATAACTAAACAACAAGCTGCCAAGTGGCAGAATAGTAATGAGTCTAAAAAAAAATTTTTTAAAGCGATGACACGATTTCTGTAAACATAATTCGTTCATTTATTATTCTCCAGTTCTATTTTTTAGGTAATATCCACATTCTTTGTAAAACAGGATGGTAAAATGCACCGATTACATGCAATGTCAGTGATACGATCAATAAGTAGGCCAATATTTCATGTGCCTTAGCAAAAAATTTAGACACCAACTGATTATCGGCTAAGGGTAACACGGTAAAAATACCATAAAAACTAATCGCATGATTACCGAGTGTCGACATAAAAAATCCCGTTAACGGCATTGCCAACATGAATAGATACAGTGCGATAATGTTAAGTTTGGCACATTGACGCTGCCAGTAAGGAATCGATGGCGGTAATTTCGGTGTCCTATTGATAAAACGCCAGCTGATCCTTAAGGTCACTAAACCGAATAGTAGCAAGCCAGTCGCTTTATGCAAATTAAATAAAACATCGCTAAAATGAGACGTCGGAATATTGATCATGGTATAGGCAACGATAAACATACCAAAAATAAGCAATGCCATGAACCAATGAAAGAATTTAGCAATCGTACCATACACCGTTGTCGAATTTTTTAACATCATAAAACAACTCAATAAATGCAATTTTAATGAAATGATTTTTTGCCGCTAGGCATCGCTAAACAAGTCCTGTCAACAATTTTAGTAGAAACTAGAATAAAAAAAATATTGTCATAGCAAGTTACCGCAAGATTTAAAGCAATGTTTGTCCTTAGATGAAACTTCTTTATCCAATGCAGCGTTTGAAAAATTTAAAACTGAACTTATAAAACGAGGAAAAAATGATAGAAGTAGACGCTAGACCTAGCTCAAACGCGTCGACAATACGTTTCTTTGATACCACAAGCAACAAATATAGCCAACAATAAACTACCGAGCAAAATAAATAAAGCTGAACGAAAATCGCTATTAGAATAATACGGCAAACCCTGCACTATGACCCCATCCCAATTTTTTTGCAACAACCAACCTATCAATGGCTGAAATCCTGCACCAATAATCACCGATGCCATATTCGCAAATGCCACCGACGTGCCAGCCACCACTTGTGGGTTAATTTCTGATGCCACGGCATAAGCTGTCGCGACGCCGGTATTAGCAAATCCATATAAAAATAGCAAACTAAATAAAATACCTAAGGGTAAGGCCGGCACTAAAATAACCAAACTGGCAAATAACAAACTAAAACTTGCTGATAAAATGATGATAATCTTGCGTCGTTGAATTTTATCTGAGATCCAACCGATTAAAGGACCGCCGATCGTCCAACCGATAAAGATTAAACCAATCCCCATCGCAGCGACTTCGTTACTTAAATGGTAAGTTTGACGAAAAAATTTAACGCCCCATAATTCAGCCAAGGCAGCCGTAGGCGCATAAAGTAATCCCGCTAATAAAGCGTTCCACCAACTTTGTGGATTTCGCAATACACGCATTAAACCTGACCAGGGTGAATCTGTAGAAGCTTTTTTAGCTTTCGCTTCGGCGGTAGGTAAGATTGGATCACGTACCAATAATGCCACCAACACCGACAGCAAAATCATTAAACCTGCAATAAAAGACAAAGCCATACGCCAACCAAAATTCGTCACTAAATATGCCATTGGCATTTGACCGACGGCCGCACCCAACATGCCCAAAGCCTGCGTTAAGCCGGCTAATAATCCAAACTTTTGTGCCGGAAACCACACAGCCGCTACTTTCAACGCACTAACAAAAGCAAAGGCAGCACCGAAACCCATCATTAAGCGGGCAAATGCAGCAATTTCGAGATGTGTGGTGCTAGCGAAAATAAGCGAAGATACACCACAAAGAAAAATCATGCTGGTCAATAACCAACGTAAACTAAACCTATCCACTAAAATACCCACTGGGATTTGCATGCCGACATAGGTGTAATAGAAAAAAGCCGATAAACTTCCCAATGCTAAGGCCTGCACTTTAAAATCGTGCATCAAGGAATCGACCATCACGCCCGGCGCCACTCTGGCAAAATATTCGATAAAAAATGCACTTGCCGCCAAACCCCAAACTAACCAAGGATAGTAAGGATGTTGCAAACATCTGTTGATGAAACGATTATTTGACATGTTCGTAGTAATCCCAAGCGTTAAGTTAACAAATACAATGATAAGTCAGTTGCTTTATGCACACACTTCCCTATGCAAGCACTTAGTATTCCTTTACTTTAGGATTTTAAAACCACCATATAAAACCGTCTATAGTAAACAGTGAAAAAAAATTTGTCTATGTCAATACTTTAAGGCATGTGATTATTTTCAAATATTCGATAAGCCTGATAGCATGCTTACTAAAGCTTGAACCCAGTGACAGTAATAATAAGTTTTTTGTGCAGAGATTAATTTTTATTTATGAAGAAATATTTTAAGTATTGGCTGTTTTTATTCACTTTCTGTATCTATATTCCAGCTTATGCATTTAACAATGAAAAAATAAATGCTTTAGTGCAGACCTTTATGGAGCGAAACCAAGTTCCAGGCTTATCGATGGTAGTCATCGACCATAATAACCTCCATTTTTATAATCTAGGATGGGCCGACCCAATAAACAAAATTCCGACAAGTAACCAGACTATCTATACCATAGGCTCCTTTAGTAAAACCTTTACTGCGGTTCTCGCCGCTCGAGCAATGCTGGAAAAAAAATTAAATTTAAATGATCCTTTTATTAATTATTTTTCAGAATTAAAAAACCACTCGAATTTAAATAAAATCACTTTTAATGAATTACTTGCACACGTGTCTGGCCTTCCTTTTGATTTTCAGCCACCACCAAAAAACTATTCTGCACTTATCAGTGACTTGCAAGCGTTTAAATTAACGCGGACACCGGGTAGTAAGTACCATTATTCGAATGCAGGTATCGGTATCGTCGGTTATGTATTGCAAAAGGTCTACGGTATGCCTTATCAAGAACTTTTAACCACTAAAATCCTAAAACCATTGCAAATGAATTCAACTTATTTGAATGTACCGCTAGAAAAAAAACAAGAGATGGCAGTAGGTCATGATAAAAATAACCAAATAGTCGCTTATAATAAAAATTTAGATACATGGTTTGCAGCAGCATCGTTAAAATCAAACATTTCCGATCTAGCCAAATATTTAGCTGCGCAAATTCATATCGATAAGATAAAAGATAAAACACTGAGGCAAGCGTTTATAGTAGTGCATAAAAATAAATATTGTTTTGCCGATTCCATTTCTTGTGAGCAACTGGCATGGCAAGCACATGCTATTTCCGACTTAAAAAATTCCACCGGTGATACTTATTTTATTGATTTTGATAAAAAAGGCTTTCCATGTTTCCATAACAAAAAAATAATTAATGCCAATCCTTTGGCCGTTAGTAAAATTTTTATTGATAAGACGGGATCAGGTTATGGCATGTCCAGTTATATGGCTTACATTCCGGAGAAAAAAATAGGTATTGTTATCCTAACGAATAAATTCCTAGGTGATGAAAGAATTAAACTGGGAAGAGATATTTTACAGCATATCAACTAATCATTGCGAACGCTAAAAATTGATCGTTATTGCGAGCACCGTAGGTGCGTGGCAATCTAGCAATCATTAAATTTTAAAAAATTAAAAATAAAATTAGTAATTAAAAAAAATCCATGTCAAAAAAGGACATGACTAACTAAATATAGATATACTATAATGGCAGTCCATTTCATCTTGCAACTCTTGCATAGCAAACAAGCAATAACAAGGAGTTATTATGTCATTACCTCAAGAAATACAAGAAGCCTTAGACACCTATGATAATAACAAAGGTTTCTGGCGACGCCTCTTCCGTCGTGATCAAGCTGCGATACGTGCCTTACGTTCATTAAGCGTGAACGATCAAACTAATCCTTTTAAAATTTATCAATGTTTTATTGAAAATTTACCTAAACCAACACAAGCCTCTTATCAAGTTTATCAAGCACTATTAACTTATTTAAACAACGTCTATTTTTGTGATGTTCCAGAGATTATCGATCAATTGCATTTTGCTAAACTCATAAAACATATCAACTTGGACGTATTAAACAAGTTAAATGCTCGTCAATTCAAAAGTCTTGCTTCAATATTAAAAAAACTCAAACTTGCTAAATTGTGCACACTTCAAAATTTAGCTAACATTATCCCCTATTTTGCAGCGCCAGAAATGCTAAGCATTATTGAAGCCATGCTCAATGCAAATGCATATGAACGTTTAAATCAGGAAAAATTAATCCATCTTTTTAAGCTACTGGAAGAACTCTATCCTGAAATATCCTTAAATCATGTTAATGCCGATCAATCTGCAGTACAAATTGCCTCTGCTCTCATTCTTTTAGATCAAACAGAACTATTAACCTGCGACAATCGAAGCAAACTCTGGGCCAAAGAAAATCAATTTCTGCTTAGGAATGAAGCTTACCTTTTAGTATGGCGTCCGCTCGAAACTTATTTGCCTCAATTAGAGAATATTGATGAAAGGCAATCCGCATTTGATCGATTAATTAATCTCTCTCAACAAGAAAACCCAGAAGAAAAAATCGAAAGTTTAATACAGGAGTTAAATCAAAAACCAAGTAGTTCTAACCATGCGTATAGACCTAGAGCCAATACTATGGAGAATAAATATAATACCGCACCACCGGCAAGTAGACATAATAATCGGAATAGTCTTACGCTCGAAGCAAGTCATTTAGTTAGACAACCCACCATATAAATCTTAAACCTTCAAATAACAAAGTTATTTGAACAATGATACATCCTGTTTTTGAACAGGATGTATCATTATCTGATTCCGTTTATATGTTATATTTTGGTTTTAAAATGGCATCTACAATGACAGGTTTTTTATCATGTTGGACTCGTATTTTTAAAATAAGCACTAATAGGAGGAGTAACTTTGGATAAGTTTTGAAATGCTTCTTCAAACTCCTTTTCAGCTTCTTCTAACTCTTGTTGTAGTGCTATCATTGATTCTATTTTTTCAAAGTCTTGTAATTCTTGAAATTCTTTTTGGATATTATCACTATCTAAATAAGTAGGCTCTTCGTTAACTGGCAAAATTGAATTACGTTGATTTACGATCTCCTCCTCTATAATCGTCGATAAAATCCTGGCTTGATGGCGATTCAATCCTTCCACCCATGCTCTTTGTTTAGCTAATTTTATCTCTAATTCTGTGAGCTTGTCTTCAGGACTTGGAGTTCCTGTATTGTTAGGATTTACGGAGTTAAGTTTAATGCTAGCAAGAGCGGCTTTATCCATAACAAAAACGGATGGGCCGTTTTCTTGTTTAGCCGCTTGAATATACTCTTTTTGAATTTCACTTCTATTGACTGATTTCAATTTAACCGCTCGTAATTGCTGTGCCAAAATTGAAACATTTTCTTGAGTCGTTCCTTCTGCATTAATTGGCTCTTGAATAACAACTGCATCTGTTTTACTGGATGCTTTAGATTTAAGGACTATAAGTAGCTTCTTCATCTTATTACTTAGATAATAAAACTTCTGCTTATTAAAAAACTACTGTGTCATTACGCCTTCAGGACGTACGGTTAGATTGATCTGACGAAACGTATGAAACAAAGCATTATTTTTTGGTACAGGCAAAGGCGAAGCTTTATACACTGCGGTTTGTGCCGACCTATCCAATACCGAATTACCACTGCTTTTAACAATAATCACTTCTAACACCATGCCGCCCGGCGCCAAATGCACCGCTAATTTTGTTTCTAGATGTTTATTCATTTCCGGTGGAATGATCCATTGTTGCGCAATCGCTTGTAAAATAAGATGTCGATATTTATCCGTTGTCGCGGCATTGCGAGCGGCATTGATCTGTTGTTGCGCCAGCGATTTCATTTCTTGATCGAGTAATTCCTGAACATTTTTTTCAACTAACTTTAACGATGCTTTAGATGGTTTCACAGGTTTGGAAATTTTTTTGGTTTTATCGGTAGCCACCACCGTGGACGGTTTGGTTTTAACAGGTACTACTTTTTTGACTAATGAGGGTTGTTTATTCAGTGATTTAAGCGCAGTAATTTTGTCTTGTTCAGTTTTATGAATTTTTTTTTCTTTAATCGGTAACAATACTGGACTTTTTTCCAGTAATATCGGCTTCGACAAGGTTTTTGCAACCGCGGTAGAAAGTGGTTTTATTTCTTTTATAACCGGTGTTGGTTGCAGCAATGCATCCATTGATATAGCTGTTGCATGGATCACTTGTAAGGGTGGCGGTGCTAAAAATAGCAATTTTGTGCTATGCCGTAGCGTTAAAAATAATGCTAAAAATAAGACAATATGCAACAAAATGGCTGTGGCTAACGAATAATGGTAACTCGACTCAACATATTTCACGATTTAAACCGCTTTGGGCGGTGATTCGGTTAACAAACCAATATTGATGGCGCCAGCTTGTTGTAATAAGACCATGGCTGTTACTACCTTGCCATAATCAACCTTTTTATCCCCTTTAACAAACACTTGACGTGAAACTTTTTTTTGCTCGGCACTGCGTATTTGTTCACTCACCTCTAGACTTAATTGATGGGCATCTAAGGCTATTTCAGGATGCGCCGCCGTATTTAAATAATACAGTCCTTTTTCATCAATCGATACGATGATAGGCTCTTGCGCAGGCGCGATAGTTTGCGCTTGAGCTTGTGGCAAATTCACTTTAATACCTTGCGATAATAACGGCGTAGTGACCATAAAAATCACTAATAACACTAACATCACATCAATGTACGGAACAACATTGATCTCAGACATCGGTCCTTTGTGTCGTTGTGGCGGAAATTGGTAAGCGTTATGCAACATGACTACCCGTATTACCATGAACTTGACGATATAAAATATTCGAGAATTCTTCTTGAAAACGGTGATAATGATGTAATAAATGTTGAATTTGATAAGAATAACGATTGTAAAAAATCACCGCCGGGATAGCGACAAATAAACCCATCGCCGTCGCCACTAAGGCTTCTGAAATACCCGGTGCGACCATAGCAATCGTTGCTGTCTGCTGTGAAGCCGACAAGGCTTGGAAAGAGGTCATGATGCCCCAGACTGTACCAAATAATCCAATATACGGACTGGTCGAACCTAAAGTTGCTAGAAAATCGAGATGTTTTTCCAATTGTTGGTGTTGTTCGGAATAAGCAATACGCATCGAACGCTGCACGCCTTCCATAATAATAACCGGTACATTACCCACTTGCTGATGTAAACGCATAAATTCACGAAATCCAGCATGAAAAATACTCGCCATGCCGACGTGTTGATCGTGTTCACGATTTAAATCCGTATACAGTTTACTCAAATCAATACCTGACCAAAATTTGTCTTCAAATTGGGCCAGTAATTTTCGTGAACGTCTTAACATCAATCCACGCTGCAATATCATCGACCAAGATGCGATAGATGCGGCAAGCAAAATTAACATAACCAATTTAACTATTCCGCTAGCGGCGGAAAAATAACTCCAGAGTGATGGATCAACCGTTGGCATTACTTACCTCTTTTAATTAGTATACCCATTGCATCTCGCGATGATGTTCTAAAAAATGAAAAACACCGTCATGGCGAGCTCACGAAGTGAGCGTGGGCATCTAGTTAGGTTGCCGCGCGCTTCGCGCTCGCAATGACAATTTATATTTTTCGCGTCGCAATAACGAGTAAATTATTTCAATTTTCGCATCTTTAAGTATGATCGGTATATTAGTTTATTTTATCAGAAAAATCATAATTGAGTTGTTTTTGTCCGTTAAGATGTCCCGGCATCGTCAAGCCAAAATGAATATAGGTTTTTTTTGTGGCAATCCGGCCACGCGGTGTACGCATGATAAATGCTTGCTGAATTAAATACGGTTCGATGACTTCTTCTATCGTGTCTCGCTCTTCACCAATGGCCGCCGCTAAACTATCTAAACCAACTGGGCCACCATCAAATTTCTCGAGTAAGGTTAATAATAATTTTCGGTCTTGTTGATCAAACCCTTCTTTATCTACTTCTAATAGATCTAAAGCTTGTGCAGCAAGCTGCTCATCAATTTTGCCATCGGCTTTTACTTCAGCAAAATCTCTGACTCGGCGGAGTAGACGATTCGCAATCCTCGGTGTGCCGCGCGCACGCTTGGCAATTTCATTCGCGCCTTTTGGATCGATCGCAACACCTAAAATTCCTGCCGAACGCGTCACGATACGACACAGATCAGCCACATTATAAAACTCTAAACGTTGCACAATACCAAACCGATCGCGTAGTGGTGACGTTAACAAGCCAGCGCGGGTCGTAGCGCCGATTAAGGTAAAGGGGGGTAAATCTAATTTAATCGAACGTGCTGCCGGCCCCTCGCCTATCATGATATCTAATTGGTAATCTTCTAGGGCTGGATATAGTATTTCTTCAATCACTGGACTTAAACGATGAATTTCGTCAATAAATAACACTTCTTTTGCTTCAAGATGGGTTAATAATGCGGCCAAATCACCAGCTCTTTCTAATATCGGTCCAGACGTTTGTTTTAGACCGACACCCATTTCATGCGCAACAATATGCGCCAATGTCGTTTTACCTAAACCCGGCGGTCCTACAATTAACACGTGATCTAAAGCTTCCGTTCGAGCACGCGCAGCATGAATAAATAAAGCCATTTGCTCACAAACCGATGCTTGCCCTAAGTAATCTGCTAAAGCCAACGGCCGGATACGTGGGTGTAGCTTACCGTCTTCAGAAAGTTTTTTGGCAGCGGTTAAGCGATCAGAAATATGCATAAGTGACAATGGAAAATTAGCGGATGAGAACTCAATACATTTTTTCAATGGCAAGCAGTCTATTATTAGCTAATTACGGTATTTTTAGCAAGCATGCACTAAGCAGACAATGTCTCACATTTAGCAATTGACTGATTGCTGTTATAAAAAAAATAGGATAGCTTATTGCTTTATAACAAATCAAAAAGGATTCAAAAATGTTATTAGAATTTTCTAACGCAACCACTATTTCGCTAAAAGCACACTCCTTTATTGCGCAGCTAGGCTGGTCAAATGAAAATAAATTAGATTTAGCCAGTATTAAACAGCTAAAGGGCTGCCGTACTAAATTAGTGCAGAGCTGCCTAATATTTATTCAAAAATTAGATGCTTCAGCCAAGATAGATTCCTTTAATAGCAACGAAAAAAAAAATTATGCCCTCCAAACCACTCAGAAACTATTAGAGTCACTTAAAAAATATAAAGAAAGTTCTGAACGTCATCCACGCATCAAAAATTTTTTAAATATCATTCCTGATAATACCAATGGCATAGTGGGTTTTATTCTAATTATCAGTTCGCTTATAACCACTCTATTTCCACCGTTAGCAATAATACCCCTGATTATTGTTGCTTGGGTATTGATAGATTTATTTTTTAACAATAGAGAGGAGGCAAAAAATTTAAAAGAAATATTATTCACCGCTAAAGATGAATTAAGCACGATTGAAACCGCCACTGATCTTTTGACTAAAAAAAGACAGTCTACTCAAACACAGATAGCCGCTGCGCCTATACCCAGTACAAGCGGGACAAAATATAATTCTATTTTTTACCGTTCTGGAGATGATCAGAGTGAAACAAGTAGCATAAACTCTACATCGAGTTTTACTTTAACAAGTTAATTTTTCTTTGTAATACTCAAATTCAATTTCTTGTAACTCAATTATACGTGATTTTACTTCGTCCTTTATAATGTCTTTATTTGTAAAAAATGTTAAACCTGCTAGGTGAGCTTCCTCAGCGGCAAGTTTCCAGGCAACAATTTCATCTTGCTGAATTTGTTTGTTTTTTAGTTCAAAGGCCCAGTTTGGTTTAATTTCTGCTACGGATTTTTTAATGTTATTGATGAAAGTTTGTGTTTCCCCGCCTTCATTGTTAATAGTATATATATGCCCTTCCCAAGAAGGATCCCTTAGACTAGCATCCAGAGCAACCTTTTCCTTATCAAGTTCGATCAAAGAATAATGACCTAGAGTATCCTCTCCTTTAGGTGGATCAAATAAAATTAATATTTTTTTATGGCCTGATTGATCTTGAAACGCAGAGTCGATTGAGTCTGCGTAACCTTCATAATATGTAAAGAAAATAGAAGAATCATATCCAAAAGCTTCACAGATAGATTTCAATTCCTCAGTAAGCAAACCATTTTCATCTCCTGATGAATCCAGGAATTGATCATGAATCACCAATCCAAGCATGATTTCGGCTTGTTCAGGGTGCATATTTTTCATCACTTCAGCCAGTTGCTCAGAATACCAGTTGGTTTGATAAAATTGATTAAATTTCTCGAGTATCACAGCAAAATTAGCGTCATTGATAATACGCCTAGCCAGTACATAGTAGCCACAGAAATTATTTTGCGTGGATACGTTAATCAAATTTTCTGTACTAAACTTAGTAGTATCACTCTTCATTTGTTCTTCTCAAAAAAGACTATCAACTAGAGCCATCTTATATAATTCATTCTACTCGTCTTTCCTTAAATAAATCTTAAACTAAATCTTAGCAGGGATCGACACTTTTTATAGCTTGCCGGATTTAGGATTCTACAGACAGTGATGTATCTTTAAGAAAAAGTCTAATTGTACAACATGAATACCTCTAAATAAAAAATTGTTAAATCGCTAGCTCGACCCAAAGTGCGGCATGATCAGAAGCCGCATCCTTAGCGGTTAGCATGGTTGGGAGATGTGGAAATAGTTTACCCTGTTTACCCCCCCAAACGCCTCTGCGTTCGATACCGCCTTGGATCACTTTTTCAGAAAGTTTCGGAGACATTAAAATATAGTCTAGCTTAGCTGAAGCGGTACCATTCCCATGTGTTCCAGGACGACCGTCTCCTAAGAACTTTGGGTGCACCATAATATCGGTGAGTGTTGAACCCTCTCGTATCAGTGGATCCATTGCCAAATCAGTCGATGCTGCATTTAAATCACCTACGATGGCAATATAATCAAACCCATCGGCAATACGTTGATTATAAATTGCACGGACGCGCTTTGCTTGACGTAATCGTTTTTCATTAGAAACAACCGCATCACCATAACCTTTACTTTTAAAATGATTGACCAACACAAGTAATGTATTGCCTTGCTTAGTCTTGATTTCATATTCAGCACAATCACGGCTAAAGATTGTCCCTGTATCATCAACGTCATCGACATGGCTATAGATACCTATTATTTCATAAGACGCTTTTGTCATAATGCCTACATCGATACCACGCATATCATTACCGTCTATTAACATTATGTGATCAAAAGATGTTATTTCAACTGGGGGTAAGACATCGTCATTAAACCGCTTTAAACACGTTCGATTTTCAGCTTCAACGACACAGAGTATATCTGCTTCAAGAAATCCTATGATACGAGCGGTATTTTCTATAGCACGCTCCTCAATTGCTTCTTTTTGAAGCTCAAACCACCCTATCCAATCACTACGACCAGAAGCCGCAATTTCAGCGGGTTTATTTTTAGGTCTGGCAATAAATTTACCACGAATATCACGTAACCGAAGGTAGGTGCTTTCACTATTCGTAAGCAACCCTTTGTGACGTTTCATTATTTCCAATAATTTAGATTTAATTTTATTCGTATAACTTTTTTTTTGGATTAATGAATTTAATTGTTTAAAGTCATTCAATATTTTAGCGCCTAGCTCCCAGGTTTCTAAATTCATGGCTTTAGGCCGCTCAAACATATTTTCAACATTAAAAGTGGCTAATCGCATACTTATCTCCTAAGAAGCTAAAATTATAGTTTGCAATAAATTTTCTGTAAAAAGATAGGGAAAATCACCCACAATAAACGAAATTATTAATTGTTTAATATCGTACCGTATCTAACCCATACTATTTAAGGCTTGTCGGATTAAGGATTCTAAAGACAGCGATGTGTCTTTTATCTGTAATATTGCACGACTCGCTTCTTGATTTTTATAACCTAAAGCCACTAATGCCGCAATGGCATCTTGTTGGTAATGCTGTAGGGAAGGAATATTATTTTTATCTGGCTTGTTTGATTGGTTATGGGATAAACTTTTTAAACGATCGCGCATTTCAATAATTAAACGTTCCGCGGTTTTTTTACCGATTCCAGGAACCTGTTGCAACGCACTGACATTTTGTTGCTCAACACAGTGAATAAACTCTGACACTTCCACTTTTGATAAAATACCTAAAGCAACTTTGGGTCCCACACCATTTACTTTTAATAATTGCGTAAATAATGTCCGCTCATCGGATGTGCTAAAACCATACAAAAAATGTCCATCTTCACGCACAATAAACTGCGTGTATAAAAAAACTTTTTCTCCACACTCCGGCAATTGGTAAAAAGTATGCATCGACGCTTGTACTTCGTAAGTAAATGCATCAGCCACTTCAACTAAAAGATACGGTGGCTGTTTTTCAATCAGTATGCCGCGCAATCGATTGATCATCGTCTTCTTCCTCGGCGAAATCCTTGCTTAAGTCCTCGTTCCCCGCACTGCCGCGCTTGTGCATGACAAATCGCAATCGCCAAGGCATCGGCCGCATCGGCTTGTGGTGATCGATCTAGATTTAACAATAATCGTACCATATGTTGCACTTGTTGTTTATTAGCCGCGCCATAACCAACCACCGATTGTTTGACTTGCCTGGCCGAATATTCACTGACAATTAATTTGGCTAAAGCCGTCACGACTAACGCCGCCCCTCTTGCTTGACCTAACTTCAGTGCTGCATTGGGATTCATATGCATAAATACTTGCTCTACGGCCGCTTCACTGGGTGCATACTGTTGTACCACACGTTGTAAACCGGTAAATATTTTTTCTAAGCGCTCAGAAAAAGGCTCTTTTGCTACTTTAATGCAACCGCTATCGAGATAACTTAATTGTGAACCTTCGATTTGAATAATGCCATAACCGGTGATACAAGAACCCGGATCAATACCTAAAATTATGGCATTTTTACTTAAGTTGTTGGTTTCCAGATTCACCATTAAGCTTGATTAGTATAGACATTTTGCACATCGTCTAAATCTTCTAACATGTCAATCAAATGCTCCAACTTTTCTTGATCCTGATCATCGAGTTCAACTTTGGTACTTGCTAACCAAGTCACTTCACTATTCGCAAGATTTAAATGTTTATCTTGATAAATCTTGATTAAAGCAGGCAATTGGTTTTCTGCAACCCAGATATCAATACTATTATCCGGATAAGTAATGGCGTCTTCCGCACCCGCCTCTAAAGCTAGCTCTAAGATACGTTCCTCATCAGAGCCCGGTGGGAAAGTAATCACACCCTTTTTACTAAACAAATAACTAACGGATCCCGTCGTGCCTAAATTACCACCCAACTTGCTAAACGCATGCCGTATTTCAGCAACTGTACGATTGCGATTATCCGTTAAGGTATCTACCAAAACCGCTACACCTTTAGGGCCATACCCTTCATAACGAATCTCTTCCATTTGTGCACCGTCTAATCCGCCCGCCCCACGCTTAGTTGCACGATCGATAGTCTCTCTGGTCATATTAGCGGATAAGGCTTTATCCACAGCTAAACGCAAACGCGGATTACTATTTAAATCTCCGCCGCCCATCCTGGCTGCCACCGTGATTTCGCGGATCAATTTAGTAAATAATTTACCCCGCTTCGCATCTTGTTTATTTTTTCGATGCTGTATATTTGCCCATTTACTATGTCCGGCCATAACATTCTCTTATATATTATATTTTGCATTTGAAAATAAAATCACCGTCATGGCGAGTGATTGGAATGAGCACGGCCATGTAACGGTATTTATCTGGATTGCCACGCACCTACGGTGCTCGCAATGACGATTAATATTCTACGGTGCTCGGCAATGACGATTAAATTTTTAAATTTTTCGCATCTTCAAGTAAGAGCGTTTATAAATCACCTTCACAAAAAATTTGATTATATTGAATAGCGGTCACTAAAGATGTCATCGGTAATAGCCAAATTAAACCGATACCTAAAGTCATCAAAGCCAAAAGGCCAAATACGATACTTGTTACCACAATCAAACTGATATTTTTAAAAAAATGTTGATTTATGGATTTAAATGCCAAACTAAAACTTTGTTTACTGGATATTTTTTGATCTAAAATAAGTAACACAGTCATGAATACTAGGATCGAAAGATAGAAATATAAAAAGAAACAGATTAAAAAAATAACCAGTAAAACAATGCTGCCTATACTTGACCCTAAATAAACGATTTGTTGTTTAAATAAAGCCGTATGTAAAAGAACATTGGTGCTAGAGAGAATAAAACTATTAAATAAATACAGTAAAAGTGCAATAATCAATAACGGACGCCATGCCTGGCGAAAAGAAAATACCATACTGGCATGAATAGGTTGACGGCGTAAATGCTGTAAAGCCATATACGCTAACGAAGCGGTAAATAAAAAACGTAACACCTCAACGATGGCGACGACAATAAATTTAAGCCCTAGTTTTAGGTTATATAAAGTAGCGGCGTTATGCGCGGTAGCCAATGGCAATACAAATACATCATATAAAGCCAATACTAAACCTAGTACCAGACAAGCCAGCGCGAACACGAGTATGAAATAAAGAAAACCTACCCAAAAAGAGGCTTTCATCCCTTTTACTCGATACCAAGCCTCTAAAAAGATCGCTTTAATCGGAATACGATAATCGCCACTAGTGGCTTTAATAAAATTCGCTGAGTTAGAATTGGACATAAGTTAAACGATTACCCCAAAAAATATGCTGATACAGAATCGCTATCAATTACCATAACATAGCAAAACCGATTACTTTTTACGAATCTGTAACGACAAATCTTTTAGTTGTTGCTCGGAAACCGGACCCGGAGCACGCGTTAACGGACAGCTGGCCGTCTGAGTTTTTGGAAAAGCAATCACATCACGTATCGATTTGGCGCCCGTCATCAACATTACCAAACGATCCAGTCCAAAGGCCATGCCACCATGTGGCGGGCAACCAAATTTAAGTGCTTCGAGCAGAAAACCAAATTTTTCTTTCTGTTCCGCTTCATTAATATTTAATAAATCAAATATCGCCGATTGCATGGTCGTATCATGAATACGGATCGATCCACCGCCGATTTCACAACCGTTTAATACCATATCATAAGCTCTGGATAGACATCCTTCGGGATTGGCCTGTAACTCTGCCACGTCATCGACCTTTGGTGCAGTAAAAGGATGATGTAAAGCTTGCCATCGCTTTTCTTGCGCGTCGAACTCAAACAACGGAAAATCCACTACCCATAAAGGACACCATTCATCCTTAACACAGTTAAAATCATGACCCAATTTAACCCGTAAAGCACCGAGAGATTCGCTCACCATTTTTGCTGTACCGGCGCCAAAGAAAATAATATCGCCGCTTTCTGCCACCACACGTTGTAATATGGCATTCACGGTCGCCTCTGGAATAAATTTTAAGATCGGCGACTGCAAACCTTCCAGCCCCAATGCAGGATCCAAAACTTTAATATAAGCCAAGCCTTTAGCGCCAAAAATAGCCACATATTGTGTGTACTCTTCAATCACTTTACGGGTCAAATCCTCGCCTTTAGGGATGCGTAAGGCAGTCACTCGTCCTTGTGCATCATTCGCCGGTCCGGAAAAAACCTTAAATTCAATATCTTTAACCAAATCAGCGATGTCCACTAATTCAAACGGAATACGCAAATCCGGTTTATCACTACCGAAACGTTGCATCGCCGTTGCATAGCTCATACGTGGGAAAGGATCAGGTAAATTCACATCCAATAATTCTTTAAATAAATGACGAATCAAAGATTCATTTAGTGTTTGTATGTCTTCTTCATTGCAAAAAGACATCTCCATATCCAATTGTGTAAATTCAGGTTGACGATCGGCACGCAGATCTTCATCACGAAAACAACGTACGATTTGGTAGTAACGATCGAATCCTGACATCATCAATAATTGTTTAAATAATTGCGGTGATTGCGGTAAGGCATAAAACTCACCGGGATGAACACGACTCGGTACTAAATAATCGCGGGCACCTTCAGGCGTGGCTTTAGTCAGCACCGGTGTTTCGATATCTAAAAATCCTTTTTCTTCATAAAAACGCCGCATTAATTGCACCACATGGGTTCGTAACCGAAAACGTTCTTGCACCTCGGGACGGCGCAAATCCAGATAGCGATAACGTAATGCCACTTCTTCACTGACAGCTGTATAGGCATCGATAGAAATCGGTAACGGCGCAGACGTATTTAAAATGTTTAATTGCGTCGCCTGTAACTCGATGGTTCCAGATTTTAAATTAACATTTTCAGTACCTTTAGGACGTAAACGTATTATTCCGCCAATTTGCACGACATATTCATTCCGCAATGTTTCTGCTTGCTTAAAAAGATCAGCCTGCTCTGGATTAAACACCACTTGCAAAAGTCCACTGCGATCGCGACAGTCAATAAAAATAATACCGCCATGATCACGACGATGGTGTACCCAGCCACAGACTTGTACAGTTTCATTAACTAAGCTTGGGTTTAATTCCTGAATATAATGGGTTCTTTGCATAATATTTTTAACTTAAGAGGATTTTTTATCCGATTTATCGGTTTTACTGGTGGTTTTATCCACAGATTTAGTTACTTCAGTCTCTTTGACTTTAGAATCTTTATGGGTTTCCTTGTGTGTTTCTTTATTCGCTTCCACGGGTTTACTACTTGCCTCCTCAGTTTTAGTTTTCTCTGTCTTATCCGCTTTAGTGGGTGGATTTTTAAAATCGGTCACATACCAACCACTACCCTTTAAATGGAAAGCCGATGCAGAAATCAATTTCTTCAGCGCAGGTTCTTTACAAACCGGACAATCAATTAAAGGCTCTTCACTAAAACTTTGTATCATATCAAACGTATGACCACAGGCCTTACATTCATACTCATAAATAGGCATGATGTACCTCTATTGTTGCATGCATTCGGATATAGGTGTAAGCGGCGAGCCGAGGGGGCTAGATAATGCCATGCTCGACTCCGACATAAGCGGCATTTTAATCCAGTGTTTACACTTTGGCCAGTGCGAACTTACATTCTTTTTAGTGAAGCACTATCGTATATGGCCGCTTTTAAAGAATTTTTTTGCCATTTTTCAATGGGTGCGAGGTCTTCTTGAAGCAAAGCAATGTTGTCTCTTAATTTTTCTTGGCAGATAAAATAATTATGTCTCGTAGGAGTATAGTTTGGCATCATTGCGGTATACCCATAATTAGCAGCCACTATATAGACATTTTCGGCGCTTAGATTCCTAGGACCCGCAAACAAGCAGTTATACAGTTTTAACAAGCTGGTTTTAATAAATTGATATATCCTTTCGAACCAACCTGGATAAGCAGCGTTTTTAACTGCGTAATGTAACTCAGTTAGTTTTTGCGCAAAACAATCAAGGCTCTTCTTCTTATCGACATAGTATTGATTGGGATTACGATCAAAGAGACAATCATTTCGTTTAGCATCCAGCTTAGGGTACTCAAAATTCCAAGCCTCATTAAAGTCTTGCCAATGTTTATTTAAACATTCTACCTTCCCTTGAATTTTTAATGCATCTTGATGCTTAATCTTAAGCGATGCAATTAAATTTTCTATATGCGCGATATATTTATTCCATACCTCTTCGATTATTTTAATTCCTTCGTTTACACGGCTTATATCATCTTGACAGTATGGATAATCATTTTTTTTGGACAAATCTTTTTTTATATCTTCCATAGCAAGCTCCCTGGATTTCTATTTAATTTACTCTATCCAATGACATTTACTTAACTTCATTTTAATTCCTTTTGCTTAAATAATTGGGTTGATCGGATCGCTGTTTGTAATTTCAGGATTTTCTCTATGATCCCAAAACGTATATACTGTATCTTCGTCATTGGTTTTTTCTAACACACTTTCCACTTTTTTCCAGTAATTTTTCTGTCTGTAAGTAGAGCCTGAATAATCAATCGCAATGACATTTTTTTTTGGCATACAATTCCTGTTTTTTATTAAAAAATTTTATAATTTAAAAAATAGATACCCATACCTATCTATTTTCTCCTATCTTAGCACAGGCTAACTGAAAGACAATGTTCTTATTAGTAATAGAAAGTCATAAAAAAGCACTATAAGTAATACTTAAACAGATGCGCACAATTAGAAATAAAAAAATCAAAATATGTTTCTGACTGAAAATTTATTTAATCAGCTAACTTATTGAGTACACTCAAGCTTTCTGAGATTTATAAAAAATGAGTGTGTGGTTTTGCAGAAGACCTGTTCTAGTGTAAGCTTTGCGTTATTAAATGATCATTAAGGTTATCGCTATGCGCAGCAGTCATCTGTATTTACCGACACTCAAAGAAGCACCGGCCGATGCCGAGATCAAAAGCCATCAATTAATGTTGCGTGCTGGCATGATCCGTAAATTAGCCTCTGGAATTTATACTTGGCTGCCCTTGGGTTTGCGTGTGCTACGCAAGGTGGAAGCTACCGTGCGCGAAGAGATGAATCGCATCCATGGCCAAGAAGTACTGATGCCCAATCTGCAGCCGGCCGAGCTATGGCAAGAATCGGAACGCTGGGACGCGTATGGTCCAGAATTACTGCGTATTACCGATAGACATCAACGCTGGTTTTGTTTTGGACCGACACACGAAGAAGTCATTACCGCTTTAGTGCGTAATGAAGTACGAAGTTATAAACAATTACCACTGATTTTTTATCAAATCCAAACCAAATTTCGCGATGAAATTCGTCCCCGTTTTGGCGTGATGCGTGCCCGTGAATTTATTATGAAAGATGCGTATTCGTTTCATCGCGATAAAGCCTCATTGGCAGCCACCTATCAGACTATACATGATGCTTATTGCCAAATTTTCACGCGCTTAGGATTAAAATTTCGTGCTGTTTTGGCGGACACTGGTAATATCGGTGGCAGTCAATCACAAGAATTTCAAGTATTGGCACAAACCGGGGAAGATCAAATTTTTTATAGTGATAGTAGCGATTACGCAGCGAATGCAGAACTAGCAGAAAGTCTCGTCATTCATCAACGCCCTGCTGCTACTGCGCCACTCAAGAAAGTAAAAACACCCGGCACAAAAACCATTGCGGCAGTTTCTGAATTTTTAAATACCGATCCGCAACATTGCGTCAAATTATTAATGGTAAAAGGAAAAAAACACCCTTTAATTGGCCTTATATTGCGCGGCGATCACGAATTAAATCCGACTAAGCTGGCTAAAATATCTGAAATTGCTCATCCCTTAACCTTTGCTGAAGAAACAGACATTTTAGCGCTAACCGGTGTCGCTGTCGGTTATTTAGGTCCAGTCGGTTTATCGATACCGTTAATTGTCGATCGTTCCGCTGCGGTGCTCGCTGATTTTGTCTGTGGTGCGAATGAAGAAGGTTTTCATTACACGCATGTTAATTGGGAACGCGATTGCCCATTGCCACCGGTCGCCGATTTACGCCAAGTACAAGTCGGAGATCCGAGTCCAGATGGAAAAGGATATTTAAAAATGGAACGTGGCATTGAAGTGGGCCATATTTTCCAGTTAGGTAATAAATATTCGTGCGCTATGGATGCCACCTTCACCTCTGAAGAGGGTAGTTTATTGCCTATGGAAATGGGCTGTTATGGCATTGGGGTATCGCGCATCGTCGGCGCGGCAATCGAACAAAATCATGATGAACAAGGTATCATTTGGCCACTAGCCATGGCTCCGTTTCAAGTGGTGATAATACCGATTGCCTATTATCGCTCTGAACAGGTTAAACATGCGGCAGATGAACTCTATAAACAACTCATTGACGCAGGCATAGACGTTTTACTCGATGACAGAACGGAGCGTCCTGGTTTACTGTTTGCTGACAATGATCTGATCGGCATTCCACATCGTTTGGTCATCAGTGAAAAAACTTTGCGAGACAACGTCATTGCTTACAAAGCACGAACCGAAAAAAATGAGCAATTGCTACCCGCTCAGGACATTCTGAATTTTTTGCAACAAAAGTTACCGCAGATGAATAAAAAATATCCAGTAAGCTAACACATCGATTAAGATTATTTTTTATATTTCATTGATAGCAGGAGAGAGATAAGTGAATTATTGGTTAATGAAATCTGAACCCACTTGTTTTAGCATTCAGGATCTAGCTAAGCGGCCGCATCAAACCGAACCCTGGGATGGTGTGCGAAATTATCAAGCACGAAATTTTTTACTAGCGATGAAAAAAGGAGATCTGGCTTTTTTTTATCATTCAAGTTGTCCTAAGCCGGGTATCGTTGGCATGATCAAAATAATTAACCATGCTTACCCAGATAAAACTGCTTTACAAGCACATGATCATCACTATGATCCTAAAAGCACAGTTAGCAACCCACGTTGGGTTAGCGTCGATGTACAATTAATACGAATTTTTAAATCAATTATTTCTTTAGCAGATTTAAAAAGCCAGCCGGCGTTAAAAGCAATGCGTTTATTACAAAAAGGAAATCGATTATCGGTCATGCCGCTGACACTCTTCGAATGGCAACATATTATGGGCCAAACGCACCATCAATAAGCTATTTAAGCCTTCCACCTCTATTTAAAATCATTGATATTTAATATAATTATATTGCTCTTACCAAAATTCAACTGCTATGAGTATACATTAAGAATAATAATCTACTTAAGGAAAAGTAAATATGCCTATTACTGATTGGCCTGCCAAAGAACGTCCACGTGAAAAATTACTCTCTCAGGGTGCTACCGTCTTATCTGACGCAGAACTGCTAGCGCTATTCGTTCGCACGGGTGTTCGCGGGAAAACCGCCTTAGATATTAGCCGCGATCTCCTGTTGCAATTTGGAGGTTTACGTTACATCGTTGCAGCCAGTTTGGAACAATTTTCAAAGACGCTTGGTTTAGGGTTAGCGAAATATGTTCAGATTCAAGCCGCCAAAGAATTGGCAACACGTTGTTTGCAAGAAAATCTTGCGCAGCGTAATACATTCGAAAATCCACAGGACGTTTATCACTATTTAACGCATAAGTTGCGCTCATATCCTTATGAGGTCTTTAGCTGTTTATTTTTGGATAATGCCCATCGCTTTATTCATTTTAAAGAGCTCTTTCATGGCAGTATTAACGAAGCCGCCGTGTACCCTCGCGAGCTGATTCGGCAAGTATACCAACACAATGCCGCAGCCGTCATTTTGGCACACAATCACCCTTCCGGTATTGCTAAACCCAGTGAAGCAGATAAAAGGATTACACAGGAAATTAAATCTATTTTAGCTGCCATTGACGTCCGCCTATTAGACCATATCATTATCGGAGAAGGCTGTATGACCTCTTTTGCCACACAAGGTTTATTGTGATACTGCTCGCAAGCCAGCATACCCGATCCTAGGTATATTTTGACAGTCTGCTGCATTTTTGGTATAAAAGCGGGCAATATTCGAAGCTAATCTGCATTGAGGACTATTATATGCCTAGGGTCTGTCAGGTAACGGGTAAAAAACCCATGGTGGGACATAATGTCTCTCACTCTAACCGAAAAACTAAACGTCGTTTTCAGATTAATCTCCATGTACATCGCCTTTGGGTAGCCACCGAAAAGCGCTTTATTAAATTAAGAATAACGGCAGATGGTTTGCGTACGATTGAAAAACAGGGCATTGATAAAGTACTGGCTACGCTACGTCAGCGTGGCGAAAAAGTTTAAACGGGAATAGCACATCATGCGTGATAAAATTAAGTTAAAGTCAACGGCCAGCGCTTATTACTATACCACCAGTAAAAATAAGAAGGCCACACCGAATAAATTGAAATTTAAAAAATATGATCCTATCACCCGCAAACATGAAATGTTTGAAGAAGATAAGATTAAATAGTTACCCGGTCATGGCAAGCGCAGAGAATTTTTGATCGTCATTGCAAGCAAGTATTGCCACGCACCTACGGTGCTCGCAATGACGGTTAATATACTTAGCTCGCCATGACGGCAATTTATTTCTTGGATTTTTATTCACCACTCTTAGCTCTCTGGGCGCATTAAGGGAAACAAAATAACGTCTCTAATCGATGCCGAATCCGTAAACAACATCGCTAATCGATCGATACCGATACCTTCTCCAGCGGTAGGTGGCAAACCATACTCCAATGCCTGAATATATTCTTCATCATAAGGCATGGCTTCTAAATCGCCTGCTGATTTTGCTAAATTTTGTTGTTTGAAACGTGCTGCTTGATCTTCTGGATCATTTAGCTCTGAGAATCCATTCGCTAATTCTCGGCCACCGATATAGAGTTCAAAACGATCGGCTAGTTGTGGATCTTGATTATTACGTCGGGCCAAAGGTGATACATCAATAGGATACTCGGTAATAAATGTGGGTTGCTTTAATTTTTGTTCTACTGTTTCTTCAAACACAGCAAACTGCAATTGTCCGATAGAATCACTCGCCGGGATCTTTAAATCAGCGGCAATTTTTTGCAAAGATGACAACTTAGTCACATCTTGCAATTGCCATTGCGGGTTATATTCGAGTATGGCATTAACCACACTGAGGCGTTTAAAAGGATGGGACAAATCATAAGTTTCGCCTTGATAGGTCAATTGTTCTGTACCTAAAATAGTTTGCGCTAACTCGCGAATTAATTGTTCAGTTAAATTTATTAAATCGTGATAATCGGCATACGCTTGGTAAAATTCCAACATTGTAAACTCAGGATTATGTCGAGTCGAAAGTCCCTCGTTCCGAAAATTACGATTAATCTCAAAAACTTTTTCCATACCACCCACAACTAAGCGTTTTAGGTGCAACTCGGGTGCCACACGCAGAAATAATTCCATATCTAAGGCATTATGATGCGTGATAAAAGGTCTGGCTAAAGCGCCACCGGGTATGACATGCATCATCGGCGTCTCTACTTCCACAAAACTCCGTTGGTTTAAAAACTGACGGATTCCGTTGATAAGCTGAGAACGAATCTGAAATGTTTTCCGAGTTTTTTCGTTGGTAATGAGATCCAAATAGCGTTGTCGATAACGTTGTTCCTTATCCGATTCTGAAAGTCCATGAAATTTATCCGGTAATGGCCGTAAAGACTTAGTGAGTAAATAAACTTTTTCTGCTTTAATTGAAAGTTGATTGGTTTTAGTGCGAAATAATATTCCTTTGATACCCACAATATCGCCCAAGTCCAAACATTTAACGACTTCAAAATCTTCTAATCCGATATTATTTTGTTTGACATAGATCTGTATTTTTCCTGACATATCTTGGATATCAAGGAATAAACTTTTACCCATATCACGTTTTAGCATAATCCGACCAGCCAGTCGGACAGATATATGCTTTTGCTGTAATTGTTCAGCATAGACTTGTTCATATTGATTATACAAATCAATGGCTAAATTTGTCCGCCGGAAATGATTCGGATAGGCTTCTCCGACGTGACGTAATTCGTTTAATTTTGACAAACGTTGTGAAAATACATCTTCGGCATTATTCGTGGTCGTTATTTTTTCATGGCTCATATTAAATGTTTCCACACTTATCGATTTTCAAGCTTACTAGTTTAGCAGATGACAACACAAAAAAATAACTATTGAAAATAGCCGTCATGGCGAGGCCGAAACGTCAGTGAGGCTGTGGTTATCCATGGATTGCCAGGCACCTACGGTGCTCGCAATGACGATGAATATTTTACGTGCTGGCAATAAAGATTAATATACTTGCTCGCAATGACGAAGCAACAGATTTTTTTCTTGCGTGAACTATATTCCTGCTTTTAAACTAGCGATCAAAAAAGGGTTAAGATGGCCGTTTAACACCGCTTGCGTATTACCTGTTTCAACACCGGTGCGTAGATCTTTGATTCGCGCATCATCTAATACGTAAGAACGTATCTGACTGCCCCAACCGATATCGCGCTTTAGCGATTCTTGACTTTGCTTTTCTGCAGCGCGCTTACGTAGTTCCAATTCATATAATTTTGCACGTAATTGCTTCATCGCTTGGTCACGGTTTTTATGCTGCGAACGATCGCTTTGTGATTGTACCACCACACCACTAGGAATATGGGTCATGCGCACCGCTGAATCAGTACGATTGACATGCTGTCCGCCCGCGCCACTTGCACGGTAGGTATCAATACGTAAATCCGCCGGATTTATCTCAATGTCGATAGTATCATCCACTTCAGGCGATACGAAAACAGCAGCAAAGGAAGTATGACGACGTTTATTCGCATCGAAAGGTGATAATCGCACTAAACGATGGACGCCGGTTTCGGTACGTAACCAACCATAGGCATATTCACCTTCAAGTTTTATTGTCGCACTTTTTATCCCTGCCACTTCTCCGGCAGACACTTCGATCAAATCGACTTTAAAATGATTTTGCTCTCCCCAACGCAGATACATACGCAATAACATTTCTGCCCAATCTTGGGCTTCGGTGCCACCTGAACCGGATTGAATTTCCAAATATGCAGAATTTTTATCTAATTCCCGCGGAAACATCCGCCGGAATTCGAGTTGTTCTAAACGGGATTCCAATGTTTGTAATTCTTGCGGCAGCGTGGCTAATAGATCATCAGCCTTTTCATGAATGGCTAAATCATGCAAATCCTTAATATCGTTAAGACCTTTTTCTAATTGCTGAAAGGTATCAACAATTTGCTGCAATTGCGCGCGCTCTTTGCCTAGCTGTTGCGCTTTTTCAGGTTGATTCCAAATGTTGGGATCTTGGAGTTCATGATCTAACTCTTGGAGTTGCTCAAGTTTGCTTGGATAGTCAAAGGTACCTCCGTAATTCCATACTACGGGTTTCAAGTTCTTTGATTTTTTGAATAATGGGGGCCGTTTCAAACATAAAGAATAACGATATGAACAAAAAAAAATTATTTTTTAATGCGCCCTATTTAAGATCATGATCAGCACACTAAGAATACTAACCGCCGCAACCAGCATACTACCTAATATAATGATCAAATTTTTATTATTGATTTCGATATCACGTTTTAAATCATTTATATCTTGCTTAGTGGCTAAATTATTTTCCATGACTTCTTTTTTTAATGTAACTTAAGTTAATTTTTTTTGTGTCGAAAATCCAGCCAAACTAATCGCAAATTTCCGTAATGCCTGTACACCGGTTGCCTCGGCTTGTTTACACCACTCTTGTAGCGCTTCAAGTAGCTCGCGCTGCGTCGCGGTGGTACGACCCCAAATTGCCTGGAGCTTAAGACGATACTGATACACTAACGCTAACATATGGTGATTACTCATCACTTCAGCGATCTGCTGTTTACCTTCTTCGTTTAATAAAGACTCGGTACGAATGAGTGCGACTTTAGCTCGCTTTAATAAGGCTTTACTGCTGGTATTCGCTTTTAGTTTTTCTTCATGTAACACCGGTAATAACACCTCGCGACTATAACGCGCCAATACTTGAAAGCGATTAGTAATTAATGCCGCTAAAGTATCCGAATCGACGAGTGCTTTACCGGGAATATTTCCAAGCTTGGGTGATACACGTTTAACCTTGGATAAACCTAAAAATTGTAATAAGCGGATATAAACCCAACCCAAGTCAAACTCCCACCATTTCACCGAAAATTTAGCCGAGGTTGGAAAGGTATGGTGATTATTATGTAATTCTTCACCACCAATAAAGGCGCCTAAAGGGATGATGTTTCGCGCCGCATCCGGGCATTCAAAGTTTCGATATCCCCAATAGTGGCCGATACCATTCACCACACCCGCTGCAAAGAAAGGTATCCAAGCCATCTGCAACGCCCAAATGGTTATCCCTGGAATACCAAATAAAACCACATCAATAACAAACATCAGTGCAACACCCGCCGCACTATGCTTGGTATAGACATGTCGTTCTAACCAGTCATCCGGCGTTCCTTGACCATAACGGTCCATCGTATCTTGATTTTTAGCTTCGGCACGATACAGCTCGGCACCTTCAAAAAATACTTTTTTAATACCTCGCGTTTGCGGACTATGCGGATCTTCATCGGTTTCACATTTAGCATGATGTTTACGATGAATTGAAACCCATTTTTTGGTTTCCATACCTGTGGTTAACCAAATCCAAAAACGGAAGAAATGGCTGATAGCGGGATGTAATTCCAATGCACGATGCGCTTGGGATCGATGTAAATACACCGTGACACCCACAATAGTGATATGCGTTAATATCAATAAGGCAACGACATAACCCCAAAATGATAAATTTAATACACCGTATAATATTTCCACAGTAACCTCTTGTATTTTAATGCTATCGTTAAATAGTCACACTTCTAGTATAGTCAAAAAGCTTTTTTATAAAATTTTTAATTCTTATTCTTGTTTATATTCTATTAACTTAACCACTTTTTTCACACCGGAAGACTCTCTTGCTATCGATACGGCTAAATCAGCTTGTTTTGATGTTGCTATGCCCAATATATACACTACGCCGTTTTCAGTGACTATCTTAAAATCATTAGATTTAAGGTCTCTATTAGTAAACATCTTAGTCTTAACCGCTGAAGTAATGCCCACATCTTGAGCACGTCGATAAACGGTTGTAGGAATACCTAAGGTAATTTCATTAAATACACGTCGGACTTCAGGGATGCTTTTAGCATAGTGCCCTGCCTTAGCTTTTAATTCCTCATCATAGGCCTGACCGGTTAACAATATCACCCGATTATAACTCACCGCAGCGATATGGGTCTCGGCATTTAGGACAGGATCATTTGCCAGTTTTCTGTTGATCCTAAAGTTAATTTCCTCGTCGGTTTTAATCGTATTAATAGGACGCGGGTCCGTCACTAATCCACCTGTTGTTGCGCTACCAGCCACAAAAGCACCTGCCAGACAACCTTGTAATCCTAATGATAGGATTAAAATAGCTATGATTTTTCTCATTTCGTTTCCTAACCTCTAATAAACAGGATGGTTAATGGTAAAAAAAACCGCCTTGGCCAGCCAAATTAACTGACTGGGAAATAAACCTAGAACGAGGAGTAGTATAGCATTAATACTCAGTGCAAGGTAGGCATCTGGCGCTACTGTTAAAAGCGGTATAGTGGGTTCAGGCTCCTCAAAATACATCACTTTTATAACATTAATGTAATAGTAAGCACCAATAATAGCAAAAATAATCGCCAATGTGGCTATCCATAGCAGATGCACTGAAATTAGGGCTTCTAAGATGCCTAATTTAGCAAAAAAGCCTATCGTAGGGGGAATCCCTGCCATCGAAAACATCGCCAACAGCATCATCAACGCTAACCAAGGATTGCGGGCATTCAGTCCTCTTAAGTCATTGATATGCTCGACCTGACCTGATTGACTCATCACCACCAATAAACCAAATGCGGCCAAAGCCATCAGTCCATACGCCAACATATAAAAGAGACTCATGGCATAACCCATCGGCGTACCGGCAACTAAGCCGAGTAAGCCATATCCCATATGAGCAATAGCCGAGTAAGCCAACATGCGTTTTAAATTGCTTTGCACGATAGCCACCAGATTACCCAAACTAAAGGATAAAATGGCGATAACCGCTAATAAAGGTTGCCAATAGCTGAGTAAGCTCGGCATGGTATCGACTAATAGTCGGATTGTCAGTGCCAAACCCGCTATTTTAGGTGCCGCACTGATAAACAAAGTAACCGGCGTAGGTGCACCTTGATAGACATCTGGAACCCACAGTTGAAAAGGGGCAGCCCCGATCTTAAATGCGATGCCCGCCAGGATAAAAATAAGCCCTGTACTCAGCAGTACACTGGATTGCCCACCCACGAGTAAAGCTTGATGTATCGCAGGCAAGATTAAAGAATGCGTGGCACCATATAATAATGAAAGACCATATAAGAATAAGCCTGAAGCCAATGCGCCCAAAATAAAATACTTCATCGCCGCTTCTGCTGCCTGACTCGATTGACGTTGTAAAGCCACCATCGCATACAGCGGAAAGGATAATAGTTCTAAACCCAGATAAATGCTTAATAAACTATTCGCCGAGGTCAATACCAACATCCCTAGTATTGAAAATAAACCTAATAAATAATATTCACCCGCATGAATATGTAACTGTTTAATCGCATCGCGTGCATAAACAAAGGCAAATAGACTGAATATCAAAATACACAACTTAATAAAATAAGCGACTAAATCCCAAGTAAAATGTTGATGAAACAGTAATTGTGCCGGCACATGGTGCAAATGCATCACTAACGCCAGCGTAATCCCCAGGCTGATTTGAGTCGCACTATAGGTGAGCAAACTGGATTTCTGCTTTACAAATAACTCTAGCAACAAGATCACACACGTCATCAACAATAAAGCGATTTCAGGAAATGCAGGAAATTGAAGTAATTGTTGTAATGTCATCATAATTTAGTTTGCAAACTCCAATGTAAAATTGAGTCTATCGAAGCATGCATAACCGTCAATAATGGAGCCGGATAAATACCGATAAAAATAATCGCCACCGTTAATAAAATAAACACCAGTTTTTCAAAACCATGAATATCACTACTTTTAGCGATCAAAGGATTCGTGATTTCACCAAAAAATACGCGCTTATACATATAGAGTGTATAAGCCGCACTAAGAATTAATGTGCTAGCAGCAATGGTAGTAATCCAAAAACTGCCTTGCATAGCACTAAGAATAATCATGAACTCGCCGACAAAACCCGATGTGCCTGGCAAGCCGACATTCGACATCGCAAACAGCATAAAAAAAGACGCCAATAAAGGCATGCTGCTAGCAAGACCACCATAATCTTTGATAAGTCGACTCCGAAATCGATAGGCCAACATCCCTACCGCTAAAAACATCGCGCCTGAACTAAAGGCGTGCGAAATCATTTGCACCATCGCGCCTTCTAAACTCATATACGCCATTAACGTATTATGACTATGTTTCATGATAGCAAATAACATAAAACAACCGAGCACGACAAAACCCATGTGCGCGATCGAAGAGTAAGCAATCAAACGTTTCATATCCACTTGTGCTAAAGCGACCAGACCAATGTAAACAATAGCAATCAAGGCCAGCGCTATCATCAATCCATCTAATAAGCGACTGGCATCAGGAACGATTGGCAACGTAAAGCGCAGAAAACCATAACCCCCTAGCTTTAACATTAAAGCCGCCAATACGACTGAACCACCCGCGGGTGCTTCGGTATGTGCATCAGGTAACCAGGTATGTAAAGGCCACATCGGAATCTTTACGGCAAATGCAATTAAAAAAGCAACAAAAATCCATACTTGCACCGGCAGTGTCAATTTTATCGGATAAAAGTGGGCAATCAAAAAGTCATGCTGTGGGTTATGCAAACCTAAATAGAGCAAAGCGATCAACATCAATGCCGAACCAAAAAAGGTATATAAGAAAAATTTTATCGAAGCATAAGAACGATTATCACTACCCCAGACACCAATACTCAAATACATAGGAATCAATATTGCTTCCCAAAACACATAAAATAGAATCGAATCAGTCGCAGCAAATGTTCCTACCATCATGCCTTGCATGAGTAAAAACGCCGCCATATATTGTGCAACACGCAGATTAATACTACGCCACGCCGCCAAAATAACCAATAACGTAGTAAACACGGTTAATATGATAAGCGGCAAAGAAATACCATCGACACCTAAGGCATAATTAATATTATATACTGTTATCCAAGGGATATTTTCTTGAAACTGCATACTGCTTAAAGCAGGATTGAAATCCAAATACAGCGGTATACATAACAGCAACGTCATCAATGAAGTCATTAAAGCGATAACGCGCGCACGTTGTGGGTAACGATCGCCGTTAACTGCCACCGCTAACACACCGCCAAATACCGGCAACCAAATAAGTAAACTTAATAAGTGGTTATGTATAAACAAAGATAATAAATTTAAAAACATTCTTATACTACAAATTTATAAGGAATAAACCGATAATGATTCCCAGCACCATAATAAACGCATATTGATAAATGTAACCCGACTGCAGACGACGCAATACGTTAGATAACCAATTAATACGTCTTCCCGAGCCGTCTATCAATTTTTCATCGAGTACATTCGCATCGACATTAAAAAATAATTTTGCTAAGTGTCGAGCGCCATTCGCAAATACGGTCTGATTAAACGCATCAAAGCCATATTTATTCACTAAAATTTGATACGGCCAAGCAAAATGTTTTTGCGCCCACACAGGAATGACAGGAAACTGCAGATAACAAAACCATGCCAAGACAATCCCTATCAGCGAAAAAATCGTCGCTTTACTTAGCAGATGCTCAGGTATCATCAGCTTATGATTGGGTAATACACTCAGACTACCAGCCAGTAAACCCGGAACATTTAAAAAAGGATGCATTAATAAATACCCAGCTAACACTGAAGGAATCGCTAAAACAATTAAACTGAACTTAACGATCATCGTGGTTTTTTGATAATGTTGAACGGGCATGCGAGCTCGGCTATGAAACACTAAGAAAAACGCACGGAAAATATAAAATGCCGTAACCAATGCACCAATTAATACACAATAATAGGCGTAAGATGCTGCGGGTAAAGTCGATGCATGCACGGCATCAATAATGGCATCCTTAGAATAAAACCCTGAAAAAGGAGGTAATGCAGCTAATGCTAATGCACCAACTAAAAAACAAACATAGGTTATCGGCATGACTTTTGCTAAGCCACCCATTTTTCGAATATCTTGCTCATGGTGCATGGTTAAAATAACTGAACCTGCGGCTAAAAACAATAATGCTTTGAAAAAAGCATGGGTCACTAAGTGAAACATACCGGCGGCATACGCCGAAGCGCCTAAGCCGACCATCATATATCCCAGTTGCGAAAGCGTAGAATAAGCAATGATACGCTTAATATCGTTTTGTACGATCGCCACTAAGCCCATAAATAAAGCGGTGGTCGCACCTAAAATTAAAATAAAATTTAACACACTCGGTGCATATTCATATAAAGGCGAAAGACGTGCCACTAAATAAACACCCGCCGTGACCATCGTGGCAGCATGAATTAATGCTGAAATAGGTGTAGGACCTTCCATCGATTCTGGCAACCAAACATGTAACGGTATCTGTGCAGATTTTCCCATTGCTCCAACAAATAGCAGAAAACAAATGACAGCAATTACCGAATAAGAAGTATGTGGGAAAATACTGATACTTGCATCTTTCAATGCAGGCGCAGCATGAAACACTTGTAAATAATCTAAACTACCAAAATAATTAAATAATAATGCAATACCTAAAAAGAATCCAAAATCACCGACTCGATTAACTAAAAAAGCTTTTAAACTTCCGGCATTTGCCGCTTCGCGTTTAAACCAAAAACCAATAAGTAAATATGAAACTAAACCCACCGCTTCCCAACCAAAAAACAATTGCAAAAAATTATTCGCACTTACTAGCATCAACATCGCAAAAGTAAATGCCGACATATAACTAAAAAAACGCTTAAAACCCGGATCGCCGGCCATGTAAGTGACACTATAAATATGCACTATCAAAGAAATAAACGTGACGACAAGAAACATCACCACGGTTAAAGGATCAATTAAAAAACCGATATTAAAGCGAAATTTACCGGTTAAATCCCACAAATAAAGATTTCCATCGTAAGTGCCGCCATGCAGAAAAAAAAGTTGATATGCAAAATACAGAGATAAAACAAATGAAACCGCAACGCCTAAAATAGTGACTGACTGTGCCAATCTGTTGCTGACGCGTGGCCCACCTAAGCCTGCAAATAAAGCTCCGGCTAAAGGGCATAATATCAATGCGAGGTTGATGAACTGATAATGACTCATACCCCAACTACCCCTTTAAACGATTTAAGGCATCGACTTGTATGCTATGCCTCGTGCGGAACACAACAATCAGTATTGCTAAACCTATCGCAGCTTCTACGGCGGCCACGGCTAACACAAAAAACACAAACACTTGGCCGGATAAATCCGCAAAAAAATGTGAGAATGCGATAAAGTTCATATTCACGGCTAATAATAGTAGCTCGACACACATCAGTAAAATAATGATATTTTTCCGATTAATCATCAATCCCAGTAAACCCAAGCTAAATACAATAGCGGCGAGTATTAAGTAATAATTTAACGGAATCATTTTTTTCTCTCAGCTGGCATTTTTATCATTCGTAATCGATCCGAAGCTTTAACCTTAAATTGCAATTCAGGTGCGATTGCTTTATTCAAACGTTTTTCACGAAAACTCAATGCGATGGTCGCAATAATACCCACCAGTAATAAAACACCGGTAATCTCAAAAGGATAAGCATACTGCGTATACAATACATCACCCAAGGCTTGAGTATTGCTCGCCTGAGCAGACAATGCTAGCAATCCTGTTTTGCCGGAAAGTGGCCATACCGCATAAATAAGTAATGCCAATAAAATCAATACGCTAATGACAGCAAAAAACCAATAACGCACCAATCCGTATTGTTTCTCAGCATTATCAATATTTAAGGTCATAATCACGAACAAAAATAGCGTCATGACCGCACCGACATAGACTAAAATCAAGATTAAACCTAAAAATTCTGCTTCTAATAATATCCATAAAGCAGCGGCAGCAAAAAAAGCTAACACTAAAAACAACGCACAACGCACCGGATTACGCGAAATTATTGTCATAAAAGCCGCGACTATCAGCAAAACAGCAAAGCCAAAAAATGCACACGACTGAATAGGAATAATCATAAATAAATACTTAAAATTTTCTGGATTGCCGCGCGCTTTTAGCGCTCGCAATGACAAAAAGCAACGTCATGGCGAGCTCACGAAGTGAGCGTGGCCATCCGCAATGACGAAAATCAACGATAAGGCGCATCTTCTTTCCTTTCTTCTGCTATCTGTTTTTCGTATTTGTCGCCAATAGCCAGTAACTTTTCTTTAGTCATAATCTCTTCGCCACGATTTTCAAAATGATAATGTGGAATATTAGTTTCGACGATGGCATCTACCGGACAGGATTCTTCACAAAATCCACAATAAATACATTTAAACAAATCAATCTCATATAAAGTCGTGCGCCTGGAACCATCATCACGAGGTTCTGCTTCTATCGTAATCGCCAATGCTGGACACACCGCTTCACATAATTTACACGCAATACAGCGCTCTTCACCATTAGGATAACGACGTAACGCATGTAAACCGCGAAATCGGACTGAACGTGGCGTTTCTTCTTCTGGAAATTGGATCGTCACTTTTCTCTTAAAAAAATGTCGGCCAGTCACACCCAATCCCTTAAAAAGTTCCCAGAGTGTAAAGGTTTTAATCAGCTGTACGATTTTTCTTAACAAGTTCATGCGTTAAACCAAGGACCCCATTTAAATTGTACCGCTAATGCCACGATGGCTATCCAAAGTAAAGTCACTGGAATTAACACTTTCCAACCCAAACGCATTAATTGGTCGTAGCGATAACGAGGAAAAGTGGCTCGCGACCAAATAAAAAGTCCCAAAAAACTCGCCATTTTTATAAAAAACCAAATGATACCAGGAACCCATACGAATGCCTGATCTAACACCGCAATGCCTTGAAAAGGTGACAACCAGCCACCCAAAAACAATAAGCTGGCAATTGCTGATATCAAGATCATATTCATATATTCAGCGAGAAAGAATAAAGCAAAACTAACGCCCGAATATTCGACATGAAAACCCGCCACGATCTCAGATTCCCCTTCGGCCAAATCAAAAGGCGCACGATTGGTTTCTGCAATTCCAGCTATCCAATAACAGACAAACAAGGGTAATAACGGCAACCAATACCAATGCCAAATGCCTCCTTGTTGGTGAAGTACAATATCATGCAAATTCATACTACCTGCGGCTAATAAAACGCCAACAAATGAAAAGCCCATGGCAATTTCATATGAAATGGTCTGCGCAGCCGCGCGTAATGAACCTAATAAAGCATATTTAGAATTAGTCGCCCAGCCGGCGATTAAAATGCCATACACACCCAACGAAGTAATCGCAAATAAATAAAGCACACCGGCATTAATTTGCGTTAAAGCCAAACCTTCGCTAAAGGGGATAACCGCCCAAGCCGCTAATGCGGGTGCAATGGTAATTATCGGCGCCAAAATAAATAAATAACGATTCGATGCTGTGGGAACAATAATTTCTTTGGTAATTAACTTAACCACATCGGCAATCGGTTGTAGAAAACCTAAGGGCCCCACCCGATTCGGCCCTATCCGAGTTTGTATATAACCGATACCCTTACGTTCAATAAAGGTTAAATAAGCTACTGTAAGCAATAAGGGGATAGTGATGACAACAATCTTAATCAGGATCCAAATTAATAAGACTAAATCATTCAGCATAGAGTTTAACCTCAGCAAATGATTCACCTAAAGCGATGGTTTCTTCACAGCCGGCGGCAATGTAAACGCAATGATCAGGTAATCCTGCTTGTATCGTCAAAGGTAATAAAGCCTGACCTGCGCCTTGTTCGATACGAATTAATTGACCCGAAGTAAAATTTAATTCACTGGCTAATGCGGGATTCATGGCAACGGTAACCAGTTCGGTAGTTGCTGAATTTTGTAAGGCTAAGGATCGGCGCACTAAACTATCGACACCATAAATAGGCCATTCACTGATACGCGTTAGATTCTTCGCACTACTTTTCGCACTTGAACTTTTATCCATCACATTGGCGATGATGGGTGTTTGTGTATCAATCTCACCTGCTAGATGCGCGAGACCAAGATATTCCAGTAATGTTGGCTCTAGTTCTTCACGAATAAAGGCATGATCGGATCGATTAAAATCAGTTAATTCCAAACTATTGCCTAAAGTTTGCAGGATTTCCCATCCCGAACGCGCTTGCCCTATTGGCGGTATCGCTGCTGCAAAAGTCTGCCAACAACCCGCCAGATTGATAAAGCTAGCTTCAATCTCAGCAAATGTTGCCATCGGTAAAATAACATGCGCATGATCGAGTAAGGATTTTGCTTTAAAAGGGGATAACGCCAATACAAAATCGGCTTGCGTTAAGGCATTACTCACTTGTTGTGGATTGGCACAATCCAATGTGGGTTCGATATTCAATAAAATAAACGCGCGTAAATCCGCAGTTAGCATCTTTGCGGCGGATAAACCAGGTTCAATAACGGGAACCCCACCCGGCAAACGATGTGGCACTGCACCGGCTAACCATGCGCCCGCACTATTCGCGCCTTCGGTTAAAAACACACAACGTGCGCCGGTTTGAGCGGCAATAAAATGCGTTAAAAGCCTAATTAAACTGGCTTGTGGATGATTATGCGCCAAAGCACCTAACACGATCAGCGTATTTTCTGCAGCTTTTAATTGTGCAGCTAAATCACTTTGTAGTGGACTAGGTGAGATCCCAGCAAACGCTGCCAGTAATTTTTCATCCACCGCCAAGGCTTGTGCAATACCTAATAAAGTCGGGACAAATGCCTTCGGACTCACACACTGATTTTCATGTAATGCAAAGGGAACACTGACATCCACACAATGTAGACTAGCAATTTTTGTACCGGTTAAATTCGCTTTGCGTAAACGATGCGCGGCTATCGGTTGTTCACGCCGAATATTCGAACCCACCAACCAAACAAAATTGGCTTTTTCGAATTCAGATAGCGTGATCCCTGGCGGACAGAGCGTTGCATGCATTTGATCCGATACATCCGTTTGATGTAGTCGATGATCAATATGCGGAGACCCCAAGCCACGCAATAATTTTTGGAAAAAATAAAATTCTTCTGTGGTACTGGAATGTGAAGCTAAACCTCCGATAGCCTGAGAACCGTGTTTTTGCAGAATTTTTTTAAATTCAGTCACCACTTTTGCCAACGCGGTTTCCCAATCGACGATAAACCATTGTCCATTTTCTTTAATATGCGGTTTTGTTAAACGTTCTTTACTATGAATGCCGAGATAACTATATCGATCTCGATCCGATAGCCAAGTCTCATTGATTGCTTCATTCTCACGCGGCACAGCACGCATCACTTGCTGGCGACGCGTGTGTAAATAAATATTCGAACCCAAACAATCATGCGGCGCTATCGATGCGGACTGTTGTAATTCCCAAGCACGTGCAGTAAAACGAAACGGTTTTGACGTGAGCGCACCCACCGGACAAAGATCAATAATATTCCCTGATAATTCTGATTCCAAACTATGTTCAATGTAGGTGCTAATTTGCAAATCTTCGCCGCGATTCAATGTACCTAATTCTTTAATTCCAGCAATTTCCTGACCAAAACGCACACAACGTGTACATTGTATACAGCGTGTCATTTCAGTTGAAATTAAAGGTCCTAAATTATCGTCTTTGACGGAACGTTTAGCTTCAGTAAACCGCGATAACGAGGAGCCATAACCTAAGGAAAGATCTTGTAATTCACATTCACCACCTTGATCGCAAATAGGACAATCTAAAGGATGGTTAATCAACAAAAATTCCATCACCGAACGTTGTGCTTCTTCGGTTTTCGATGAGGTGGTATAAACTTTCATACCTGCAGTTACTGGCGTCGCGCAAGCCGGTAATGGTTTCCCGGATTTTTCCACCTCGACCAAACACATACGACAATTGGCAACTATGGAAAGTTTTTTATGATAGCAAAAACGTGGAATATAAATACCCGCTTTATCGGCAGCTTCTATAATAGTGGTATTGGGCTCGACGTTAAAAGTACGACCGTCTATTTCTATGTCTATCATCGTTTTATTTCTCACCTAAGCTGTCATAGCGAGCAAATGCAACGAGCGTGACCATCCAGCTAAAATTGCCGCGCGCTTTCAGCCGATCCGTCATGGCGAGCTCACCAAGTGAGCGTGGCCATCTGGATTGCCGCGCGCAAGGCGCTCGCAATAACGAGTATTTAGAGTGACTATTCATGAGGATCACCCACTGGACACCGCTTATGCTCAATATGTTCAATAAAATCATTTCGAAAATGTTTAATAAAACTTTGCACTGGCATCGCCGCCGCATCACCTAGGGCACAAATGGTATGCCCCATAATCTTCCCTGCCACACTATCTAATAAATCGAGATCACTCAGTCGCCCTAACCCGTGTTCAATACGGTGTAACACACGCCACATCCAGCCGGTTCCTTCACGGCAGGGAGTACATTGGCCACAAGATTCTTCTTTATAAAAATGCGCAATACGCGTTAAAATTTTTACCATGCACGTGGTTTCATCCATAATGATCACGGCTCCTGAACCTAACATCGAACCGGCCTTAGCAATCGAATCATAGTCCATCGTGGTATTCCACATTGCCTCTGCGGTTAACACTGGCATCGACGAACCACCTGGAATCACCGCTTTTAAGCGTTTACCCTCTTTCATACCACCGGCAAGCGCTAGCAATTCTTTAAATGAGATACCTAAAGGCACTTCGAAATTACCCGGCTTATTAACATGGCCCGTCACACTGAATAATTTACAGCCTCCATTGTTAGGTTTTCCTAAGTCTAAAAACCACTGCCCCCCTTTTTGCAATATCACCGGAACGGAAGCTAAGGTTTCAGTATTGTTTATTGTTGTGGGACGTCCATATAAACCATAATTCGCCGGAAAAGGTGGTTTAAAACGCGGAAAACCTTTTTTACCTTCTAATGATTCCATTAGAGCAGTTTCTTCACCACAAATATAAGCACCTGCGCCCAAATGGTTATACAATTGAAAATCGAATCCTGAATCTAGAATATTTACACCCAATAAACCGGATTCATAGGCTTCTGCTATGGCGGTTTCACAGCGCTCAAAAGGTTCGTAATATTCACCGCGTATGTAATTATAGCCAACGCTGGCACCCATCACATAAGCCGCAATCGCCATTCCTTCAATTAATTGATGCGGGTTAAAGCGTAAAATATCGCGATCTTTGCAAGTTCCCGGTTCTCCTTCATCGGAATTACCTATTATATATTTTTGACCTGGAGCGCCGCGGGTAATAAAACTCCATTTTAAACCTGTCGGAAATCCTGCTCCACCACGACCGCGTAAACAAGCGAGTTTCAGTTCGGCAATAATGTGTTCCGGAGGCGTTTTTTCTTTTAAAATCTTTTCCCAAACTTGATAACCACCCACACGCCGATAATTAGCTAAGCTCCAAGGTTCGTCAAAATGTAAGGTACGAAAACAAATATCATTCGCCATCTAAGTTATCCAAGATTTTATCTACTTTTTCGGGTGTTAAATCTTCATAATAACGTTGTCCGATATGAACCACCGGCGCGTTTGCACAAGCACCTAAGCATTCAACTTCGCGTAAGGTAAATTTTTCATCAGCAGTGGTTTCACCCAGTTTAATCTGCAAACGATTTTGCAAATGCTTAACAATTTTGTCGCAACCGCTCAACATACAAGAAATGCTGGTACAAATTCCAATCTTATGCCGACCTATCGGTTTAAGTTCATAAAGCGTATAAAATGTGGCGACTTCGTAAGCAGTTACGCGCGACATCTTCAAATAATCAGCCACGGCATCAATTAAGTCTTGAGATAAATAACCACCATTATAATCCTGCGCTAATGTCAACGCGGGTAATACCGCCGATTGTCTGCGATCAGGTGGATATTTTTTGGCCCATTTCTCAATAGCGATTTTTAAATCTTCAGGCAATATTTCGCTTTTGTTATTCGTCACGCTCTTCATCGATCGATTTCACCAAATACGATATCAAGACTGGACAGTATGGCAACTAAATCGGCAATCATGTGTCCAGAAACCAATTCATTTAAAGCCGCCAAATGCGGAAATCCCGCTGCGCGTATTTTAACCCGATACGGTTTATTAGCACCATCTGACACCATATAAATTCCAAATTCCCCTTTCGGATGCTCTATCGCGGCATAGGCTTCACCCGGGGGCACGCAATAACCTTCACTAAAAAGTTTAAAATGATGGATCAATGATTCCATATCCTCTTTCATTTGCAAACGCGTCGGTGGCACCACTTTATGTTCGGTCAATGTGACGGGACCCGGATTCGCACGTAACCAACCCACACATTGTTTAATTAACGCATTGGATTGACGCATTTCTTCGATACGTACCAGATAACGATCATAACAATCGCCTGTGCTACCTATCGGTATATCAAAATCTAATTCATCATACACTTCATAAGGTTGTTTTTTGCGCAGATCCCAAGCAACGCCCGAGGCGCGTAAAATGGGACCGGTACAGCCTAATTGTAAAGCGCGTTCCGCCGATAATACACCAATGCCCACGGTTCGTTGTTTCCAAATACGGTTATCGGTCAATAAGGTTTCATAATCGTCAATCAGTTTAGGGAATCGAGTGATAAAACTTTCAATAAAGTCTAATAAGCTTCCCTCACGATTGGCATTCATCTCACGCGTTTCTTTTTCATTATGCCATTGTGAAGGTTTGTATTGCGGCATTTTATCCGGCAAGTCGCGATACACGCCACCTGGCCGATAATAAGTGGCGTGCATACGCGAACCTGATACGGCTTCATAACAATCGATTAAATCTTCACGTTCTCTAAAACAATATAAAAAAACCGTCATCGCACCGATGTCTAAGGCATGTGCGCCTAACCATAATAAATGGTTCAAGATGCGCGTAATTTCGTCAAACATCACACGAATATATTGAGCACGTTTCGGAGGCGTTACGCCGAGTAATTTTTCTATCGCTAAAACATACGCATGTTCATTACACATCATGGAAACATAGTCTAAGCGATCCATATAACCAATACTTTGATTATAGGGTTTAGATTCGGCTAATTTTTCAGTCGCACGATGCAATAAACCAATATGCGCATCTGCCGATTGAATGACCTCACCGTCTAATTCTAAGATCAAACGCAACACACCGTGTGCAGCAGGATGCTGCGGACCAAAGTTTAAGGTGTAATTACGAATTTCAGGCATGCAACACTCACTCGGGGTTTTTATGGAAACAGGTTAAGGCATCTTCATTGGTTGTTTTACGAATAGTTTTTGCTACTAAGGTCCGTGGCGTCACTGTGACGGGCTGATAAATAACTCGACCCTCGGTCGCATCATAACGGACCTCGACATGTCCTGTTAACGGAAAATCTTTACGAAAAGGATGGCCAACAAAACCATAATCAGTTAATAAACGCCGCAAATCAGGATGTCCATTAAAAAAAACACCGTACAGATCAAATGCTTCTCGCTCATACCAATTGGCGGCTGGCCATAATTTAATAATCGACGGCACTTGGGGTGGTTCACCATGAGCAAAAACACGTAAACGACAACGCTGATTATGCGTCAGTGATAACAAATGATAAACCACTGCAAAGCGTGGCTTAGTCCAAACCACTGGCTGCAGATCACCTGTGGTATCCACACCGCGTTCAAAACCGGTTAAAGTCGATCGCTCCGTTGTCCATTCACTGATACCATATTCTGCATAATCCACGACACAAACATCCACGAGCAATTCAAATTTAAAATCGGTCTCATCGCGTAATGCTAAACAAACTTCAAGTAATTTTTCGGCAGAAATTTCTAAACTGATTTCACCATGCGCAACGGTTATTTCCTGAATAACCGCATCAAAACATTGGTTTATTTTTTGGAGCAGCAGAACAGCGTCTGACATAGTTTAAGTACGCTCAATAAAGTGTGTTTTTTTTATTTTATTTTGTAATTGAATAACACCATACACTAAGGCTTCTGCGGTCGGTGGACAACCCGGCACATACACATCCACGGGCACAATTCTATCGCATCCACGGACTACGGAATAGGAATAATGGTAATAACCTCCGCCATTCGCACAGGATCCCATCGATATCACCCAACGCGGCTCTGCCATTTGGTCATAAACCTTGCGTAAAGCCGGCGCCATTTTATTACATAACGTCCCTGCGACGATCATAACATCGGATTGCCGAGGACTAGGACGAAACACCACACCAAACCTATCCAGATCATAACGTGCTGCCGCCGAATGCATCATCTCTACTGCACAACACGCCAAACCAAACGACATCGGCCATAACGATCCACTGCGTGCCCAGCCGAGCAATTTATCCAAAGATGTGGTGACAAAACCTTGTTGCTGTAATAATGGTTCTATTCCCATTGTAAGGCTCCTTTTTTCCACTCATAGATAAACCCTATCAATAATAAACCCAGGAAGATACCCATCGCTATTAAACCAGGTAGACCAACACGTCTTAAGGAAACCGCCCAAGGAAATAGAAAAGCTGTCTCGAGATCAAAAATGATAAATAATATAGCCACCAGGTAATAGCGGATATCAAAAGGCAGTCGCGCATCGCTAACGCCTGGAAAACCACATTCATAGGAAGATAACTTCGCCGAATCCGGACGTTGCACACTCGTTAAACGCCCGATTGATAAGGCCGCCACACCAATAAATAAGCCAAAAGCAATAAAAATCAGTATGGGTAAATAATTCTGTAACATGGTTTTTTCGTTACCTGAGCAATTTTGCTGCTAGTATACAACCTTCGTTGGGAAAAATTCTATACTTTTTTCAATCCTACCTAAACCCTGAGCTAGCATATAAAGCATCATCATTATTTTTTCCCTTGCTATTATTGGTATTGGGTGATGTCAATGTACTTGTACCCAGCAGTGGAAGAAGTAAAAAGTGGGGCATATGTCGTAGTGGTGGCGGCGTGAGCAGTAGCGCCATTATTAATCAATTGCTTGGCTGTATCAATCTCCTCATTTATAATAGCGAAGTGAAGTTCTGTAGGAGTTCTTGGCATTTTAATCACCTTTTTAGAATAATAGAAAGTAAATTAAGTGCTTTGCGCCTCTCTCAAAGCTGCTTTTTATTATTACTTAAGAAATAAAACTTAAATGTATTGATACTATTAACAGCCGGGGACATATTAATTTTTTATTTGTATATATGCAAGCCCATCAAACATCTGAATGCTAGAACTATTTTATCTGAAAAAAATTTCTTGTTTTTCTTTATGATTGAGCATCAATTAAATTGATGCTAGGATGACAAAATATATTAAGATTAAAAATTTTTAAGGAAAAATAAAATGCACCCTGAAATGGATTTTTATTGGATGCCACTTTCTACCCCGCCCTACCTACTAGAAAGCGATATTGATTTGATCCAAAAAGCGTTAACTATCCTTCTCCATCCCATTGCTGAAAACTCGTCTACACCCCCCGAATCTATACCTATAGCGCAAGCACTTAATAATTATCTTAGAGAATGTAATAATGCTTTTTTAGCCAGTGAACGTATTCGTGGCTTTTTATTATTAAGTCTACTGGCTAGTTTGATCATTGCATTTATTTCCCTGGTTAGTCTACCGGTTACTGCTGTCAGTATTACCTTAATTTGCATCGTTTCTTTTATATTATTTTCGGTTAACCTATTTACTTTATTTAATCAAATAACGGGTTATCAACAAGAGGTTAATTGGAATAAACTAAAACTACACTGTTCAGAATATAGAGATAAATTAGATTCAGGAGAGTTTAAGACATCTAATCTAAATAACCAATTAGAAAAAACATCTAGTCCTACGATTGCTCCATGCCTATTTTCGGCTAAAAAAATTTCAACAGACAACAATCGTTTAAACCATACTGAACATCGATTATCGGCTACCGATGAAAATTTATATGAAGCTTCTATTGAATCTAATGCAGGTAGGCATTTGATTTCCTTTAATTAAATGCTTAAACAGTCTTTTTACTAACATTCATTTGCTAACATCCCTAATATCTATTAACACATTGTTTATACTCAGTATCATTTGGAATTTGCAGATTACACACCAAAGCAGGATAAATAAGATTTGAAAAAATAGATATTTTTCGATGGACCGAAAAGAAATTTTTATATTCTTTTAAATAACGAGGATTTGCTTGTAACAGTAAGAGCCCATGTCCAAAAGTACATTTTTTACAACCCGTTTGATAGGTTTGATTAAAGGCATACTCTAGCTTCCATTTTCTCTCATTCATTGGATAATAATAAGTGAAATAATCTTTTATAAACAAAGATGCAGGATCATAAAAATAAATTTTATATCCTGGATTATTACCCACCACCGGACTTATAGAAGGTGTGGCGCTTATTACCACATCATTAACCCCATCAAATTGCAGCAATTGAGCCCAATCCATATGTAAATGTGCCGGCAAGACTGCCATGATATGTGGAGCAGAACATTTAAGTAATTGCAAAAATTGATCAATATAGTGTGCCTTCCAAAGTCCGAGTGCCACTACAGGAATATCGCGACTAATACTCACTTGAGCAAGATTAGGAATATGCAGTGCAATTAAAGCCTTGCTTTGAGTTTTGTCTAATAAGGCAAGTTGTTTTTCTAGCCAATTTAATTCTCGCTGTGCCTCTCGATCCATACCCACACCACGAGTAGAAAAGAACGTTGTATTTAATACAATTAAACGCAATCTTGAATTTACATCTAAAGCGTAATATCCACCTTGAGCAACTTCCTGCTGCATCTTTTCACGATTTTTTTTAGCTTGAATTAACATCGACAAAATGGGAGCGATATTTTTATAAAACACAGCTTGCGAAGTATAATGTTCGGCATAACTATCATTATTACCCACTACCATATAAACATTCATGTTAGGAAAAGTCACCGCCAATTCGAAGGAGATAAATTGCAGGGTTTTATCAACGAAACTTTGTATCCCTTGCTCTGAAGTATCTCCGGTATAATATTGATAATTTTTTCTATAATCATGACTAAGTAAATCCCCTAAAACTAAAACAAATTGGGCAGCTTGTGCCTTGGTTGTTGTTTTTAGTTGCTGCAGCGTCGATTTTAATAATACATAATTAGTATCTTCTTTATAACGAGGCGTTTGAGTATCATATTGGTCGAGAATTTTTGGCCATTCTACCGCAGGAGCCGCTGCCAGTTTATTAATAAGTGGACAGACTTTATTTTTCTTAACGCAGGTATAAAATGGATTAAAATGAATGTCTGCCACACTAAGAAAGCTTGCTGTGCCAGTAGCAGGCAAGAAATTCGGAGTTGCCGCTAATACATCACAAGAAAAGCTAATTGCAGTGATAATGAGTACATAGAGGAAATAAACCATAATTTTTAGTTGCTTAGCATATTTTTTTATTTAAAATAAAAAAATTTATTCTGATAAATTTAAATTTATATCACACAATATTACGACAATAAAATAAATAAGAAAACTATTTTCTAGCTTATAAATACGTACTTTACAAACAGTAAAGATAGCTTAAAATAAACTAAACCTTAGTTCTCAACAATTAATCTGTGAGTTATATGACATGATACAGAAATGGATCGCTAGCCTATGCATGTTCTTGTTTTTATTATTAATTTTATTTCAACCAGCTTTCGCCAGTGATGATTATGCTTGCCATCCTTCTATCAACTCACATCGTCCACAGTTTATTATTGCTTACGGTTCACTGATGGAAAGTAATTCCAAGAAAGCCACTGATAATCGCAGCGGTGAAAACAAACCTGTTTGGGTAGAACACTACCAACGTGGTTGGTTCTCTAAAGGTTTATCCGATGGCTTTAGCACGACTTATTTAGGCGTTATTAAAAGTAAAACGGCACATTTTAATGGCACTATCTTCAATTTACCCTCTGCTAATTTATTCAAAAATTATGACGCTCGAGAAAAATACTACTGTCGCGTCTTGGTTGCACCGCGTGATATTCACTTATTAACTGGAAAAAAATTACCACCAGGACAATTTTGGATCTATGAATTGAAGCCTGAATTACTCGCACCACCCTCCGTTCGCTATCCTCTCATCGAATCTTATATTGATATTTTTCTAGCGGGATGCTTAGAAATAGAAGAAAAATATCATTTAAGAAATTTTGCTGCGGCTTGTGTCAATACCACCAGCGATTGGTCGGTATACTGGGTTAACGATAGAATCTTCCCGCGTCGACCTTGGACTTATCAGCCACGCGCTTTAAAGATCGATGCGCTACTGCAACAACAAATACCTGAATTTTTTCAGCATATAAAATTAGAGTCTTACGCTACTTAAAGTTATAGCAATTAAGCGAAACTAAATTAAACTAAAAACTTTCCGCTAGCTATGGATCGTTCCAGCAAGGAGAGACGCCGATGACGTGCCAAGCCTAATTCAATTAACTGCGTCAATAGCTGTTGATAGGAAAGACCGGATGCTTCCCATAATTTTGGATACATACTGATCTGCGTAAATCCCGGGATAGTATTAAGCTCATTAAAATAGATTTTTTGCGACTGTTTTTCGATAAAAAAGTCAATCCTAGCCATTCCCGAACAATCTAAGCAGTTAAATATTTTAATGGCTAGATTCTTTAATTGTTGCCATTGACCTTCTTGCAGTATGGCCGGAATAATCAATTCTGCGCCTTTAGGATCCAAATATTTAGCTTCATACGAATAAAATTCATGGCTAGGTATGATCTCACCCGCTCTACTCACCAAAGGATCTCCCCCCCATTGCAGATTTTCTAATACCGCCATTTCAATTTCACGGATTTCAAATGCTTGCTCAAGCAATATCTTAGTGCTAAAAGTGAAAGCAAGCTCGATAGCATCGGCTAGTTCATCTGATTTTTTTACTTTAGTCACGCCCAAACTTGAACCGGCATTCGCGGGTTTAACAAACAGCGGATAGGATATTTTTTGCTCAATATTTTGTATCAGTTGCTGTTTTTTAACCGCCCAGAGACCCGAATTGAAGCTTAAAAAAGGCACGACCGGAATTTCCGCTGCACTGGTTAAGCGTTTAGCTACATCTTTATCCATACCGATGGCCGAACCTAATACATCTGCACCGACATAAGCCAAACCTAATATTTCTAGTAAACCTTGTATCGTGCCATCTTCACCAAAAGTTCCATGTAAGACTGGAAAAATGACATCCGGTTGACTTTTTTTATGGCGCGTTAGTTCTGCTAAACTATCCAAGTATTCTGCATTTTTAGTTTTTAACACTATCGTGTCATCTGTATATAAGTGCTGAATCTCATTAATAAAACAACAGCCTTGTTTATCGATACCGATAGGAATAATGCTAAATTTTTTTTTATCTAAATTTTTAATAACCGATGCCGCGGATAGTAGCGAAACTTCGTGCTCCGCCGATCGGCCGCCATACAGAACCGCCACTTTAATCTTTGAATTTTCTTTTAAGGACATAAAAACTCATACACGATAATAAAAGTTCATTATAGAGCCTAACAAACCTTAATTAAAGCCATTTGCAAACGATAGCCCATAGCATAAAGCGCATAAGTCAACGATCATCAAAAAATGATTCAAATTTTTTTATGTTTTACATAAAAAATATTAATTTATTTCTATAAATTATAAAAAAGGTCATGTTTTTTTAAATTTTATTATTCGTATAATAATAATAAGGGAACATGTTAATATAAATAAAAGGCAAGAGGAATGAATATGAAGTATTATGCTGCACTTTTAGAAGGATTTACACCCGCTCAAGAAGAACAATTAACCTGCGTTTTATTTAATCAATTGTGTATCGATTTAAAGGCCCATCAAAAAAAATCTAAACCTATTCACATCGACAATACTAATGAAAAGATTTGGCTAAAAGAAAAATTACTGTTTCATTTCAATAAGCAGACACGATTATTAGAAACAGAATGTGTTCAGTTATGTAAAGCGAAGATGGCAGAAGCTTGTAAGGTCATTCCTCACCCCGAATGTAATGATTTTTTTAAAATAGAGTTTAGTGATTTTTTTAAAAATTTACAGTTTGCTACTTCTGAAGTAGAAGCGTGCATGCTAAGTAATAATGGACTTTTATTCTCACAAACAGCAAGGATCCATAAAATTAACAATAGTAAAAAATTGGTCTCTTTCAATGGTATTGTAAGTTTTGAATTTGCTATACAACAAATTTTAAACAGTAACTCAGGTTTAGTATTTGGGCATGTTCATGACGATATCTCCTCTTATACTGAGCTCATTCGCTTACTACCCATCTGTAAACTACAAAAAATAAAAATTCTTTATCTAGAGTTTCCTTACGCAATTTTTTCACCGTTATTGGAAAATTTTAATACAAAAAAATCAACTCATCCTAACCTTGTAATCCAGAAATTAAAAAAAGGCGCCAGTAAACTATATCCAAATACTTCTTTTCTTAAAGAATTTAAAAATTTAATCATAGCCGCACGCGATCATGGGATTGCTATCCATGCTTGTGATGTCAATTCTATAAGTTTTTTCAATTCATCTGGAAATATGGTGGATGGAAACCATCGGTTCAATATAGGAAATGCTTGTATGATAAGAGGCATTGAATGGCTACAGTTTAAGCATAATTATCCTAAGTTTCTGTTATTGGTGGACTTAGCGCACGCACCGTCAGTAGCTTATGAGCTAGGGGTACCTTCTTGTACTGTAGGTAACAAGCTACAGGAGTTTTCATATTTAACTGAATATATGGATTTTTGTACCACCCTCAACACGATACGTCCTGCTTCAAACTTTAAATTTTTCCTTACTAACGCTGCACAAATCGATCAAAAGCTAGACCCTAAAGTTAATGAGATAATAAACCATTGGAATGAACTCATAAAAAAAATACCGCTATTAACATCGATACCCGCTAAAGAAATTAAAACGGCTAAAGAAGTATATATAGAATACATATTAGAAAAATCATTTCGTAATCAAGGTAAAACTTCGGATATTTGTAAAGACCAACAAGCATTGGTAATTGCATTATTAACACAGGCTATTTATAGTAAATATGCTGAGTTAGCACATCCAAAAAATTGGTATCCGTTATTTTATTGTCAAAGGCCGTATGGAATTCGATTAGCCGAAAACGAAAAAAATGCTTTTACCATTGCACGTTTAAATGATTTAAAAACATCAACAGAAATACCTATAGCAAAACTGCATTGTGCCTAATTAAAAAAAGAAAAAAAGCAACAGCCGCCGATTATATACTCGCAGCAATGGGATTTTTGTCAAGGCGCCGCGAAATGAGCAACCGGAGTGTATTAATATACATGAGGATTGCGAGTTGAGCGGCAACACAGACAA
>JBARFJ010000005.1:0-22225 GCA_049797115.1 Candidatus Aquirickettsiella sp. | reverse complement strand
AAATTACCTAAAGCCACTCGGTCTAATCGTTCTTTTACACGGAACCTAACGGGTGGATCGAGGGCTTCTAGCCAATTAATAAATGGGCTTTGACCATTGCTTTCAACATAAACTTCTATTTGTTTTTTTAAAGCTATTTGCATTGTTATTGTATCCTTAAAGATACTTGTTGGCAATAGTTACAAATGAACGTGACTTAAATTATAAAAAATGTAGTTTAGACATATCCTATTTCAACCTATTCGTTTGATAGTCATTCATAATTAATACCTTATAATGAAACGTTTAGCGACATTGCCACCACCAAACATTACATACATATGAATATTCTAAAGATGTAAAAACTTAGATGAAATTCCTTTAATTAGAACGCAAAATACAAGAATGTAAAAAACAGGGTATTGACAATTTGCATCGGATACGCAATTGAAATAAGCTGACTGTTGAATTAAATCATTTCTTAACTTTGTAAACTTGAATGCCAATTTCAATATTCAGGTATTTTATAATTTAAAAAATCTTTGCGAGTATGCTTTTGCGCGATAATTGTAATGGACGCCACAAATAAAAATATTTTGTTTTTTCAACTATCACGTTTCATTGACATATAATGCACGAAAATATAATATAATAATATTAAAAAAGGAACACAAAGGGTTTCAATTATGCCCTATGAATTGAGTTATAATAAAGAAAACAAGGATTTGAAAATTAAACATTCGCAATCCATAAGTAATGATTTAACCTTAAATTATTTATTTAACGACTTTGGTACGAGTGTAGCCAATGTAATTGGTAAAAAATATAATCAAGCAGTTTCTAGGTCGTCTACAGATAGGTTAAATGCGATAAATTATAATATTCATAATTTACAAATCACTGAAGAAATAACTGATATGTTATTTGCATTAGGAAAGTATAAAGATGCAGCTAATTATCCATTTTTTGATAACGAGAAGTTTGAAAATTGGTGTGCGCATATTCCCAAGAATAGTAAGGCCTTTATTTTAAATGCACTCTTGCAAGATAAAAAAATTTCACTACGATATCTTATCAGCCGTTCACCTTGTTTACCACTTTATGAGCTGAGTTCACATACATTGTTCCAAAATATAGATAATATTTCAGCTGAAAAAATTGGTACTTTACCAATATCTATCGCTATAAAAAATGATTTAAAAGATAAATTTCGCCTATAAAGGTGTTTACATATAGCAAAAATTATCAGATTTAACAGTAATTCCAGTAATAGCTGGGAGCTTTAGCAAAACAAGTATCGCTGCTTTTCAAGTCTATGGGAATAATTCATTGGCAACGTTTAGCCGTCATGGTTTTCTTCATCTCCAGCTATTCCAATGCAAATATTTTTTTAAGGTTTAATTTTTCTGGATTAACTCGATTTTAAGACTGCTTTTAAGAATTCCTTAATCTATTTTGAATATAATTTAAGATCAATATAAATAGGGAGAGATATTATGCTAAATTCTGAAACAGCAAATAATACACAAACTTTTTTTTCCCCAGTTTCTACTGCGAAACTCCTTCGGGATTTTATTCTTTCTCCAGATGGAAAAGATAAAAAAGGATTAGACCATATTTGTTATGGAGATTTAAATGGAGGAGGTCATATGATGTTAAACGAAAGAAACTTAGAGAGAAAACGTCAAGAGCTTGCTAAAAAGCACTGTAAAAAAGCAAGAAGTGATTGTGAAAAGTCAAAAGAGAAGTTACAAGCTAATTATGAAAGACAGCTTAAGAAATTAGATCAAGAACGCAAATCAGAAGACAGTACAGAGTCAGCTTCTAATGTTCTAGATAAGAAAAAAATAGAAGCTAATTTTAAATCAGCATTTCAAAAAGCTGAAGAGAAATGTGAAAAAAAGATAAAAGATGCTGTTGAAAACGAAATTAGCCAACTAGAAAAAAGAATTAATAAAATTATTAAAGAACAAAAAACCATGCATAATTTTTTCCCTTTAGAATGGGGGCCTTTAGAAATAGGAGAAATAATTTCAGATATTATTAAGGATAAAAATTCAACAATAACCGCGGTTCCAACTCCAACTTTGGCGTCGACAGGAGAGAAGGAAGTTGTGAGTTCAGGAGCACGTGATAAGCGTGCGCTTGGACAGTCGTGGGAAGTAAAAGGTGAATATAGTGAAATAGCAATTACGGTTATAATAGCTGAGGATAGTGAAAGTAAAAAGATGAAATTAATATCAGGGTATCCTGCAAACAAGATTGAAAAACAGCAACATTTATCGCCTACATTTTCAAGATAAAGCTAAAACTTTATTTTTAGATGATAGTATTCCAAGACTAACATTATGCAAAGAACATTATTAAAATCAAAATTACATCAAGCCAAAGTCACGCAAGCCGACCTAAATTATGAAGGTTCATTTAGCATTGATGCTAGCATCATGGAAGCTTGCAATATCGTTGTATATGAACAAATACATGTCTACAACATTACCAATGGACAACGTTATGTAACCTATGCCATCCCCGCTCCAAAGGGATCAAAAATTATGTGTGCAAACGGTGCTTGTGCACGGCTCACGGCTGTCGGGGATCGCGTCATTATTTGTACCTATGTACAACTTCAGGAAAGTCTGTTAACTACATTCAAACCTATCATCGCCTTACTCAATGAAAATAATGATTATAAACTTTCATCTCAATCTCTTACTATTGACAATAAACAAGTTTTACCTACTAATTAAATAAGCTTAGAATCCAACGACAGTTTAAGGTAAAATTTATGAGTTATTCGCTGAACCCAGAACTAGAAGCCCAAATGAAAGAAGAATGGGAAAAAATAGGTTTATCCAAGGAAATTCAAAAGGCTTTATTGCAATTTATGGATGCAGCCGCGTTGACGATTCTTTCTAAGAAATGTCGTGAGATTGCACTATGTCTCGTTGAAGAAGGCCTTACTCCAGAAAAAATCGAACGTATCACGGGTTGTTCGATAGAAGAAATAATCTCTACCAGGACCTACCACTAAAACTAATCCTACTTGCATTTTCTAATTGCAAAATCCTTAATCTCTATTTATCCATAAAAAAATGGTGTAAAATCAACCCATTATATGACTTTATAAGGGTATCTATTATGTCAGCCCTCGATTCAAAAAATTCACGTCATACTCTCTCTTCCCAGCAATATACCTGCCCTATGCATCCCGAAATTATTCGCGATCAACCTGGCGACTGTCCGATTTGTGGTATGTCCTTAGAGCCACGGATGCTCTCAAACAAGATGACTCACCCTACTTGCCATCACGAGATAAATGACCTGACTCGACGATTTTGGTTGAGCGTTATCTTGACGTTACCCATTTTGATTTTAACCATGGGTTTGTATATCCCAGGAATCAAATCGATCGTAACTTCCATCTCCGCCGTTTTTTCTTCTTATCTGCAATTTATTTTAGCCAGTATTGTTATATTTTGGTGCGGCTTCCCTATTCTGAAAAAAGCGTGGCTTTCTCTGACTCTGCGCCATTTGAATATGTTTACGCTTATTGGAATGGGTGTCAGTATTGCGTATGCATATAGTGTCATTGCCTTATTATTTCCTAATCTATTTCCAGCTGCTTTTCGTTCCACTGATGGTCTAGCCAACCTTTATTTTGAAACGGCCAGCGTTATTACCGTTTTAGTATTAATGGGACAAGTTTTAGAAATAAAAGGTCGCGAGCAAACCGGTGGTGCTTTACGTGCATTACTTGATTTATCTCCAAAGACAGCACGCAGAATAAATGGTCAAACTGAAAATGAAATTCCTTTGGATGAAATACAAATTAATGATGAGTTAAGAGTACGGCCAGGGGAAAAAATCCCTACTGATGGCGAAATTATTCAAGGTCATAGTTCGGTTAATGAATCCATGATTACCGGTGAAGCTATTCCGGTTGAAAAACAAATCGGATCAAAAGTCATTGGTGGTACCATTAATATGTCTGGAAGCTTTGTCATGCGAGCACAACATATTGGGAAAGAAACTATGCTGGCTCAGATTGTTCAACTGGTTTCTGAAGCACAACGATCGAAAGCGCCTATCCAACGACTGGCCGATCGCATTGCTAGTTATTTTGTACCGAGTGTATTAGTGATTGCCGTTATCACTTTTATTATTTGGACAATTTGGGGCCCCAATCCTGCCATGACTTACGGTTTAATTGCTGCCATTTCGGTATTAATTATTGCTTGTCCTTGCGCCTTAGGTTTAGCGACTCCAATGTCGATTACAGTCGGGATGGGTAGAGGTGCGCAAGCGGGAATTTTAATAAAAAATGCTGAAAGTCTAGAACGCTTTGAAAAAGTAAACGCACTCGTGGTCGATAAAACCGGTACACTGACATTAGGAAAACCGATGATCAGCCATATCATCGCTGCGCCAGGTTTTAATGAAAATGATATTTTATTGTTGGCCGCCAGTTTGGAAAATCACAGTGAACATCCGCTAGCCAGTGCTATCGTTTATGCAGCCAAAAAAAATCAGCTTCATTTAGAAGAAATTGAAGGTTTTTCCGCCGAAGTAGGTAAAGGTGTAACCGGTAATTGGCAAAATAAACCTATCGCTTTAGGTAATCAAAAATTATGCCAGGAGCTTAAAATTTCCACTGCACTTTTAGAAGATAAAGCAGAAAAACTTCGTCAAACAGGCGAAACAGTGATGTATTTAATGATTGAAAAACAACTGGCAGGATTAATCAGTGTCAATGATCCGATTAAAGATTCAACCCTCCCAGCACTGAATAGTCTTAGAAAGCAAGGTTTGACTATTGTTATGGTAACCGGTGATAACCGCGTGACCGCCACCGCAGTTGCCAAAAAATTATCTATCAAACATATAGAAGCTGAAATATTACCTTCGCAAAAAAGTATGATTGTGAAACAATTACAAAAACAAGGCTATATTGTTGCTATGGCAGGTGATGGGATCAATGATGCACCCGCATTAGCTCAAGCCGACATTGGTATTGCCATGGGAACGGGAACAGATGTGGCTATGCAAAATGCCGGTGTAACATTAGTAAAAGGCGATTTAATGGGAATAGTACGCGCGCAACAACTCAGCAAACAGGTCATGCGCAATATTCGCGAAAATTTATTTCTGGCATTTATTTACAATACCTTAGGCATTCCTATCGCTGCAGGTGTTTTATACACATGGAGTGGACGCTTGCTTGATCCCATGATCGCAGCCCTTGCGATGAGCTTAAGTTCACTTTCGGTCATCGGAAATTCTTTACGATTACGCAACATTAAAATAACCCATTAAAAAAATAGCTCTTTTTATAGATTTATAAGATGAAACTTGGCATAATGCCCACCTATTTAAAATAGCTATCAAGTGAATTTATAACAAGGAAGGACCCTAGTTTTGCCTCTTACAAAAAAACAAAACGACTATCCAACCATTCCTCAGCTTTATTGGCATTTTAAATCCACGTCACGCACGTCTCGAGATATTTTCCAAACCACACTCCATCAATTAAGTTCAAAACCATTCGCTATTGCAACTGCATTAGGCATGATCCATAATAAAGATATTCTTAATTTAGAAAATTTTTCTCTCATCTTCTTACACCCTTCACCTCTGGAAATAGCCTCAGGCTTAATTCAATTGCATGATTCAAATCTTTTAAATCCTAAGAATAAAAAAGCCTTAGAAAAGCACACCTGCCCTAGTGGCGTTGCCTTAGTACTTCGTTTACTCCATAGCGTTAAATTATTAACACCAGAAAACAGAACCGCTATTCAAGAAAAAAATGATCTACATTCTATAGCGGGTGTATTCTTTAAACTTTATTATGCCGATCTTTTTATACAGAAAAATTTCAATCACGTTTTGGAGCATCATCCAGCCACTTTAAACAATCTACTGCGTGGATTTGATAGACAAAATATCTTGACACAAAAAATACTTGAGCAACTCATGCACTCACAACAAAAAAAAAATTCTTGGTCAAATGGCTATACTGAAGCAAAGAAATTATCTATTCCAACTAAATCAAGTCCCTATTTAGCAACTAATTATAACTGCTGTTCTTATGCAAACTTCTTTTCCTCTCATAAATACCGATATGAACAAGAACATCATATCAAAACATTCGAATTTAATAGCCAAATTAACAAAAAATAAGCTTACTTTGCAATTGGATTTTTGACCAGGCGCCGCGAGAATGAAGCAACCTTCATTTCTTCAAGATACACGAGGATTGCGAGTTGAACGGCAACACAGCCAAAAGTTCAAGTACGAACAGTATTAAAATTTTTTACTGACTTCTGAAAAGATATGTATATCCAATTTTTTTAATTCTGCTAAATAACTTTCCAGTGAGATTAAATGCATACAAGGGATCGCTCCCGTTTCAACAATTTCTTCTTGTAATATTCTTTTTGCTAAGAGTATCGCCGGAATAGTAGGGATATAAGAAGCATCACCACTTTTAACAACCATATACCACTTAATGCTCTTATGATTTCCCTTATGATCGGTACCCGACATAAGGATGTGCATACCGCCCTCATCAGTTCCAAAGGAATCAAAGTAATGGCTGAATTTTAACAAGGCTTCAGCATGGTTTTGCAATTTAATCGGAAACTTTAATCGGATTAACCAAGATAAACACCATAAGCCCAGATGCGCTACACTACTTTCTATTCCCGCAGAAAATCGGATCGATTTAATAGGAAAAAAACCCGGTAATAAATCTAGGTCTGGAACATCACAGTTTGCCATCCAACGTTTTCCTAATATTGGATACTCTTGCCGGTATAAATCTTGCCATCCATACACTTTCTTAGACGCACCACGAAAATCTTGTAAACGATGTCCTACATAACTTAAAATAGACTTGACAGAAGCTAATCCTCTTTCGGTTTTTTGGCCCATCGTAATTCCATACACTAAAGAATCTATTGTCTTAAATTCATCTTTATAATGGTTTAAAACGGCCGATGATAAACATGGTAATGTGCTAGCACCGGTAATGGCAATACAATTTTTCTTGATCGCTTGTTCTTCTAAAATTGAAAAATCATTCACATACTCTCTTGCATCCGCTAAATCAATATAGTTTATGCCTAAAAGTATACAATTGATTGCAGTGGTAAAATCAGCGGTTTGAAAAGGGCCCGAAGCATTGATAACTAATGGCGGCCTAAGCCGCAATAACTCTTGGGATAATCTCTTTTTAAAATCGAAACAAAGGATATCAATGCAAGTATCGACAGCCACTTTAGAAAGTTGTTTTTTTAAAGCTAATAGGGGTTCTTCATGGCGACCGCTAATTATAATAGCGATATTTTTTGCCACTAATCCCCTTGCAATTTTTCTACCAAAATTTCCAGTCGCACCTAAGATTAAAACTTTACTATCTTCATCAGGTTTCATATTTATCATCCCTTTTTTTCATACTCTTGGCACTAGAATTTTTAAATGACGTTGAGTATAGGTTTTTAAAAAATTCATTTAGTTATCTTTTTTTCTGAAAATTAATAATAATCTTCAGCAAATTTTCTGAGTAAATATAAATCGTAAATTGTAATTGTCAAAAAGATCTTTAACATCACTAAAATTTTTTAAAAAAATAAAAAAATTTATCCATAAGATAATTATAAAACGATGGAATTGTAACATTATTTTTTTAATTTTACTCATTAATAAATATTTTTTTCTTCCATCACTTTGAGAATATTCTCATAAAAATTTTGTTAAAAATATTACTAGGTTTTTATTTCTTGATAAAATTAATCGCCATAAAAAAATTGATAAATAGACCTAAGATAAAAGCGAATGGAAAGTAAATAGATTTAAACCAATGCTGCTGTAATGAGTAAACGCAATCAATGCTATTGAAAACTCATTTATTGATTCAAGATTTTCTAAGTTGTTTTTCAGCAGAACCTTTGAAGTAGTCATTATTATTTTAATAATTATTAAGAAACATTAAGTACACGTTTTATATTTTTAGCTAATTTAAATAAATTATAACATAATTATCATTTTTGATAATACTTAATATAAAAAAGCTAAAAATTCGCAACTTCAAAGTCGAGTGGTAGATTTATTGTGGATTAAGACTAGTCAGTAATTTGCTAGCAATACCTATTAAGCTATGACGCATAAGAAAAAGTTGCCAACGCGAACCGCCAAGTTGACGCCATAATACCGCAGAACGCACCCCGGCTAATAAGGCAGCACGTATTTTGCTGACCGTTTCGGCATGTGCTAAATATTTGCCTTGTCCAATGACATGCAAACGGAAAGGTAACGTGCCTAAAGTGGTAACATAAATATCCGCTAAACTATTGATAATAAGATGCGGTGAGGATGCAAAATAATTAGCTTGAGAAATAGCATGTTTAATGCGTCGACTTAAATTGTTTTTGGTTTCTGGCGACCGGATGAGTTTTCTTTCGAGATGCAATAATCCAATTAAATACCGCGTTAACTCGCGATCTTGTTTAAGTTTAGTATAAGCGAGCAAATTAACTAACTCTTGCAGACCTAAACGTAAACCGCTAATGGTGCCACCATAAACTTGTTCGACCGTATTAACGTCAATAGTATAAATACTTTGGATACTGGTATCAAACGCAAGCTTTTCAGTTTTTCCAGTTCTAGCAAGATCGCGAACTAAAGCGGCAGATTGAAAAACCCCCGCCAAAGCCAGACTGCGTTCAACATTTTTTTTTTCGTTTTTTTGCATAACCTATTAAAAATATGTGGGATACACCCGACAGCCGTTCAAAAAAAACCACCATCATGGCGAGCGAATGTAGATTGCCGCGCGCGAGCGCTCGCAATGACGAGTAAATTAGTTTAATTTTTCTCTTCATATACAAAAGGTATATTAACGTAATTTCAAAGTTGCTAAGCCAAATAACACTAATAAAAAGGTAATAATCCAAAACCTGACAATAATTCTCGGTTCTGGCCAACCTTTTAACTCAAAGTGATGGTGTATAGGCGCCATACGAAAAATTCTTTTTCCGGTTAACTTAAAAGAAGCGACTTGCAGGATCACCGAAATAGTTTCTAAAACAAAAACGCCACCCATGATGAGTAACACAAACTCTTGTCTTACGACAACGGCAATGCACCCTAATGCTGCACCCAAACCTAAAGCACCAACATCACCCATAAATACTTGCGCAGGATAAGTATTAAACCATAAAAAGCCTAGACCCGCCCCGACTATAGCACCACAAATTACCACCATCTCGCCCGCACCGGGAACAAAAGGAATCGCTAAATATTTGGCGTAAGTAATATTTCCAGTGAGATAGGCAAAAATACCTAAACCACTTCCCACTAATACCGTCGGCATAATGGCTAAACCATCTAAGCCATCAGTTAGATTCACGGCATTACTGCTACCCACAATAACAAAGTAAACCCAGGGAATATAAAATATTCCTAAGGGAATCAAGAGATTCTTAAAAAAAGGTACCACTAATTGGGTTTCTACTGGTAACGTTGCATTCATATAAAGCAATACACCAATAGTTAAACCTAATAGCGATTGCCATAAATACTTCCAACGTGGAATAAGTCCGCGGCTATTTTTTAGCATCAGTTTTAGGTAATCATCGGCAAATCCTATTAGACCAAATCCTACTATGCCTAAGAGCACTATCCAAATCAGATGATTATTAAGATTAGCCCATAATAAAGTTGTCATCACGATGGCAATTAAAATCAATGCCCCACCCATGGTCGGTGTTCCAGCTTTGGTTAAATGGGCTTGTGGTCCATCGGACCGTATGGATTGGCCGATTTGTCGATGACTTAACGTACGTATCATCTTAGGCGCTAATAAAAGTGAGATAAGAAATGCGGTCAAAGAAGCTAAAATGGCTCTAAATGTTAAATATTGAAAAACATGAAAGGCACGATAATAATTTGATAAAAAGGCAGTTAACCATAACAACATGTGCTTTGTTTTCTCCAATTAAAAATCAATGAGCCGTCATGGCGAGGCCGAAACGTTAGTGAGACCGCGGCCATGGATTGCCACGCACCTACGGTGCTCGCAATGACGAGGGATTGCTACGGCTCGTCATGACAAAAAAATGATTAATCCATTAAAGCCGCGGCGACTTTTTCCATTTGTGCACTGCGTGAACCTTTAACTAAAATAGTCACATTCTCTTGCAAGCGTGATTTCAGCGCTAAAATTAATGCTTGATGATCAGGATAATGTTTTGCGCTTGCACCAAATGCTTTGGCTGTTTCTTTACTTAAATCGCCACAGGTATAGACGTCATCAATGTTTAATTCTTTAGCTAATTGTCCGATTTGACGATGATAGTCTATGGCATTTTGACCTAACTCTCCCATATCACCCATAACAAAAATTCGTTGCCCAGTATAATGAGCCAATAATTTTAAGGCCACTGCAACTGAACTTGGATTGGCATTATAACTATCATCTATTAATGTCGCACCTATTTTTGTTTTGCTCACTATGACTCTTCCTGGCACCGGCTGCATTTTTTCTAAACCGGATTTGATATCGGACAATTCGACTCCCACTTGACTTGCTGCTGCTGCCGCCGCTAGCGCGTTCAACGCGTGATGCTGCCCAGGTAAGCATAAACTTATCATCATTTCTTTTCCGCTGGGAGCATGTAACAAAAAACGGGTTTTACCATCCGCGTCCATCTGTATATTCGTTGCAGAAAAATCAGCTTGCTCCGATAAACCAAAACGTACAATGCGAAAAGCAGCACATGCTTTTTGTATTGTATTAGCAAACTTATCATCGGCATTAATAATAGCCACACCATTTTTGACTAAACCAGAAAAAATCTCAGCCTTAGCCTCTGCAACGCCCGCTAGGGATCCAAATCCTTGTAAATGCGCCGGCCCAATATTGGTGACTAAAGCAACATTCGGTTGCGTGATATGCGTTAAATACTCAATTTCTCCGATATGATTAGCCCCTATTTCGATCACTGCATAACGATGCTGATTATTTAAATTCAGTAATGTTAAGGGTAAACCAATATCATTATTAAAATTTTTAAAATTAGTTAACACCGGACCCACTTCATCCAAAATAGATCGGATCATTTCTTTGGTCGTGGTTTTACCACAACTACCCGTTAAAGCGATAATAGGAATAGAAAATTGACGACGATGGTGTTTAGCTAATTCGCCTAAGGCCTTTCTTGTGTCCCTCACTTGAACTAAAGGTAAGTCAGTATCGATAACATGGTCAACGACAGCAGCGGCAGCACCGCGCTGCTTGGCAAGCTCAATAAAATGATGTCCATCAAACTTCTCACCGCGAAGTGCAATAAAAAGTTCATGCGGTTTTATACTACGCGAATCTAGACTCAGTCCAGTAAAATTCACATCTGAACCTAAACGCTTACCATTGAGTAAGCGAGCTAATGTTGATAATTTCACTAAATTGGCCATAAAAAAAGATAAATGTAGTTTAATCTATCGTTATAGATGTTGCACGGATAAATAAGTTTTACCTTAAGGATGGCAATGTTATTCGAATTGAAAATTACTGGTTTAATAAACGCTGTACTTCGCTAGCATCATCAAAAGGATACCAGATACCTTTAATCAATTGATACGCTTCGTGTCCTTTACCGGCCACTAAAACCACATCAGACGGCTGTGCGTTTGCTAAGGCGTAAGCAATCGCGCGCTGTCTATCCGGTTCACAATATACGGATTTTTTACCTGTCAAACCTTGTTGAATATCTTGCAAAATTTGCAAAGGATCTTCATAGCGTGGATTGTCACTGGTTAATAGGATGTGATCGGCTTCTTGCTCAGCAATCTTAGCCATTAACGGCCGTTTTCCTTTATCCCTATCGCCCCCACAACCAAATAAACAATATAGCTCACCTGGGCAATGCGGGCGTAAAGCATGCAACACTTGTTGCAAGGCATCTGGCGTGTGCGCATAATCGACGACGACTAAAGGCTTTCCCGGGATGTGAAAAGCTTGCATGCGTCCTTTTACGCCTTTTAATTTCGATATCACTTGTGAAATTTCTGCTAAAGAAAAATGCAAACTTTTTAATATTGTCAATACCAACAATAAATTACTTAAATTAAAACGTCCCATTAAAAATGGATTTTCGATAAACACTTCGCCCCAAGGCGTATCAATTTCTGCCGATATACCTTGTTGATTAAAATTGGATTTTTTTACTGTGATATGTGGAATATATGACCAAGCCGCTTGGGGTTTATGTAAAGAATAAGCATACACCGGCATTTGTTCGGCAAGTTCAGTTAACCATTGTTGTGCATAAGGATCATCCGCATTTAATATCGCCTGCTGCACACCTGGCAAATCAAAAAAAGAACGTTTGGCCTGCGCATAAGCATCCATAGTTCTATGATAATCCAGATGATCGCGTGTCAAATTAGTAAATGCGGCAACAGAAAATTCTGTCCCATTTAAACGCTGTTGGGCGAGACGATGCGAAGACACCTCCATTACCACCGCTTGTGCTCGTTTATCGCGAAATTCTGCCAGTAATTGTTGTAACTCGATAGCATCCGGTGTAGTTAATTGACCTGGCTTTAAATCGCCATAAAACCCATTGCCTAAGGTTCCGATAACGCCACAAGATTTTTGTAACTGCTGCAAACAATCTGCTAAAAAATGTGTACAGGAGGTTTTACCATTCGTGCCAGTTATACCTACTACAGGCATATAACGACTCGGATAGTCATAAAATCGCGACGCAATCAGTCCTAATTGTGACGTTAAATGTTGAATAGGTAATAGTGGGATAGAGGCTGTCATCCGATCAATCGAACTCTCCCCGTTTGGTTCAAATAAAATAGCTGCCGCTCCTTTGGCTATCGCTTCCTGGATGAAGTGACGCCCATCACTACCCAATCCTGGATAAGCAAAGAATAAATCTCCCGCTTGCAGTTGACGGCTATCTTGGCAAAGCCCTTTAATAGTAGCGTCTGTTATTACTGGAACATTCAACCCCATTAATAATTGACTTAACTGCATAAAAAATTCACACCCATGGCTTTGTTTTATGATCCACTAAGGCTTGCTTCGTCACTAAAAAACCTCTATTATAAATAGTAATGATTCTCATTTAAAATATTTATGATTATGGAGCCTATACCACTCACACAACTGCGTTCAGGCCAGTCTGCTATTGTTGTCGGCTTCAGTTCTGATATTGCACCATCCTGTCGAAAGCTATTACAACATTTGGGCATTACTCGACAAATTGCCATCACCTTAATTCGACGTGCACCGCTGGGTGACCCCTTACAATTACAAATATTAGGTAGCCAATTTAGTTTACGTTCCAGTGAAGCCTGTCATATTTATGTAGAATATTCAAATTAAACTAAAAAATTCCATGCAAAAAAATAAGATTATTGCTATAGCAGGTAACCCAAATTGTGGTAAAACCGTTATTTTTAACGCTCTGACCGGTAGTCGGCAAAAAGTCGGAAATTGGGCCGGTGTGACCGTTGAGCAAAAAAGCGGTTATTTTAATGTCGGCGCACAAACCTATGAAATCGTTGATCTTCCCGGTACTTATTCCTTAAGTGTTATCACTAATAATTGTGCTCTAGATGAATGCATTGCCTGTAGTTATCTCGTCAATAATCGTCCCGACCTCGTCATTAATGTAGTTGATGCAAGCAATCTCGAACGCCAACTGTATTTGACTGCACAACTCTTAGAAATGCAGATACCGGTTATTATCGCACTTAATATGATGGATATTGCTAAACGACGTGGTAGTCACATTGATATTCAACAACTAAGTCGATCATTAAAATGTCCCATCATTCCTTTAACCGCAATTCGCGGCATTGGAATGACTGAATTACGCCAAGCTTTGGCTACAAACGTCTCAACCCATGCAACTTTTCCTTACTCTTTTGAACCCTTATTACAAAGCGCCGTACAAACACTTACCGAAAAACTGTCCCCAAAAACCGTACCATCCAATTGGTTGGCCTGTCGACTATTAGAAGATGATGCGCTGGCTCGCAACTATGTCACAGCAGAAGAGCTTAAATTTGCACAATCCTTGATTGAGATACTTAAAACACAATATGGTGAAGAAATTGATTTACTGATAGCCGATGCACGCTATGCTTGGATACAATCCATACTCAAGCAAAGCTTAATCACCCATACACCGGGCAGCACTTTCACTGAGCGCATCGATCGTATTATTTTGAATCGTTGGTTAGGCATTCCTATTTTCCTTTTAGTGATGTACACACTTTTTTTATTTGCTATTAATATCGGTGGCGCTTTTCAAGATTTTTTTGATATCGGTAGTACCGCATTGTTTATACACGGTAGTATCAACCTACTAACGCAGTGGCATTTACCCGTTTGGCTGATTGCATTAATTGCCAATGGTTTAGGTAAAGGTATTAATACCACGATTAGTTTTATACCTGTCATCGGTGCAATGTTTTTATTTTTATCGTTATTAGAAGACTCCGGTTACATGGCGCGCGCTGCGTTTGTGGTCGATAAATTAATGGGCGCTATCGGTTTACCGGGAAAAGCATTTGTACCATTAATTGTTGGTTTTGGTTGTAATGTCCCTACCGTAATGGCCACACGCACTTTAGCTTCACCACGGGATCGTATTTTAACCGTGATGATGGCGCCTTTTATGTCTTGCGGTGCACGTCTTACCGTCTATACCTTATTTGTCGCCGCTTTTTTTCCACAAGGCGGAGCACTGGTAATTTTCGCGTTATATGGCATAGGTATACTGACAGCCATTTTCACTGGCTTATTATTGCGTTCGACAACCTTAAAAGCAGAAACAACACCCATGATCCTAGAATTGCCGACTTATCATTGGCCGCATTGGGGCACTATTTTTCGAAGTACCTGGCAACGTTTGAAATTATTTTTATTTAAAGCCGGTCGTTTTATTATTCCGATTTGTATGTTGATAGGTTTTTTCAATACCATTAGTATCCATGGCAAACTCATCAATGGTGAAGCCAACCAGCACTCCTTATTATCCAGTATTGGGAAAACCATCACGCCAGTATTTGCTCCGATGGGCATACAAAGTGATAATTGGCCGGCCACGGTCGGTTTAGCCACCGGTTTATTAGCCAAAGAAGTGGTTGTCGGAACCTTGAATACTTTATATTCACAAGTCGGTCAACTAACAGAGCAAGACGACCTATCCACAATAAAAGAAGAATTAAAAACCGCTGTATTATCTATCCCTAAAAATCTCCGCGATCTGGGCAAAACCCTAACTAATCCCATGGCGCTTAAAGCCGAGACGCCCGAAGTGACCCAAGGAGTTTATGGTGTGATGTCGCATTATTTCAATGGCAAACTAGGTGCTTTTGCTTATTTATTATTTATTTTATTGTACTTTCCCTGTATTTCGACCATGGCGGTGATGCAACGCGAAATTGGCAGAGGCTGGGCTTATTTTTCTATGGCTTGGAGTACCGGAATTGCCTATGCCATTGCTACTTTATTTTATCAAACCGTCACGTTTAGCCAACATCCCTTAACGACGATGATATGGTACCTCATTGTTGCTGCTGCGCTTTTTGCTACGCATATTTTCTTACGTTTTAAAACAACACCGCTAACCGAATTACCTCTTCCACTCTCATCTAGTCGAGGCAACTGTCATGATTAGCTTATTGGCTTTAAAAAAATTTATTGCTGAAAAAAAATTAGTTAATTTAGCACTTATTTTACAAACCTTTGGAACTAAGCAAGAAGAAACCTTAGCAATTTTAGAACTATTAATACACAAAGGTTGTGTGAAAAAATGTTTTAAAACACCTAATTGCGCAACCCGTTGTCTTAAATGTACACCCGAGTCTTTTGCTTTATATCAATGGGTAGAACAATCGAATCTAGCGCCACATTCTTTATAAGATTAGGTCGGAACTATTTCTCGCACTATCTCCTTTATTCTTACTAACGGATTATCCACCTGCTGTAAAATTTCGCTTAATTTTTGTCGCCAACGTCTACCGCCCGCTACACCATGAAATAAACCGAATAAAGGTTGTATTAATGGCGTCAAATTTTCACCTGACATAAAAGCGCGTTCTAGATAAGGTAAATAGTGTAAAACAATAGACAGTCGACTAGGGATGATTAATGTGTCCTGTGGGTTAATCAGTTGATCGAGCTCAGCAAATAAATAGGGATTATACCAAGCTGCACGACCTATCATGACCGCATCGACTTGTTGTAAATGTTCCTGCGCTGTGTTTAAACAAGCTATCCCGCCATTTAAAACAATATTTAAATGAGGAAAATCGCGTTTAATGTGATACACCCAATTATAATTCAATGGCGGGATTTCACGATTTTCTTTTGGACTTAATCCTTGTAACCAAGCCTTACGTGCATGAATAATAAAAGTTTGGCAACCCGCCAAACTCACCTGTTGGATAAATTGAGCAAGATAATCATAGCTTTCACAATCATCGACACCAATTCGAGTTTTAACGGTAATCGGTAATTTAACCGCCGCAGACATCTCAGCAATACAATCAGCAACACGCGTTGGGTGTTTGAGTAATACTGCACCGAAGCAACCCGATTGCACTCTATCGCTAGGACAACCAACATTCAGATTAATCTCAGAATAACCATAGGGCTCGATTATTTTGGCCGCCCGTGCTAGATCGGCCGCAATACCACCGCCCAATTGTATCGCCAGAGCTTTTTCACTGGCATCAAAACGTAATAAACGTTCTCGCTGTGGACTATTTAAAATAGCGCCAGTAGTCAGCATTTCTGTATAGAGTAGTGCTTTTTTGCAAATAAGCCGGAAAAAATAACGGTAATGACGGGTGGTCCAACCCATCATTGGCGCTATCATATATGAACTAATCGACTGTTTCTGCGGGTTTAGCATGATTTATTTCTGATAAGGGGCTTCCATGCTGGTTTTTTACTGGTATGATAGCCTTACTTGCTTTGTTACACAAAGCCTGTTTAATAATAATAACAATTTGGAGTCCTCCTCATGAAATTGAAACAAGCCCTCATCATCGGTTTAAGCAGCGCGATTTTAGCTATTCCTGCTTTCGCGGCTGGATCAGTACCTGACCAAAAAGATGCTAAAACTAACCAGCCTATGACGATGGAAATGCCTAATAAGGATGCTAAAACTAACCAGCCTATGACGATGGAAATGCCCGCTAACAAAGAAGCTGTTCATCATAGAAAAGGTCACAAAAAAGTTTCTTTGGAAAGAAAATTAGATGAAAAACAAGCAAAAGAAAACGCTAAACTGGATGAGCTTAATACACTTAACTCAGTAGCAGCCAAGGACCAAACAGAAAAAAACTCAATTAAGTCTTAATTGAAACAACTTAATTTTGTTTAAATAAAAAGGCCGATTTCATCGGCTTTTTTTTTAATTTTAATTTACTCATCTAAACTAAAAACTTCTAGGAATTACAACTGCCGCTTCTGTCTGAGGTGAGTTACTACAAAACGTAGCTTATACCAAAGTTGCATTTATAACTTACGATACCTTGGCTAGTTTTTAATAATTTCACTCTCTTCCCAAACTCTCTACGATCTACAAGATGTGATCAGCTTATTTTTTTAACAAAAAACATGTCATACTAGTATAAATTTTAACCAACCAACTCATTAGGATTTAAGGATGAAACTAATGGCCAACTATGAAAACAACACAATTGAATCTTTTCGTGAAATTAACAAGCCTGAAAATCAGTCTGTAGAGTCGTCGTCTGTACGACTACCAAGGAAAAATTATTGGTGGACACAGTATAAAGATAATAATGAAAATTATAAGGAGGCGTTTAAGGAAGCTTTTATCTGCCTATTTGGTTATAACCCAGAGATGTTAGATGGCAATTTGGGTATAGCTGAGAAGTTCAATAAAGATACAAACAATAAAAATAATCAATCTTATTGGCAAAAATTTTGGTTTGAAAGTAGCATAAAAACCTATGCCTACAGAAAAGAGGGCATCTATCATATTCCAATAACAGAATTTGGTGGCACAGGCCATGGTAGATACGGACGGGCCACTCATGCCGAAACAAGAATGGCTTTTGATCTTTTTCATTCAGGGCGTACATCGTATTTTCCCACTGATATTTTTATGGAAGTAGGTGATGAAGTCGATATCAGCGTGGGCAATTTGGATGATCCTCAAACTGTCTGTTTTGCAGCTACTAGTAGCTTGTACCCCTACAGTATAATCAATAAAGTAGAATTAATAGAAAACCAAAACACTACTTATAAAGCAAGTCAAACAGGGATGTTAATGTTGTCCTGTGTTAATAATAAACAAGATATGCAAAGCTGGGGCAAAAAAATTGAAATAACTGTTTTTTCTAAGAAAACAAATAAAGGAAAAAAAATTCCGATTTTCATTTTTGGCATCAATACGCAACAGGAATGGGTACAAGGCATTAGCCAAAATTCTAACCCTTTTAATCAAGTTCTACTATTCAATGGGCTTCATAGAATTTATATTCCCGGAGATACACTTAAAGGGGTATCCAAGCAGATCCATATTAATCAATTGCTTTCAGAGTATCTGTTAATTGGTACAGCCTACGATATGTTTAATGGTTTTGATGGCACAAACGCCTTAGATCTTCCAACACAAAACTTACAAATTATAACCTTTGAAAAATGTGGTTACTCCTCCTACGATTTAATTGCTGTATGCAATGATATAGAAACAAGAAAATCAAAAACTCTTTTTGTTGATTGGCATGAAATGGGACACCAAAATACTATGGGATGGTCTTGGGGGACGGAAATAGAAGTAATAGCTAATCTTTACGAACTCATTGCTGAACGTCTCATAAAAGGTAAAGGTGATTGGAATAAATACGATATTTATTACTATGCTCCTGAATATTTTGATTCTAAAAAATATGGAACGAGCCGGGCTTGGGATCCACACTCCGTAGTCAATTTTATTAATGCTAATGTCAATCTTTCCGATCTTGAAGGAGGTTATGATGTTATGTCATCCACAACTTATGACGAACGAGATCCGCAATATCATTATAATGAAAAAGAAAAAACATGGGTGTTAAAGCGCCCCCAACATATTCAAAACGAATTCTTACGTTTACAATTATTTTTCCAATTATTGTTTACTTATGGCGATGACTTTTATATGAAACTTGGCAAGGCCTACCGAGAGCAATGGAACTATTCTGAGGGTTGGGATACATTTAACTCAAATTATAAGGACAAAAGCTGGTTTGTCAGAACAGCGTGTGAGATTACAAAAACGAATCTATTAGCATTTTTTGATGCATGGGGATTAAACATCAGTTCTGAAGCACGTAAAAAAATTGAATATCAAGGATATCCTTCCCCAAACTAAATAAGGGTAACCCCAGTTTTCGTTAATTTAAGGAATCACTATCATAAAAAATTCGAAAATTAAACATGCTCCTTATACGCTTTACATAGAAGCGTATAAGGAGCCATGTATTTCTCGCAAAAAACCGGCTAATTAAAGAGATGAAAGCTCTAAGCTTTCGACAATTAACTGCAAGGTTTTGCGGCCCTGATAATAGTTTATGCCTAAACGATAGCGCGCATTGATACGTTCGGCACGATGGTTAGGCCAATGACTTAGATTAACATTAAATGCAATAGCATCGATTTGTTTGCTGGCATCTTGACTGGCTAAAGTCATCTTTAAATGTTTATCTCCCACCAAACGTTGCGCAAGTAAACAAAAGCAACCTTCAAATAGTGGCTCTGGAAAATCTTGACCCCAAGGACCTGCGTCGTAGCGTAATAGTTCGGCCAGCTTTAAACTTAATTCTTGCTGGGTTAATTCGCCATCGGTATAACAAGTGGCCTGTAGCATATCAGGTCGCAATTGTTGCTCACATTCATACTGAAAAATCTTAGCAAACTCGCCAAACGAAGCTTTTTTTAAACTCAATCCTGCTGCCATCGCATGTCCGCCAAATTTATTAATCAAATGCGGATAACGTATTGCAATGGTTTCCAATAGATCACGAATATGTAAGCCGCTAATAGAACGTGCTGAACCTTTTAATTCATCGGCTTGATGACCCTCAGCAAAAATGATCGTCGGTCTATGTAAACGCTCGGTTAATCGCGAAGCCAATAAACCGATTACACCTTGGTGCCAACGGCTATCATATAAACAAATTCCTTTTTCCAAGGGTTTTTTTTCGATGAGTTTTTCTAAAATAGCAAAAGCTTCTTGCTTCATGGTGCTTTCTATTGAACGACGTTCTTCATTCAATTGACTGAGCTGCAACGCTAACTCATGCGCACGATTACGATCGGTTGCTAACAAACAAGCAATCCCTAATGACATATCGGCCAAACGACCGGCAGCATTTAAGCGCGGTGCGATACTAAATGATAAATCACTGGCAACCAGATATTCCACATCGCGTTTTGCCAATTTGAGTAAGGCATAAATCCCTGGCCGTGCTTTACCCGCTTTAATCCATTGCAAACCTTGAGAAACTAATAGGCGATTATTTCGATCTAAATTCACCAAATCAGCGACCGTCCCTAATGCCACCAAATCCAAAAACTGCAACATATTCGGTACAGGAATGTTAGTCTTTTCAAACCAAGCTTGGCCCCGCAAATAGTGTCTGAGTGCCAACATCACATAAAAAATAACACCTACACCCGCTAAGTTCTTACTTGAAAATTGATCGCCGCTTTGTTGAGGATTAACCAGCGCATCCGCTTCTGGCAAGGTAGTGGCTTGCAAATGATGATCGGTAATAACAACCTTTAATCCTGCGGCTTTTGCGGCGATGACGCCATCATGACTAGAGATGCCATTATCAACGGTGACAATAACATCGGGTTTTTTTGTACGTAAAGCTAGCTCAACAATTTCTGGTGTTAAACCATAGCCATACTCAAAACGATTCGGCACTAAAAAATCCACCTGCTGCGCACCAAAAGCTCGTAATGCACTCACTGCTAAGACACTACTGGTTGCACCATCACTATCAAAATCACCGACTATCAATAAACGCTGTTGCTGCATCACTGCATGACCCAAACACTGTGTCGCCGCTTCGATACCGGATAAAGATTGAAAATGCAATAAATTTTGCAAACGATAATCCAACTCCTGTGCGGATTGGATGCCGCGTGCTGCATACACACGCTGTAAAACCGGGTGTAAATGATTTAAGTTTTCAACTAAATTAAACTTGCGGCGTACGATGATTTTATTCATGATTTAAAGCTCATTCCCTAAACTCGCCGCATTTCAGCACCCGCATGATTAGAAAGTAGGAAGTAACTCAAGCTTAAGCAAGCAATAAGTATTAGTATCTTTGTCATAGTGTATAATTTAACGTAAATATTTTTAACTTGATAGTCCGTTATGGAATTAAACCTAGACACCGGCGAAGGGCGTTATCAGATACGTGCTTATGATAAAGATTTTATTCAAATTAATGAACAAAAAATCCACCATAGCCTTATCGTCATGCCCGATCAATTGATAGCTGCCTGGCCACCTCACTCTATCGCTGATTTAACTGCCGAAAATTTACAACTAATTATCGACTTAAGTCCTAGCATCGTATTACTCGGCAGTGGTGAAAATTTGGCTTTCCCCGATCCTATGTTATTAAACATATTTAATCAGCAAAAAATAGGTATCGAAGTCATGAATAACGGCGCAGCCTGCCGCACTTATTCCGTATTAATGTCTGAAGGACGCAGTGTAGCTGCCGCGCTATTAATTGCTTAATTAACGAAATTTACTCGACACTTCACTTGGTGTTTGAGCGACAGGAAATTCCGATGTCACGGGTTTGTTCGTTGCAGAAGTAAAAAAAGGTCCATACACCAGGTTGTTATTTGTAGCAAGCTTCTTGTTGTCATTTAACTGATCAGAAAGACTTTTCACCATTCCTTCTTCATTGGCCGTTGGTGGTAATTTGTGATTAATTTCAAGCTCATTGCAAATTTCTTCATCTAATTGACTATGTCTCGCTTCTAATTTTTTCAATTCAGCAATAGTTTTTTCCAATAGGGTATATTGCTTATTTTCAGTTTTTATTTCAGCCGAGCTAAACAAATTTCTCGTCCACAAATAAGTGCCATGTAACATATTAATAATTATAGGTGCTACCAAAATTAAAGCCATAGCTACCGAAAGCATTATTAAAGACGGCAGCCCAACTAATAATG
>JBARFJ010000004.1:0-59007 GCA_049797115.1 Candidatus Aquirickettsiella sp. | reverse complement strand
ATATACTGGCTTATGGATATTAATATGTTTTATTTTTCAAGCTATTTTTTCTTGGAAATTATTAGAAAAAATAACCAATGATAAATGGTTTAAACTTTTAGGAAGTACATTTTTTGTTTTAGCGCCCCCTTTACTTTGGCGCCTTCATGGACATTATCAATTTTTAGGTCAATGGTTAATTTTAGCAGGAATGTTACTTTATTTCTCGTCTAGTTATAACAATTACATTTGGACTATTTTGCTTGGTATTAGTAGCTTAGTCCATCCTTATTTTGTTTTTATGTTGTTGATGATATGGTTAGCAGATTTAATAAAAAGAAAAATATTTAATGCGTTTACATACTCAAAACTAGCAAAATACATTTTATTCACTATTTTAATACTTACCCTAGTCATGTGGCAAGCTGGTTATTTTATGGTGCATGATGGACTAAAAGCATGGGGATTTGGTTATTATCGTATGAATCTTTTATCATTTATTGATCCTTCCGATGTCAATTTTGGTAGTTGGTCTTACATATTAAAAAAACAGCCGCACGCAGAGGGAGATTACGAAGGCTTTAGCTACTTAGGATTAGGAATGCTCATTTTGGGCATAATAGGATTAGTTAAATTTTTAGAACAAAGACAAATAAAAAATTTTTTTCCCCAGTTTAAAAAGCTAATTCCATTAGTTAGCATTACCTTTTTATTAATGATATATGCCTTGTCAAATCACGTTGGATTTGGTAGGTATGAATTACTTCAATATTCAATGCCAGATTTTGTCAACGTATTTAGAGTTTCAGGACGAATGGTATTACCATTTTATTACTTAATTTATCTTAGTATTCTATATTTAGTTATCATAGGTTATAGAAAATTAATAGCTAAAATATTTATTTTTATTTGTTTAACTGTACAAATCGCCGATTCATCCGGCGTACATAATCATTTTAGAAATTGGTTAAGTAACCCTCCAGTTTATGTTTCACCATTAAAATCTTTAATATGGATAGAGGCTGCTAAAAAATATAAAAAAATTATTTATGTATTACCAAGTGACACTGTAGATTGGCCAGCATTACCTCTGATTAACTATGCAGCGTTTAATAAATTGAATATTAACACAGGATATTTTGCGCGTGTTGATATAAAAAAATTAAAAGATTATAGAATGCAATTATTGAATAATCTAAAGAATAGAAAACTAGATAGAGAGTCGTTGTATGTTGTAAAAGATGATTATGTTCGGAGATTTATTGTTAGTAGAAAAATGAATCTTCCTTTTCAAGTAAAAGAAGCTGATGGTTTTTTTCTATTATTACCTAACTGGCGTACAAAATCATCTAATATTGAGCAAATAAATTGGGCTAAATATATTATATATAAACTAGGTAGTAAAATTTCTTTTCAAAAATTAAATTTCAATAATAAAGATTATTTAACATTGATTGAAGGATGGAGTTTTTCAGAAGAGGAAGCAACCTGGACTGATGGGGATACTTCAATATTTTTACTTAGATTAGCTGAAAAGCCTTCTTCTAACTTAATATTAACGATTGATGCAGTACCTTTTGTCCGTGTAAATCATCCGACTTTAAAAGTTGATATATTTGTTAATCATCGGTATATAGGATGTATAACTTATAATTACGCAAATTTTTCTAATGTTAATACTATTGAAATCCCCAATTCTTTAATAGGTCCTGGTAATCTAATAGAAGTTCAATTTGTATTTAAAAATGCTATTTCTCCCTTTAAACTTTCTTTAAGCGCAGATACTCGCCGATTAGGCCTGTTTATTAAATCTTTAACGTTCAACACTAAGTAAGTTTAATGATGTTTTATTTTTATTTTAAAGTTATATCTTATATCAAGGAGTGAATTATAAAGGTATGGAAAATTTTTACTCTCCTCTAAAATTGTCCGTTATAGTGCCTGTATATAAGGAAGAAAAAAATATTATTCCTTTTTTAAACAGAATTCAGTCAGTATTGCAAAATATGAAGATATCCTATGAAATATTATTTTGTCTCGACCCTTCGCCTGATATGACTGAAATTATAATAAGAAAGCAAATGGAATATAATTCAGCGATTAAATTAATCTTGTTATCTCGAAAGTTTGGCCAGCCGGCAGCAACAATAGCAGGGATTTTACATTGTGAAGGAGAGACTTGTGTGGTAATAGATGTGGATTTACAAGATCCGCCTGAATTAATAAAGGATTTATATCTTAAATTACATGAAGGTTTTGAGGTTGTGTATGCTACACGTCGAACAAGACAAGGTGAACCCTGGATTAAGAAAATCATTGCCTATCTAGGATATATGTTGATTGCCAAATTAAGTGAAGTACCTATTCCACGAAATACAGGCGATTTTCGTATTATGACACGTCGTGTAATCGAAGAATTGCGTCAATTACACGAAAAACATGGATTTTTAAGAGGATTAGTTGCTTTTGTAGGTTTTCGGCAAACTTTTATTGAATTTGATAGAGAGCCGCGATTATTTGGAAAAAGCAATTACAATCGATATGTTGGTGCATTAAAGCTTGCAATCAATGGATTGATTAGTTTTAGCACTCGTCCATTACAAATAATGTCTATAATGGGGTTTTTTATCGCTTTATTTGGTTTTGTATTAGGTGGTTTTTTTTTAATACAAAAAGTTATTGGAGTCAATTTAACACCTGGATTATCGGCTACTATTTTAACAATAACCTTTTTTTCAGGTATGCAATTGTTATTTTTAGGTTTAATGGGAGAATATGTAGGTCGTATTTATGAGGAGGTTAAACGAAGACCTATGTACATTATCGATGCTATTGTTGAAAATAAAAATGATGTTTTTTCTGAATTAATTGAGAAAATTGAATAATGTATTTTTACTTTTTTAAAGGAATTTTTTAATGTGAAATATTTTGTTACCGGTTGTGCAGGTTTTATTGGAAGTCATTTAGTTGATCGTCTATTAATGCAAGGACACGAAGTCATTGGTTATGATAATTTATCCACTGGATTTTTAGAGTTCTTACAAGTAGCAGAACAGTTTTCTTCCTTTAAGTTTATTCAAGGAGATTGTCTAGATAAAAAAACTTTACTAGCAAGCATGCCTTCGTTTTGTGATGGAGTATTCCATTTTGCGGCTAATGCAGATGTAAAGGACGGAATTAAGCATACCGAAAAAGATTTGCAACAGAATACGATTGCAACCTTTAATGTATTAGATGCTATACGAATTCAGGGAGTAAAAAAAATAATTTTTTCTTCTACAGGGTCTGTTTATGGCGAGGCTGATATTATTCCAACCCCAGAAACTGCTCCTTTCCCCATACAGACATCACTCTATGGTGCTTCGAAACTAGCTGCCGAAGGTTTAATTCAAGCCTATAGCGAAGCGTTTGGCATTCAAGCCTATATTTTTCGTTTTGTATCAATTTTAGGCGAACGATATACACATGGTCATGTCTTTGATTTTTATCGCCAGTTAAAAAATAAACCTACGCAGTTAAAAATTTTAGGTGATGGAAATCAATCTAAATCTTATCTATATATACCAGATTGTATTGATGCCATTCAGTTAGCGTTAAAAAAATCTGATGAAAAAATTAATATATTTAATTTAGGTACTGATGAATACTGTCAAGTAAAAGATTCGGTTGCTTGGATTTCTACTGAATTAGGTATCACCCCTAAATTAAATTATTCAGGAGGTAAGCGAGGCTGGATTGGCGATAATCCATTTATATTTCTAGATTGTAAAAAAATTCGTGAGCTTGGATGGCAACCTAAGTTTAGCATTCAGCAAGGAATTATTAAAACTCTAGATTATTTAAGAAAAAATGCTGACTTACTGGAGGCCAGAGTATGAAAGTGGGAGTTGTAGGTTTATGGCATCTTGGTTGTGTCACCGCAGCTTGTTTAACAAAGTTTGGTCATACTGTGATTGCTTATGATGAAGACGCTCAACTTATTACTCATTTAAAACAAGGATTTCCACCCATATATGAACCTGGTTTGATTGAGCTTATGAATGTTGCAAAGCATTCAAATTTATTACATTTCATCAATGATCCTTCTGAGCTCAAGGATCTAGATATAATTTGGATTGCTTATGATACGCCTATTAATGAATTGGGAAAGGCTAATGCTAATGAAATTAGAAATAGAGTAATAAAATTATTTCCATATTTTAAAAATAATGCCTTAGTTATTATTTCTTCGCAAATCCCCGTTGGCACTACTCAAACAATAAAGAATATGTTTCTTAATGAAAATAAAGAAAAACAGATAAATTGTGTGTATTCGCCAGAAAATTTACGTTTGGGGAAGTCGATAGATTTATTTTTGCAACCGGATCGTATTATTATGGGTATTTGTTCAGACTTAGCCAAACCCATTATAAAAAAATTATTACATCCGATAGTTGATAAAATTCTATGGATGTCGATAGAATCCGCTGAAATGACTAAGCATGCTATTAATGCTTTTTTAGCGACTTCAATTGTTTTTATTAATGAACTTGCTACATTATGTGAATATTATGGTGCTGATGCCCATTCTGTAGCTCAAGGGTTAAAAACAGATATCAGGATCGGCCCCTATGCTTACTTAACTCCGGGTGGAGCATTTTCTGGGGGTACTTTGGGCAGGGATCTTAATTATTTAATACAAATGAATAAATCGTACTCTTTAAATGAAAATTTCTTTCATTCGGTTTTGCTAAGCAATCAAAAACATGCTGATTGGATACAAAAAAAAATAATTGAGAATATAGAAGATTTAAGAGGGAAAACCGTGGCGATTTTAGGCTTAGCTTATAAACCAGGAACGGATGCTTTAAGACACTCTAGTGCTATTAAAATTAGTTTGTGGCTGAGCTCACATGGAGCAATTGTAAATGCCTATGATCCCGCCATACAAAATTTAGTACCCGAATTAGAACAGTTTATTAATTTGCAACCAGATATAGATTCTGCTCTTTATAGATCTGATGTGATTGTGGTTGGAACAGAATGTCCAGAGTTCATGAATATTCAAATAGAACAATTAGATACAAAACTAAGAGAACCTTACATATTTGATACAAGTGGTTTTTTAAGCAAGCAATTCGAAGGTAAAAAAGCCATTAAATATTTTAGAGTAGGATGTAATAATGAAATTACTTAATAAAAAAGCCATTATTAGTGGTGCTAGTAAAGGCTTGGGATCAGCGATTGCGCAAGCCTATGTGAAGGCGGGCGCCAGTGTGGCGATTTGTGCGAGAAATAAAAAACAACTTTTAAAAATGCAAGCCGAATTACAGGCTATTGCACCTATTAATTGTAAAGTAATTGCTATACCTACTGATGTTGCCTCACCTGAACAAGTAGAATATTTAATTAAAGCAGCTGAAGAAGAATTGGGCGGTATCGATATTTTAGTAGCAAATGCCGGTATTTATGGACCTAAGGGACCGCTTGAAACGCTAGACTGGCAAGCATGGAGTGATGCGATAGATATTAATTTGAAAGGAACTGTGCTGCAGTGTCGAGCGGTAATCCCTTTTTTTAAAAAACAGAATTACGGAAAAATTATTATCATATCTGGAGGTGGAGCTACTAAACCCATGCCGAATTTTAGTGCCTATGCTGCTTCTAAAGCAGCTGTTGTGCGTTTTTCTGAAACACTTGCCAATGAGTTACAACCTTTTAATATTGATGTGATGGCAATTTCTCCTGGAGCCTTAAATACAGGTTTTTTAGATGAAGTGTTAGATGCTGGGCCAGAAAATGTTGGAGATAATTTTTATAAAATATCCTTAGAACAAGCTAAAACGGGTGGATCTTCGCCAGCATTGGCCGCAGATTTAGCGGTGTATTTGGCTTCTGAAGTTGCAAAAGGTATTACGGGTAAGTTAATTAGTGCAGTATGGGATCCCTGGAAAAATTTACATGAGTATTATCCAGAAATTGCTACAAAAGATATTTTTACCTTACGTAGAATTAAACCTGAAAACCGTAAAAAATATGAGGAAGATATATCATGAAAGTTGCTATTATTGGCTGTGGTTTGATTGGCAATAAACGTGCTCGATATTTAAAAGGTGGAAATTTATTGTATTGTGTCGATAAAAATTTGCAGCGGGCACAAATTTTAGCGAATCAAGTACCAGGGTGTCAGGTTCTGTCGAGCTGGCAAGAAGTGATGACGAAATCAGAAGTAGATATCGTTATTATAGCCACGACGCATGAAGTGTTGACTGAAATTAGCTTAGCGGCTATTAAAGCAGGAAAAAATTTACTCATTGAAAAACCTGGTGCCCGCTTTAGCAAAGAATTGGAGCCCGTTATTGCTGCAGTGGAAAGTTCTAATGTGGTAGTAAAAGTAGGATTTAATCATCGTTACCATAAAGCACTGTCGAAAGCGTACGAAATAGTCCAAACGGGTGACTTGGGGGAATTAATGTTTATTCGCGGTCGTTATGGACATGGGGGCCGGATAGGTTACGATAAAGAATGGCGTTCTAACCCTGAATTATCTGGAGGGGGTGAATTACTTGATAAAGGAATTCATTTAGTTGATCTGTCTCGATGGTTTTTAGGCGAATTTGCTGAAATAGATGGTTTTGCACATACCTACTATTGGGATAGACCCGTAGATGATAACGGATTTATTTTATTAAAAACGGCTGCAAAACAAACTGCTTTTCTGCATGCAAGTTGCACAGAATGGAAAAATTTATTTTCTTACGAAATTTATGGTAAAAAAGCTAAGTTAGAAATTCAAGGCTTAGGCGGTAGTTATGGTGTGGAACGCTTAAGTTATTATAAAATGTTGCCGCATATGGGTCCACCCGAAACAAGTATTTGGGAATATCCTATGGGGGATGATTCATGGCAGTTAGAGTTCTCTGCGCTATTAGATGACATTAAGCATCAACGCCCAGCAAATCCTGGCGTAAAGGATGCTTATGCGGCTTTAAAAATCGTAGAAAAAGTAGCGGAAGGATCCGGCTATGCTTATCACACGTAGTCCATTAAGAATTTCTCTTGGTGGTGGTGGAACTGATTTACCTTCGTATTATCAAGAACATGGTGGTTTTTTGATTGCAGCCGCAATTGATAAGTATGTTTACATCACGTTACATCAAACTTTCGTGGAAGAATTAATTATTAAATATTCCAATTTAGAAAAAGTTATCAATACGGATGATATCCAACATCCTATTATCCGTGAAGCTTTAAAATATATTGGCATAGAAGCGACGCATTTGGAAATTTCTAGTATGGCGGATATACCTGCGGGTACCGGTTTAGGCTCCTCAGGTAGTTTTACTACTTCACTTTTAAAAAATCTTCATGCGTTTAAAAAAAATTTAGTTCATCCTGAGGACTTAGCGGAACAAGCTTGTCATATTGAATTAGAACGTTTGGGAGAACCGATTGGAAAACAAGATCAATATATATCAGCCTATGGTGGATTGACTTGTTTCGAATTCTTACCGGAAGGTAAAGTTAAGGCTTTTCCACTTAAAATTGCCCCCGATACACTGTATCAACTAGAAGATAATTTATTACTTTTTTTTACTGGCTATTCACGTTCAGCCTCGACTATTTTAAAGGAACAGGATGAAAAAAGTAAAAATAATGATCATGATATGATTGAGCATTTACATTTTATTAAAGAATTGGCTTTAGAAAGTAAAATAGCTTTGGAAAATGGCGATCTTATTAAATTTTCAGAATTGATGAATAAACATTGGGTACATAAACAGACTCGATCTAAAAAGATGAGTAATGAAAAAATTAATCAATGGTATGAGTTGGCGCTTGATAATGGCGCTTTAGGTGGAAAATTAATTGGTGCAGGTGGAGGAGGATTTTTGATGTTTTTTGCAGATGATAAAGTTCTATTACGTCGAACTATGCGTGAAGCAAGTTTACAGGAAGTCCGATTTCGTTTTGATTTTGAAGGTACTAAATTAATAGCCCAATCTTAAAATGGATAAATTATTCCCTATAGTTATTTTAGCAGGCGGACTGGCGACCCGTTTGGGTGCGCTCTCACAAACTAAACCAAAGTCTATGATATTAGTAGATGAAGAACCCTTTATTACTCATCAATTACGCTTACTAAAAAATCAAGGGTTTGAAAAAGTCATTTTGTGCATAGGATATTTGGGGGATTTAATCCGTACCTATGTGAAAGATGGCAAGCAATTCGGTTTATCCGTAACTTACTCGGTGGATGGTGAGCAATTATTAGGCACAGCTGGAGCAATACAGAATGCTTTACCTATATTAGATGAAAATTTTTTCGTTTTATATGGTGATAGTTATTTACCAATTGATTATAGAAAAATTCAGAACTTTTTCCAAAGGCAAGCTAAACCGGCTTTAATGACTGTTTTTAAAAATAATGATAGAGGAGATACTAGTAATATCGAATTTATTAATAGTGAAATTATTAAATATGATAAAAAAAATAAAACCCTTAATATGACCTATATTGATTATGGTTTATCTTTATTTAAAAAAAATATTTTTTCTAGTAATAATTATTTTTACGACTTAAGTGATGTTTATCAGAGGTTATTGAAGAAAAAACAATTAGCTAATTATGAAGTGTATCAGCGTTTTTATGAGATAGGGTCACTCAAGGGATTAAGTGAACTGGAAAATTTTTTGGATAAAGAGGAGGCTTTTTAATGAGTAATTGTAGTAAATGGCCTAAAATTTTTCCAGAATTAACTGAGGAACAAAAATGGATTCGTGATGATTTTGTAAAATATTTATATACTATCTTTCCTAACAAGTTTTCATTTTTGGAGCGGTTCAATAATAATTATATAGTTAAAAATAGACCTTTAGCTTTTATTAGAACTTTAGAAATTGGTGCAGGATTAGGTGAGCATATTTTTCATGAAAAGCTTTCTGATGTACAGCGACAAAATTATGTTGCTCTTGAATTGAGAGAAAATATGGCAGAAGGCATCCGTCATAACCACCCAGATATTCAAGTGTGGGTAGGTGATTGTCAAGAAAAAATTCCTGTACAAGATCATGAGTTTGATCGAGTCATTGCCTCACATGTATTAGAACATCTTCCGAATTTGCCTAAAGCAATCAAAGAAATTTATCGTGTATGCCATAAGCAACATGGAGTTTTCTCTGTAGTCATTCCCTGTGAAGGAGGATTTGGTTACTCAATTGGCAGGAGGATCTCCATCCAAAGAATTTTTGAGAAAAGGTATCAACAACCCTATAAATGGTTTATAGAGCGAGAACATGTCAATGTCCCTCGAGAAGTTTTAGATGAAATTTTACCTTATTTTAAATTAGAATCACGAGAATTTTTTCCATTTAAATTTTTACCTTTTGCTTGGTGTAATATTTCTATAGGGTTGAATTTTCGGCCTAAACTGCATATTGAGCTTGAAAATTAACTTTTTTTATTCAACTAAAATGGATTTTATATGTTTGCTGAAAAATTTTTAATAGAAACTAAACTCATTATTGATAGATTGGATTTAGAAAGTATTGAACAAATAGTAGATTTGTTATTAGAATTACGATGCCAAAAAGGCCGCTTATTTTTTTTAGGCGTAGGTGGTAGTGCTGCGAATGCTTCACACGCAGTGAATGATTTTAGAAAAATTGTAGGAATAGAAGCTTACACTCCTACCGATAATATTTCTGAATTGACAGCACGTACCAATGATGATGGCTGGAAATCAGTTTTTTCAAATTGGTTGGCCGCAAGCCATTTGTCTGCCAAGGATATGTTATTTGTTTTGTCTGTGGGGGGAGGCGATTTAGTAAAAAATATTAGTCCTAATCTTGTTGCGGCTTTAGATTACGGGAAAGAACAAGGTTCTAAAATAGTCGGTATTTTGGGTAGAGATGGCGGATATACCGCAAAAATTGCAGATGCCTATGTATTAATTCCGACCGTTAATGTTGATCATATTACCCCTCATGCTGAAGCTTTTCAGGCAGTGATATGGCATTTAATGGTGGCACACCCTAAATTAAAATTGATAACCACAAAATGGGAATCGGTAATAGCGTAAATTCGTCATTGAAAGTGCGCAAAATATTACCGTTATTGCCAATGCGTAACGTACAATATTCTAGATATTCAACCGTCATTTTTTTATATTAATTTTAATTCAGAAGATAACTATGTAGCTTAAGATTGGTTCAAGACTTTTTATTTTATTCAGTTAAGGAGTAGATTGGATGAAGCTCAAAAATTTAGCTGTGAAATTGTTTGCTGATGGAGCAGAGATAGCAGCGATGTTGGATTTATATAAAAATCCTTTGATTAAGGGATTCACTACCAATCCCACCTTAATGAAACAATCAGGTATTACTAATTACCGGAAGTTTGCGCTAGAAATTTTACAAGCGATTCCGGATCGACCGATTTCGTTTGAAGTTTTTTCTGATGAGTTGGCCGAAATGAAGCGGCAAGCATTGGCTATCAATGAATGGGCAGAAAATGTTTATGTTAAAATCCCAATCACGGATAGTTATGGTAAATTTACTTTCACATTGATTGAAGACCTTGCTCAGCAAGGTGTCAAACAAAACGTAACCGCATTGACTACCTTAGAGCAAGTCGTACAGGTAAGTCGGGTATTGGGAACCCATACACCAGCGTATATTTCAGTATTTGCAGGAAGGATTGCTGATACCGGTATTGATCCAGTACCATTGATGGCTAAGACTGTTGATCTTTTAAAAGATAGGCCGAATCAAGAGCTAATTTGGGCTAGTCCTAGAGAAGTACTGAATATTATTCAGGCCAACAATATACATTGTCATATTATTACTTTGAGCAATGATATTTTGAAAAAATTAGATTGGATCGGTAGAGATCTAAACGAAGTGTCTTTAGCAACAGTGAAAATGTTTAGAAATGATGCCTTAGAGGCTGAGTTTGTATTATAAAAAATGAGATAAAAAATGTTTGCTTTACTTTCTGCAGGACTTGGTTTCTGCATTACTGTGTTCGGTATTCTTTTACTACGCCCATTAGCATTACGACTTGGTTTAGTTGATACACCGGATGTTCGCAAACAACATCAAGGAAATATTCCATTGATTGGTGGCCTAGCGATGCTAATGGGTTTATTAGTTGGCTTATTAACATTACCTATTTCTTTGCAGCAATATCGTAGTTTCATTGCGGGATCGGCTTTGTTAGTATTTGTCGGTTTTTTAGATGATTTTCAAGAGTTATCAGCGAAGAGTCGTTTTTTTGCACAAATTGCTGCAGTTTTATTAATGATTTTTTGGGGGAAAGTTTATATTACACATCTTGGCAATTTGTTTTTTCTAAAAAATATTCATTTAGGACATTATACTAGTTTAATAGTAACATTGATTGCTGGGTTGGGAATTATTAATGCTATCAATATGATCGATGGTGTAGATGGGTTAGCTGGAACTTTAGTATTAATTGAATTAATTTTATTGATATTTTGCGCGATAATTACACAGCATTTTTCTGCTACTACACTATTACTTTTATTGGTAGCCAGTGTATTAGGTTTTCTTTGCTTTAATTTTCCTTTTCCAGGCCGGTATCATGCGCAAATATTTATGGGAGACGCTGGGAGTATGTTGCTAGGATTTGGCTTAGTATGGTTTTTAATTGAACTGTCACAAAACAATTTTCGGCCGATAACACCGGTGACGATGTGCTGGATCATGTCGGTGCCATTATTTGATGCGACTGCGGTAATGCTTTATCGATTAATAAAAGGTCAATCCGTGGTTTTTTCAGATAGACAACACGGTCATCATTTATTATTAGCTTTAAAAGTTTCACCTTTACAAATTAATATACTTTTCGGTAGTACAAATTTTGTATTAGGTTTAATCGGTTTATGCGCTTTTTATTATCAATTTAAAGAGAGCATTATGTTTATGAGTTTTTTGTTACTTTTTATTATTTATTTTTTGGTTGTCAATTATTGTCGCAATTCGTTAATAAAAAAAACAAAATAGTTTAATTTTTGTGCGTTTATTAACTGAAACTTAAAAAATACTTGCATTCTTTTACAATTATGTATAAAAACTAAGTGTCACTAGATGTTCTATAGTGTAATGCTATAAGCAATGGGTTAGTGGCAGAAAAATTTTTCTTATCCATTTTTATTACAGGGGATAGATGATCATGATCATGAAAAAGTCAGGTTTAGTTATTGCTGCCGCTGCAGCTGCTATATTCTTGTCTGGTTGTGCAACAGGTGCGCGAAACATACCAGAAAACACACCAATCTGTGAAACACCTTGTGCACCACCTTGCGCTGCTCCATGTAATACATGTAAATGTATGAGCCGCTGCAAGCAAGTATGTCCTCCAAAATGCCGAAGACATCACCACCACCATCATCGTCGTTGCAGAACCGCTGAAAATGCAACCAGCCAAATGAATGGATAATAATTAGTTTGCAGTGAATTATGGCTGTTCATTAGCTATATGACTGTGTACAATAAAGCCGCGTAATAATACGCGGCTTTTTTTGTTAAAAGATTTTTTATAGGTTAATACCCTGACAATGAATGCTTTTCTAGGTTTTGGTCTTGGTTTACGTACGCAACATTATTCTTATATTTTAGAACATCGTCCTGAAGTAGATTGGTTTGAAGCGATTACTGAAGACTATTTAGTACCGGGCGGAAAACCACTGTATTATCTTAATCGTATTCGCGAAAACTATCCCTTAGTGATGCATGGTGTTTCATTATCGATAGGAAGTTGTGATGCGCTTAATATAGAGTATTTAAAAAAAGTAAAAGTATTGGCAGATAAAATACAGCCGGTTTGGATCTCCGATCATTTATGTTGGACAGGAGTTGATGGCTTAAATACACATGATTTATTGCCATTACCTTACACTGAAGAAGCTTTGCTACATGTAGTCGATCGCGTTAAACAAGTGCAAGATTTTTTAGGCCGACAGATCTTATTAGAAAATGTTTCAAGCTATATAGAATATCGCGATTCAAAGGTAACGGAATGGGAATTTTTAACCGCTATCGCAGAACAGGCAGATTGTTATATCTTACTCGATATTAATAACATCTATGTCAGCGCTGTCAATCATCATTTTGATCCATTAGAGTATTTAAATGCGATCCCAAGACATCGAGTACGCCAGTTCCATTTGGCAGGACATAAAAATTGTGGGGATTATATTATTGACACACATGATGCACCCATTATCGATGGCGTTTGGTCTCTTTATGAGCAAGCAGTAAAAAGATTTGGAAGAGTTGCTACCATGATAGAACGTGATGATGATATACCTGAGTTTCCAGTTTTATTCGCCGAGTTACAACGGGCCAAAAAGGTAGCAGAAAATAGTTGGAAAGAAAATGTCTGCATTAGCTAATTTGCAACACGACTTGCAAATCCATTTAATGGTAGAAGATGAACGCATCTTAAATCAATTAGTATTGCCAGTAAAGGGCACGATACACGAACGCTTGGCAGTCTATGGCAATGCGTATGTTTGGCGCTTGATAGATGCTTTAGAACAAGAATATGGCTTGTTAGCTAAGCTATTAGGTGATGAAGCCTTTACCGAAATGGCTGAAGCCTTTATCGATAGTTATCCTTCACAGTTTTATTCTATAGCCAGGTTTGGCGAGCCATTAGCGCAATTTTTAAGCGAAGACGCCGCTTATTCTGAGCAGCCACATTTGAGTGAATTAGCGCAATTGATTAAAGCTTTAATCGCAAGTTTGGAAGCAGCTGATGCTCCTCACTTGAATTTTTCAGCATTAGCTAATATAGCTGAACAAAATTGGCCGTCCTTATGTTTTAAATTTCATCCGTCAGTGCAATATTTTAATTTTAATTACAATAGTTATGTAATATGGAAAGCCTTAGTCCAAGAAATATCGATACCGAATGTGCAAATGGCTAACAGTCATTGTGTGGTTTGGCGTAAAGGGTTACAGTCCTATGCAGTCGCTTTAACCGAAGCAGAAGCCTTAGTCTTAACTCTACTCCAACAAGGTTCTTGCTTTGCAGATGTCTGTGAAGCAGTTTATGATAAAGGCTTTATGGGCGAATCCCAATCAGCAAGTTTTGTAGCCAATTTATTAGCACATTGGTTAAATAATCATTTATTTTCGGAGGTTCAACTCTCTTAAATGGCGACACGATATATATTCATTACCGGCGGTGTAGTTTCTTCCTTAGGAAAAGGTATTGCTGCAGCTTCTTTAGGGGCCATTTTAGAGTCTAGGGGGCTAAAAGTTAGCTTACTTAAGTTAGATCCTTATTTAAACCTTGATCCCGGTACGATGAGTCCTTATCAGCATGGTGAAGTATTTGTCACTGAAGATGGAGCAGAAACCGACTTAGATCTAGGTCATTATGAACGTTTTGTTCGCGCTAAAATGACCAAAGACAACAATTTTACTGCGGGACAAATTTATGCTCGCGTATTGCGTAAAGAACGTCGTGGTGATTATTTGGGTGGTACTGTACAAGTTATTCCTCATGTCACTGATGAAATCAAACAAGCCATTTTAAAAGGTGCATCCGGAGCCGATATTGCTTTAGTCGAAATTGGTGGAACTGTCGGAGATATTGAATCTTTACCGTTCTTGGAAGCTATTCGTCAATTACGCATCGAACTTGGCAGCCAATTCACCTTATTTATTCATTTAACGTTAGTCCCTTATATCAGCACTGCGGGTGAAATTAAAACCAAGCCTACTCAACATTCAACCAAAGAGTTACGTTCGATAGGTATACAAGCTGATATGCTTATTTGCCGTTCCAAAGAAGAGATTCCGGAACACGCGCGCGAAAAAATTGCTTTGTTTACCAATGTCGAGCTTTCAGGGGTCATATCTTTGCCCGACGTGAATAATATTTACCGGATACCTTTATTATTGCATCAGCAAAGTGTGGACGAAAGAGTATTGCAGCGTTTTGGAATGAAAGATTATCCCCCTGCCGATTTAAAAGCGTGGGCAGAAGTCGTTGCTGCCAAGGAAAATCCTACTGCAGAAGTCAAAATTGGCATGGTTGGAAAATATATGGGTCTAGCAGACTCCTATAAATCATTGAGCGAAGCCTTAGTACATGCAGGTATTAAAACCCATACGCACGTGAATGTAGTGTATATCGATGCAGAAGCCTTAGAGCAGCAGGGTGTAAAATTACTTGAACCCTTGGATGCTATTTTGGTTCCTGGGGGTTTTGGTAAACGAGGAATAGCCGGTAAGATTCTAGCCGCGCAATACGCGCGTGAAAATAACATCCCTTATCTAGGGGTTTGTTTAGGCATGCAGACAGCACTGATTGAATTTGCTCGCCATGTGGCCGGATTAAGCAACGCTCATAGTACAGAATTTGATGCCGATACACCTTATCCTGTCGTTGCTTTGGTAACAGAATGGACAACTGCCGATGGCCAACTTGAAAAGCGCGATAAAGATTCAGATTTAGGTGGTACGATGCGTTTAGGTGGCCAAATTTGCTGCCTAAAACCAGGAACCAAGGCCAGAGATTTGTATGGTCGGGACAGTATTACTGAGCGCCACCGACATCGTTACGAAGTCAATAATCAATTGTTACCTACTTTAGAAAAGGCTGGATTAATTGTTTCTGGTCGTTCCGAAGATGGAACTCTAGTGGAAATGATCGAATTAGAAAACCATCCTTGGTTTATCGGATGTCAATTCCATCCGGAATTTACATCTAATCCGCGCGATGGTCATCCTTTATTTGTGGGCTTTGTCGAGGCAGCAAAATTGCAGCATAAGCATTTAATAGAAAGCTCCACCACCCATTAATTTTTTGTAATTTAATAGTCTTAATTAACTGGGTTTAATACAAGACACCATACATCTAATTCCAAAAGGGTATGATAACCATTTTCCTAACATTAGTTCCATTTCCATGAGAGCAGACAAGAATTTATTTTTGCTGGTACGGCGAATTTTTTTTTCCATTAATTGACGCTGTTCGGTATCTGATTTTGTTAATAGACGCTTATTCCATAGTTTGGCTAAGAAAAAAGCGGGATAAATAAATGTGCCTAAATGTGAACGGTTAGCAACAGAAAATCCTTGTTGAGTGATTAATTTGCAGAGCGCAGAAAGTTTATAGCGTCGAAAATGCATGCAGATTTTATCGTGCGCATCATACAAATGTGGACCTGCGGGTACTTCCAGAATAAGCACGCCATTAGGCTTCAAAATACGGTAAATTTGTTTTAATGTAGTGACATCATCTTCTATGTGTTCTAAAACATTTAATAAAATAATTGCATCTATACAGTTATCAGGCAAAGGACATTGCAATATATCAAAGCGTAACAACGGAATAGTGAGTCGTTTAGATAATTCTAAAAGTGGCTTATAAACGACATCAGAACCTATCAGCGTAGCATCAGGAAATAATAGGTTTAGTTTTTGCAACATATAGCCAGAGGAACAACCGATTTCTAAAATGGTAGGGTTGGTTACTGAAAACAAATTTTTTTTCAGTTGGGTAAATGTATAATGTCGAGAAGCTTGATCAATAAAATGATTATCTCCCGCTGCATTTTCATGATATTCGGTTAGTTCATCGTTCCAGCCAGCATTACTAGAGCTGTAATGTAATACTTTAATTCTTTCATCGCCGACCTGAAAATCATCGCCAGTCCATATTGGATAAGGGCTATTTTGACTAAGTGGAGGTAGCTGAAAAGGTAAGTTCACAATATATTTCCTTATAAATGTTAAACTAAGTAATCAGAATTTATGATTTTACCTGAAAAATTTTTTTATTACTAAAAAATAAATACTTAAATGGAAGTTGTTTTCAGTAGTTTGGTAGTGAATGTTGACGAGATATCGAGAGCTGCGTATATTCAATCTTTAAAGATTTTTAAGTGTAAAACAGCATAACAGTTGATCCATGGTTAAATCCGCATTGTATGAAAAATATCGTCTTGCTTGGGATGATATCTCAGAAGGTCTGAAATCCTGGCGAATTTGGCTATTACTTGCTTGGCATGAGGTTAAGCTGCGCTATCGCCGCTCTACGCTGGGTCCTTTTTGGATTACACTCAGTATGGCGGTTACTATTTATACCATGGGCGTATTATATGGTCATTTATTTAAAATGGATCTAGCGGTATATTATCCATTTCTTGCAACAGGTATTCTGGGTTGGAATTTGATTTCGTTGATCGTTAATGATGCAACGATGACATTTGTCAATGCCGATCAATTCATAAAACAAATGAAACAACCTTACTCATTTTTTATGTTTCAGTCGGTGACACGTAATTTTATTATCTTTTTTCATAATATCTTAGTATTAGTTCCACTGATATTTTTTTTTCATCTTAAAATTAATGCTAACACGCTATTTATATTGATTAGTTTATTGATACTTTGGATCAATGCAATCTCTTATAGCACAATACTTGCTCTTCTAGGCACGCGCTTTCGAGATATTCCAATATTAGTAGCGAGTTTAATACAAGTGGTTTTTTTTATGACACCCATCATGTGGTCGCCTACTATTTTACCCGTACATTATCATTACATTATTGATTTAAATCCTTTTGCGCAATTTATGGAGTTATTTAGAAACCCCTTATTAGGTACAATGCCTTCAAATTATGCGTTAGTTACAACCTTTGGTTTAACTATTTTAGGTATTTTTTCTGCATTTATAATATTTAGCCGTTATCGAGCTAGAATTGCGTATTGGTTATAATGAGCATTTTGCAATGGCATTAATACAACTTAATTCTTTGTCTATTGATTTTCCTATCTATCATTTAAATGCACGTTCAATTAGAAAACGCTTTCTGCGTCTAACAGGTGGTGCTTTACGTAAGGAAACAGCGCATACGGTGATTGTAAAAGCCTTAGATAATATTACATTTACTTTAGAACATGGTGATCGAGTTGGGATTATTGGTCATAATGGCGCGGGAAAAAGTACTTTATTACGTGTGCTTGCTAAAATCTATGAGCCTAGTCAAGGGAGTATTCATATTCAAGGGAGAGTATCTCCGCTTTTGAATGTGATGTTAGGAATTAATCCGGAATCAACGGGTTATGAAAATATCTTAGTGCGTGGACTTTTGTTAGGTCTTAGTCAAGAAGAAATTAAAGCTAAGATGCAGGAAATTGCAGATTTTACTGAATTGGGCGAGTATTTATCAGTGCCAATACGTACGTATTCTGCTGGAATGCAATTACGCTTAGCATTTGCAGTCGCTACTTGCATTAAGCCAGAAATTTTATTGATGGATGAAATGATAGAGGCCGGTGATTCTAATTTCAAAAAGAAAGCAGAGATCCGTTTAAGTGGGTTTATAGAACAATCCAGTATTATGGTTTTGGCTTCACATAGCAATGACACTATTCAGAAATTATGTAATAAAGCAATTTTACTTGAAAAGGGCCAACTTAAGTATTTTGGACCAGTAGAAGAAGGATTTGAAAAGTACAACTCCTTAAATAAATAAAAATAACGTGTCTTAAAAAAATTTAGCAAGCATATTTAATTACTAGGTAATATTTATTAAATTCAAATTAAACTCAAAGGGATGGTTTATGCTGAGTAAAAAAAAATATATTTATTTTATAGAGTGCGCTTGGTTATTACTGTTATTAGTCTATACCAGTATGATTTATCTTAATCATGAACTCGCCTTTTTTAATTCAGATTGGGTTATGTTCCCTAACTTTTTTAAAGACCTATTTACCAACAGCGGTCACTACAAAGATTGGGTTATATCTCCCGCACCGCATTTTTTCCCAGATATGTTCATTTTCTTCCCTATTTTCTTTCTAGTAAAAGATATTTATTTTCAGTTTTTGATCGTGGCATGGTTGATGATAATTTTAAGCTATCTAAGTATAAAGTTTATTTACAGCCAATTTTTTCCTAAGCAAGCAACAATTTTTGCATTGTCAGCAACTTGCAGTCTTTTTTTATTGGCATTAAATAAATATTATCCGTATGTACTTGCATTTATACCCGCTGTTCACATTGGTGAGTTTATATCAGGATTATTTCTAGTTGGAATTCAAATTAAGCTAATTAATAATAATAACTTAAGTTATAAAACAACAATTTTTATGCTAATTTCATTATTAATATCTTTTTCCGCAAGTTTATCTGATCTATTATTTCTTGTCCAATTTTCTTGTCCAATTTTTGTAACTTATAGCTTTCTCTATGTTAAAAAAAGAATAAACTTTAAACTTGGAGTAGTTTTTTCCTGCTCAATAATGGCAGTTGCAATTTTAGGGGGATTCTTAACAAAATATTTCGTTCCAAAAGATATACTGTTTAACTATTTACAACATCCATCAGTTTTAGATATAACTTATAAAAAAACGATAATACAGTTAATAACAGTAATAAAAATAATAAAAAATATAAATAACTTTGGAATACAAAGCATAATGGGAATATTTTATGCTAGTGTATTTAGTATTTTAATTCTTAACAATACTCATCTTAAAAAAAAATTAAATATATATATAGATACGAAAATAACTTTTATTCTAGTATTTATATTTGCCAGTTTATTAACAAATATAATTAGTTTTTGCCTTTCAGCTGAAGGAAGTGTATTAGATAGGTATTTTATAAATTTTTACTATTTTCCTTTTCTATTTTTTTTTCTTCCTCTATATTCCTTCAAGTATTACCCTTTTGTTTATAAGACGGTTACATATCTATCATTTATTTTATTTCTATACATTTTAGCAAGTACTTATATACTTTTACATAAACCACAATTTAAAATGAAAATGAGCTATTATCCTCCAGATATTCATTGCATTGATGAAGCTGTACGTGGATATGGAGATAATGGAATAGCGCAATATTGGGATGCCAACTATATTACTTCATTAAGTAAGGAGAATCTACAACTTGTCTCTGTAAATCCAGATTTGACGCCTTTTTATTGGTCAATTAATGTAAAAAAATTTGAAAATCTTTTCAGTTTTATTGTGCTTGATAGCGGTAAAATTACTTCTCTAGATAAGAATGCAATTTATGCTAAATATGGTACTCCAAAGAAAGAGGTAACTTGCTATACTAGGAAGGTTCTGATATATCCAAAAGATAGTATAAAAATATCATCTAAGTTTGTATCTAATTGATTTAATAAAGTAAAATGATTAGCTTTTTAACTAGATCTTAAAGCAAGTTTGTTTATTAAATTTTGTATAATGTCAGGCTATACGGACATAGTATTGGCTGTATTTTCACACTATAGATAAAATAAAATGTTACCAGTTAACAAATTATTTATATTGTGTGATATTTATGCTATTTCACTGAAGGAATCGCTTGAAAAAATATTATTTAACGTGTCTTTATTGTGGTTATATTTCCATTTTGTATCCCATTTATCATAAAAAATTAATTCCTTCAATTTTTCAATAACAGCATTGTGATCAATTGAAGAAACTTTGGCTATTTTAATTGTTTTATTTTTGCAAAATGAATGATCTTCTAAGCAAGTAATAAATAAATGAAAAGTTTCATTTTCAATACAAACAAAACCTTGATTTAATTTAACTATTTTTTCTAAATTAAATTGAAATATAAGTTTATCTTGCTCAGACGTGTCATTCTTATTAATCAGAAATGCATTTAAAATTAGATAAAATATCTTTATTCCTTTTGCGTTCAATTTCTTTAAATAGTTATTTATATCTATTTCTTCATACATTGAAACTCCAATAAGTAATACATCTTGCGAAAAAATTTCAATCGGTGTATCCCCAAATAATTTATTTTCTAAATTTAATAAAGTAGTTGCTAAATTAATAGCATAGCAATATTTATTTAAAATATTATTATAATATATTGCTTCAATTCGATAACCTTGGACTGAAAAAGATAATAGGCCTTTTAGTAAATCTAAATATGCTAATGAATGTTTATTATTTAGTTTAATAGTAGAAATATCAATTAATAATTGTGGACAGCTTAATGGTAAACGATTTGCTGAAATAGCTGTCGAAATTGAAAGTAAATTTTTGTTACTAAATAGGTAAAAATTCTCGGCAGAGATTTTTTGAATAAGATATCGTTCTCTAAAGCTACTGTTGTCGAAACTATAAAAATTTTCAATAGCATGATAGTATTCTTTACTTGCTTTAACTGGATGATGTTTTTCTTCAATATATTTTAAACTTTTTTTGGATAGATTAGCTCGTAATTGATTATTTTTATATAAATTATAAATCGCCTCAGTTAATTCATAATCTGTAAATTTATCTTTTAGTTTTATGACAACATCACCGGATATTTCTTTAATGCTTCCATGAGCGTTTACAATCGTAGGTATTCCATAAGATAAACAATTTAAAATACATGCAGAAGTTTCACCTCGAGATTTTGTTCTCAACTGGATTGCAATATCTGCACTAATTAAATAGTCTTTAAAAATTTCTAAGGTAGCAAAACCAACAAATTTGACTTTAGTTTCCAATCCATTTTTTTTTATTAAACTAAATAAAAGTTGGTTATATTCTTCGTCTGCTTTTCCACCTACAAACACAAGATGAAAATTTACCTTGGATAATATAGAATTAGAACAAGCCAAAATCGATCGGTGACATTGTTTAGTATCACCGATAAAGCCAAACGTACAAATTAAAAAGTCATTTTCATTAAATCCCAATTTTTTTCGAATTTCTTTACGACTTAATGGAGATATTTCTTTAGGTAAATGAGGAGCGTTTACCAATGAAAATTTTGAAATAATATTAGAACCATACCATTGATGAGCTAAATCTATCGTATGTTGAGATAGAACTATGATACCTAATGCACGTTTGAGCACAGAAAGATTACAAGGATAGTTATCAATTATCAAGCGGCGACCTTTATTTTTTAATTCAATCAATGCCGGAAATCCATGCGAATAATAGATTGATCGGTAAAATATATTTTGTTCTTTTTCAACAATTACATCTGCCCAATGATAAAGCCCACTTAAGAAGAAATCATGTAATACAACAATACCGGGATATAAATTTAGTAGTTGCAACATAAAATAATGATAATGCGAATTACCAAACTGATATACAATGACTTCAAACGAGCTTGCATGTTTAATAAACCATTTATCATTTTGGACGGAAAAATTCGCATTTAACCAATTATCATCTATAGATTGCTGATTTGTGATTAAGGTGATTTCGTAATAAAATGCTAAATCAGGAAGTAGCTGTGCACTATAGTCTGCAATACCCGTTTGCTTTGGGGGGAATGGTGACACAAAAGCCATTTTTTTTTTATTAAAGCTGGTATAGAAATTTATTTTTTTTATGTTTTGGTTAACAGTATGTAAATCTTCAAATGCCGTTAGTACCTTTTTTGCAGTTTTTTCCCATGTAAATTTTTTGACTTGATTTTTAGCATGCTCTTTAAGAAAATGCTTAATATTTTTATTTGTTAATACTTCATGTATTTTATTTGCTATCGATTGAGGATCTTTTGGATTAAATAAAGATTCTTCACATCCTACCGCCTCTGGCATGCTGCTAGTATTTGACGCGATCGTGGGTGCTCCGCAGGCCATGGCTTCTAGGATAGGCAAACCAAATCCTTCATGAAGAGATGGAAATACAAATAAACTACATATATTATATAATTTAATAAGGTTACTTTCTGATATATGATTTAGAAGTATTATTTCTTCGGGGTCTAAATTGTAACGTTGTGTAAATTCATTAAGATAAGGTTTGATAGAATCGGTTACGTCACTTACTATGATAACTAATTGAAAATTTTTGCGTATATTATTCGGTAAAATTTTATAAGCGGCCAAAAGCCCACTGACATTTTTACGAAAATCTAGACCTCCGAGATAAAATATAAATTCCTTTTTTATTCCGTAAGATTCCTTTATTTTTTTTTGATCCTCATGGTTAACATTGATTATTTTAAATTTTGAATCAATACCAACTGAGCAATTGATAATAGACTGAGAAGGTATTCCAAGTATATTTTTGGCTTCTCTTGCTGCAGAATCAGAAATGGTTAATATTAAATTATTTTTTTTTAAAATTTGCATTTTCTGAAATATATGATTACGAGTGTCGTGATCATTTAGGTAAGATTTAGAAAATATAAAAGGAATTAAATCATATAGGGTTGCCACATTTAATATGGATTTATTAAATTCACCAATTGAAATAGGTATGTCATCTCTATCTCCTTCAAAAACACTTGATATATATATAAGATCAGGATTAAGATTCGCTATAAAATTTTCCCGAATCTTATCCGCTATTTTTAATTTAGTTGGATTTCTACATGATTGATAGATGTCTTTTTTTGTTATCTCAAATACTTTAATATTATTATCTGGGATTAATGTATTAAAATTAGAACGTATTTCTTCTATACTTTCTATGTTATTAGTGTTTAAGCATAAATATATTTCATGGTGATGAGCATATCGAAGCAATGCTTGGCTTAAAGCTAGACTATAACGGCCTATGCCACGATTACGATTGCTACCTTGCAAACTTTGTAAATCAATAACAATTTTCATAATTTAATTTTTTATAGAGTTGATTTTTAAATCTCTATAGATTTCTTGCTCTGAATAAGATAACTCTGAATTTTCTTTTATGTAGAAAGAGCACGAACTTAGGTGTAATTCCTCCGTTAAATCAACTTCTTCTTTTATTAATTTTCTTAATTCTACTTTAATAAATAAATTTCTCCTCAACTCATCTAAAATAACTAATCGGAAACTATCATGATTTAAGACAACTTTAAGTGTTGGAAATAAAATAAATTTTATAAAAAAACTGATGAGATGATCAGTTTGTAATACATCATTAAGGCTGCCAGTTCTTTTTGCCCATAGACGCACTAATTTTAACAAAGCTATTAACTTTGGATAATAATAAATTGAGGTCAGTAATTTATTTTTAATAAACTGAGGTATGTATTTTAATATATATTTTAATATATATTTTAAAGTACATTTTAAAATGTATTTAATTAGCTTTATAAAAATTTTTACAAAACTAATTGAATATATTAAGGTTTGTTTTATAAATATTTTCTTATAATTCCAAATTTTCATATATATTGGTTCTATATCTATTAATAGTTCCCGCATATTCTATATTTACAGTTAGAGGATTAGTAAAATATGTTATGTTCGCTTTAAATCTGCCTCAACCATCATGGAGATTAAAGTTTCTAAATTAGTTTTTGGTTCCCAGTTTAATTTTTGTTTTGCTTTTCTGGGATCTCCTAAAAGGATATCCACTTCGGCAGGTCGAAATAATTTTGGATTAATAACAACATAATCTTGATAATTTAAACCCACTTGAGTAAATGCTAATCTGCATAGCTCTCTCACGGTGATACTATGGCCTGTAGCGATAACGTAGTCGTCGGGCTTTTCTTGTTGTAACATTAGCCACATCGCTTCGACATAATCTCCGGCATAACCCCAATCACGTTTAGCATCTATATTACCTAGATGTAATTTATCTAAACTGCCTCGTTTTATACATGCTACACCTTGAGTAATTTTACGGCTAACAAATTCAATTCCGCGCAAAGGGGATTCATGGTTAAATAAAATACCGTTTGAGGCGTGAATTTCGAAGCTTTCACGATAGTTAACCGTCATCCAATGACCATAAAGTTTTGCTACTCCATAAGGGCTACGAGGATAAAAAGGGGTTTTTTCATTTTGTTGTTCAGCTTGAATTAAACCAAAAATTTCACTACTTGAAGCCTGATAGAATTTAGATTTTGGATTAATTAAACGAATAGCTTCTAGAAGATGAGTAACTCCTAAAGCAGTGACTTGACCAGTTAAACTAGGTTGTTCCCAGGAGGTGCCAACAAAGCTTTGCGCAGCCAGATTATAAACTTCATCTGCTTCAGATTCCTCCATAGCTCTAATTAAAGAAGCAGGGTCCATCATGTCGCCATTAATCAATTTAACGGCAGGCTCAATGCCTAATTCACGCAGACGCCATAGACTATCGCTAGTGCGACGTGCTACTAAACCATAGACTTGATATTTTTTTGCTAATAAAAATTGAGCAAGATAAGCACCATCTTGTCCAGTGATGCCTGTTATCAATGCTTTTTTGGTCATTTTCAGTCCTTTGAGAGATAGCGAATCTTAACAAAGTCTTATAGAAAATTCTACTGTTGCCAGATGTTTTATGTCACTGGATTTACTTTTACCTCTTAATAGAATAAGTTATAAAACTATGAACATTATTTTAAATGGCCAAAGTTTACAGTATCCTTTGACTGGAATTGGTTGTTATACTCGCTATTTGTTGCGAGGCCTACAAAAACATAAGCGCATTAATCAACTTATAGCTTTTCCGGAAATACCACAACTTTGTAAGATAAATAAAAAAAAATTTATATTTCAATCTAATGTAAAAAAAATTATTAAATTCTTTCCAGGGACGTATGCAGCTTTAAATAGTTATCGCAATTTAAAATTTAGACAAAAAACCCATGTTTTAGTCGGCCAAAATTTTATCTATCATGAACCCTGTTATATCTTAAGACCTTATTTGGGCCCTAAAATATGTACGGTACATGATTTATCGCATATCCGTTATCCCGATTATCATCCAAAACAAAGAGTCAATTTTTTATTAGATAATTTGCCTGGAAGTATTTCCGAAGCTGATCATATTATTACTGTTTCTAAATCTATTCGTAATGAAATTATAGATTTATTTAATGTATCTCCAATAAAAGTAACTTGCGTATATCATGGCGTCTCGAAACTATTTAAAGTACGTCCATTTATTGATGTAAAATCAGTATTAACTATTTATGGCCTACATGAGAAATCGTATTTATTAAGTGTCGGAACTTTAGAACCGAGAAAAAATTTAGAACGTTTAATCCAGGCTTTCAAACAATTATCTGAACAGCAGAGAAAAAAATATCCTTTAGTTTTGGTAGGAATCAAAGGCTGGAACACTTGCCGCTTAGAAAAACTAACTCGATCGCTTATTAAAAAACAACAATTGTATTGTTTGGGTTATGTCCCAAAAGCTGACTTGCCATATTTATATTCAGGTGCTTACGGATTTATCTATATATCCCTATACGAAGGTTTTGGTTTACCTTTATTAGAAGCGATGGCCAGTGGTATTCCTACACTCGCAAGTGATCAGTCCGCAATGCTTGAAGTAGTAGGAAATGCAACTATGTTAGTTAATCCATTTGATATAGACCGGATTGTGGATAAATTAAAGCAATTAATAAAAGATTTAACTTTACGTGACAGGTTAAAACAGCTAGGCCCTATACAGGCAGCCAAGTTTTCTTGGGAGTCTTGTATAGAGAATACCATTGCAGTTTATCGACGAACACTAAAATCGTCAGGAATTAGCTAAATTTTTTAATCTGAATCTTTTGTATATATTGGCCACACGAAAAATTGCGCAGTAAAGGGGTTTTTTCCAGATAAGGTTCACAGAAATTCAATATTTTTGCTAAAAAATCGGGACAAAACAAAGGTACAAAACCAACATACATCGATTTATCTATAATTCCTCCATTATTTTTGAACCATTTATCTAGTTTTCTGGGGGCATAGGATTTTTCTTCATGAAGAATATGATAAGGAGATATCTTTTCCATTATTTTCAGCACAGGATTATATCCATTTGGTTCTGCTACAATAATTTCATCAGCAATATTGCAAATAATTTCAATAGCTTTTTCAACTTGATCTAAATGATGTAAAACTCCTCGAATAATGGCAATATCGTATTTTTTTATGGGTGGAATCTGGTAAACATCAATTACTTGAAACTCAATATTTTTTATATGCGCCATTTTTTTTTTTGCAACTGCAATGGCAGCATCATTGGGATCAACACCTGTCACAAAATCAGGATTCAATGCAAGAAGTTCTTGAGTAAATATACCGTCGCCACAACCAATATCTATAATTTTTTTCCCTTTTACACAACCTAATGTTTTATGAATAATGTTACTGGTTCTGGTGCTTGATAATAAACTAGATAATTTTTTAGTATTCGAGTATTGATAATTTCCATTTTTAATAATATCCGATTTAAATGTATTGATATTTTTTTCTTGCATATTTAAATTCCCTTTTTTGAATTGGAAAAAAGTTTACTATAATTTAAAGACAAATATTTTTTTCTTCTTTAGCTATATGATGTTCCCGATCATAATTATCTTTAAATCGAATAATATCATCCTCACCCAAATAACTACCTATTTGTAATTCAATTAAAATTAAATCTTTATCATGGCAATTACCTAAGCAATGTTTATTTCCTAAAGCGATAAAGGTTGATTCTTTTTCTTTTAAGATAATTTTTTTTTGGTTATTTTCTACGGTAGCTATACCTGCAACAACAACCCAATATTCACTACGATATTGATGCATTTGTAAGGATAAACTAGCTCCAGGATGTACGAGCAACCGTTTAAGTTTATAATTGGGGCCTTGATCTAACACAGTATAATGCCCCCAAGGACGGTAAACTGTTTGATGATAGCGATACGATTCATGTCCATTTGACTTTAATTCCTCGACTAATTGCTTAACCTTTTGTACATGAGTATTCTCGCAAATCAGTAATGCATCACTGGTATCCACAATCATTAAATTTTTAATTCCTAATACGCCAATTATTCGGTTAGGAGAGTTTTGACTATAGATGGTTGTATTGTGAGTTTCTTGTAAAACAGCATTTCCTACAATACGATTTCCATTTTCTTCTGGTTTTAATAGTGCGTTTAATGCATCCCAAGAACCTATATCTGCCCAGCCAAAATCAGCGGGTATAACAGCAATATTTTGTGCTTTTTCCATTAATGCATAATCAATAGAAATATTTTCTAACTTAGCAAAGCTTTGTTCATCTAATTTAATTTTATCTTTAAATACAATATTTTTTTTAATACTTAATTTCCAACAATTTAAAACCTTAAGATAAAGTTCTGGAGTATATTCTTTAACTGAGTTCAAAAAATTTTTAACACTAAAACAGAAAATCCCAGAATTCCAAAGATAATTACCTTCTTCAATAAAAGATTGTGCGTCCTCATACATGGGTTTTTCATAAAATTTTATAACTTTATAAGCAGAAGCTATTTCAGCAAATTTACCAAATTGAATATATCCATACGCTGTTTCTGCTTTGTGTGGAATAATTCCAAACGTAGTTAATAATTTCTTTTTGGCTAGTTGGTAGGCTTTTTCAATACTTAAGTTAAATTTATCTTGATTCAAAATAATATGATCAGCGGGTAATACTAATAACACGGCTTCAGGATCAATCATTTCTTTTATAAAAAATGCACTGAAGGTAATGGCCGCTGCGGTATTACGTGATAAAGGTTCTAATATAAAGCTAAACTCTTTTGATGTAGTAGGATAACCTAAATCATTAAGCTCTTTCTTAGTTTGATAATAATATTCAAAATTAGTGACAGTAATGATTTTTTCAACATTTGGAATGTTGATTGCCCGTTGGTAAGTTTTCTGTATTAATGAATAAGGATCATTATTGAGTCGGATAAAGGGTTTAGGGTGTGCTTCGCGAGAAACAGGCCATAACCGAGACCCATTCCCACCTGACAGAACAACAGGGACAAGCATCTTATTTCATCCTTGAACTAGTAGATTTTTAACAGCGAGTCTTTGCTTCTCTTATCCTAAGGGTTATCCTTCTTGTTTGATCCTAGGATTACATGTATGGTTATTGAACACTATCTTCTAGTTTGAGTAAAGGGTAAGTCCTATTATCTAAAAATTAAATACTCAACCAATTTTAAAGGACCATTGAAACATAGCCTTTTTAGTATATCAATATATCAACTGTATTCGAGGGATTGAAGGATCGCAATAAGTTTATGGAAAACATTTTACATTTAGGAAAATTTTCGAATGAACGAGTAGGGGGGATCGAAACCGTAGTTGATATGCTACTAGCTGGATTAAGCCTTGATTTTAATTTGTTCAATTTGGTTGCTAATAGTACTTTTAGAAATAAAATAATTCAACAACCAGGTTATATTGAATATAGCACAGCTTTAGTGGGGATGTTTGCTAGGACCCCTTTTTGTCCCAGCATGCCTTACCAAATAAAAAAACTCTATCAAAGATATCAATTTTCTATTGTCCATTTGCATTTGCCCAATCCTATGGCACACCTTGCGTCAGAAATTTTACCTGACTCGGTGAAAAGAATTATTAGCTGGCATAGTGATGTAATACGGCAAAAGAAATTATTGCGGATATATCAACCCTTTGTTAATCGCTTATTAAAACAGGCCAGTGCCTTAATTGTCTCGACCCCTTATTTAGCTGAACATTCTTTACAAATTGAAGTTGCTAGAGAGCGTAATATTATTCGTATTATTCCTTACGGTGTAGACTTTGATTATTTTTTGATCAATAAATACCAAGAAAAAATTGATCAAATTAAACATCAATTTTCTCAACGTTTTCTGGTTTTTGCTTTAGGAAGACATGTTTATTATAAAGGTTTTTGTTATTTGATTGAAGCGATGAAACAATTGCCTAGGGATATTATTTTATTATTAGGAGGAGAGGGGGCATTAACGCAAAAATTACGGCAGCAGGTCAAAATTTTACAACTTGAACATCAAGTGTATTTTCTGGGTGAAATAGCTAAACAGGATTTGCCGGCTTATTATCATGCTTGTGACTTATTTTGTTTACCATCGATCGATCAAAGTGAAACGTTTGGAATTGCTCAATTAGAAGCGATGGCTTGTGCAAAACCGGTTGTTTGTTGCGATGTGACGCATGCAGCTAGTAATGTGAATCAAGATGCCGTGACCGGTTTTGTTGTTTCTCCACGCAGTCCCATAGCGTTGGCGAAGGCAATTTACAAGCTTTATCAGGAGCCTTTGTTGCGACGAGCTTTAGGTCGATCGGCTTATCAATATTCACGAAAGAATTTTACTACGCAAAAAATGGTGGCACAGATAAAAAATCTGTATCAAGAAATTCATCATTAATGAACATAGTCTAAGAGAAATTTATGTGTCCAATTAAACTTTCAATTAGCATCGTTGTGTACGGAGAAGATTTTTTGCAAATAAAAGAATGTCTTTTGAGTTTGCTCAGTGCGATTCCTAATGATACTGTTTATAATATTACCATTATAGATAATGGTGCTTTGGAATTAAACAATAATGATTTAGGATTTAAAATTAAAAATAATTTTACCAATTTACCTATTACTTATCTAATTTCCCCCAAAAACGGTGGTTATGGTTATGGTCATAACCAAGTTATATTAAAAAGTGATGCGGAATATCATCTTATTCTGAATAATGATGTGTATTTAATGTCCGATACACTGAAAAATGCATTTGAATTTATGCAACAGCATCAGCAAGTAGGCATGTTAGTGCCTGATGTATATGATATGAATGCAAACAGAGTGTATCTTTGTCGTCATAATCCTAGTCTTTGGATTAGTTTTTTGCGTCGTTTTTCTCCTGAATTTTTAAAAAAAATTTTTCAGAATCAATTAAGTAAATTTGAGATGCAAGATAAAAATTATAATGAAGTTATATTTAAGTTAAGTAATCCTACCGGTTGTTTTATGTTTTGTCGACTGGATTTGCTCAAATGTTTAGGAGGATTTGATGAAAAGTTTTTTATGTATTATGATGATTCCGATTTAGGTCGACGACTGGCAAAAATTTCACAAATAGCCTATGTCCCCAGCGTTAAAATAAAACATGTTTGGCGACGTGCAGCTTATCAGAATAAACGCATGGCCTGGATTGCAAGCAAGTCGGCTTTATATTACTCCTGGAAATGGTTGTTAAAATAGTAGCTCATTGGTTATATTGCTTAAATAAGCGTAATTTTTATCTTTAGGTGATATTATTGGTGCTGACAAAGGCCAATTAATAGCCAAATTAGGATCAGACCAAAGTATGCCTTGTTCTGCTTCAGGTTTGTAGTAATCACTGCATTTATAGTGAAAATCAACTAGTTCACTGAGTACGCAAAATCCATGCGCAAACCCTTTTGGTATAAAAAGCTGATAATGATTTTCATCATTTAAGATTACACCAAACCATTGTCCGAAAGTGGGAGATAAAATTCTGATATCTACAGCTACATCAAATACACTTCCTCTAATGACAGTGACTAATTTATCTTGTGGTTGTGTGATTTGATAATGTAATCCCCGCAATACATTTTTACTGGAGCGAGATAAATTATCTTGAACAAAATAAATATCTTTTTTCAGTAGACGTTGATAACGTTCTGCCTGAAAAGCTTCTAAAAAAAATCCTCGTTCGTCTTGGTGCGATTTAGGATCAATTAACATTAAATCTTGGATAGGTGTGGAAATAATTTTCATATTGCTCTTTTAAGAATATCGAGTAAATAGTTTCCATAATTGCTATTGAGTAATTTACGTGCAGCAATTTCTAAAGCCATATCGCTGATAAAACCTTTTCGCCAAGCAATTTCTTCTAAACATGCTATCTTTAAGCCTTGGCGTTTTTCGACGACCTGTACGAAATGTGAAGCCTCTAATAAAGCATCATGCGTGCCAGTATCTAACCAAGTACTGCCACGGCTGATTAATTGATGTGAAAGTTGTCCTTGAATTAAATATTGTCGATTGACATCAGTAATCTCTAATTCACCTCGCTTAGAAGGCTTAATATTTTTAGCAATATCAATGACTTGGTTATCATAAAAATAAAGGCCCGTGACAGCCCAATTGGACTTAGGAACTTTTGGTTTCTCTTCAATATCAATTAGCTTATGAAGCTTATCAAATACAGCAACGCCGTAACGCTCGGGATCATTGACAAAATAACAGAAAATCTGAGCTCCTTTTTGTTGTCCAGCAGCGGATTTTACTATCTCGGAAAATTTCTCTCCATAGAATAGATTATCACCCAGAATTAGTGCGACCGAATCCTTGCCAATAAAATTTTCCCCAATAATGAAGGCCTGAGCTAAACCATCAGGATTTTTTTGGGTTAAATATCTGAGATTAATTCCCCATTGCTCTCCGGTGCCTAACAAGCTTTGATATTGAGATAAGGCTTCGGTGGTGGTGATGATTAAAATTTCTTGAATGCCGGCCAACATTAACGCGCTGAGAGGGTAATAGATCATGGGCTTATCATAAACGGGAAGTAGTTGTTTACTAATCCCTTTAGTTATGGGATGTAAACGTGTTCCTGAACCGCCTGATAATATGATACCTTTCACTGATAACTTTCCTTATTTATTTCTGCTAGGCTAAAAATTCTAAAAACTTTAGATTTTTTCTAGTGTAAGGTATATTGAGTTTTATTAAAATAGCTTATGAAAAGATGCCCAAACCTACTGTATTAATCAATATCGTTCTTTATTATCCAGATAAGAAAAAAATATTGGATCTGATTGATATCTGTGCTCAATATGAAAAAACCAAAATTTTATTATTTGATAATACTGAAAAGTCTGAATATTTAGATCTTAGCAAAACTCGAAATACTGTTCTATATGAAAGTCCAAAAAATGTTGGCGTAGGTGGTTCACATTACGCAACTTGCCAAATGGCTGAAGCTGAAGATTTTGATTTTGTGTTATTTCTTGATCAGGATAGTCAGCTACCGCCAGGATTTTTAAAGGATATGCTTTCAGGATTTTATCGTTTACAACAATTACATCCGCGTTTGTGCGCTATTGGCCCTTCTTGGAGTGATCCTGAGCTTGGTAGAGCATTCACAAGAACATTAAAAGATAAACTAAGAAGCTTATTAAAAGCTCCAAATTTAAAGCATGTGTTAATTAGTTCAGGAATGTTAATTTGGGTACCTACTTTAAAACATATTGGTTATCCCAAAAAAGAATACTTTATTGATTTAGTGGATACGGAATGGTGCTTGAGAGCTTTGTATAAAAATTATCAGATATTAATGTTCCCTGATATAGTTATGGTGCATAGAATAGGTGAGGTTAAAAAATTTGGTAAATTTTTTATTCAATATGAGCGACCTATTCGTTACTATTATTCTATTCGAAATAGTTTATTTTTATTCAATGAGAAATATATTTCGCTTTCATGTAAGCTTTTTATTTTAGCTGGAAATTTATTTAAGTTAAGAAAAATAATTTTTTCGCCAACACCGATGCAAAGTTTTATTGCGGCTGCTAGAGGTATAAAAGATGGATTTTTACTAAGAAATAATCAAGAAATATAGTTTATATTATCCCTAAGGACCTAGAATATAATGTCTGATCCCACAGTATTAATTAATATCGTACTGTTTAATCCTGATAAAAATAAAACATTAGAACTGATTCGCGTTTGCTTATACTATAAATTCGCTAAGATACTATTGTTTGATAATGCGAGAAGTTGGCTATGTATGGAGTCTATTAATACTGAACAAATTGTGCTATTTCAGAGTCCAAAAAATGTGGGTGTAGCGGGTGCGCATCATTATGCTTGCAAAATGGCTGAAAGAGAAAATTTTAACTTTGTACTTTTTCTAGATCAGGATACTCAATTACCTGAAAATTTTATAAATGACATGGTAATTGGATTTTATCAATTAAAAAAATATTATCCTTGTTTAAGTGCGATAGGACCTTCTTGGCAGGATCCTAGGATAGATAATTATGGAGAAAATAACCTCAAAAAAAAATTGTTTAGCCAAAAAAAAGAAAAAATACTTAATTTATTGGGTGTTAATAATACAATTATTAGTTCAGGCATGTTAATTTTGGTCTCAGCTTTAAATAAAATTGGATATCCTAAAAAAGAATATTTTATTGATTTGGTTGATATTGAATGGTGTTTACGTGCTCGATCGAAAAATTTTCAGATCAAAAAATTAAATCATATACAAATACAACATGACTTAGGGGAAGTCAAAATCACAAAAAATAAAATATTAAACTATCAAAAACCTATGCGTTATTATTATTCAATTCGTAATAGCCTGGTTCTTTTTAGAGAAAAACAGTTTCCATTTCGGTTTCGTCTTTATATTTTAATTAAAAACTTAAAAGAAATGCAAAAGATCCCTTTTGTGCCTGAATCTAGAGAAAGCTTATTCGCAGCACTAAGTGGAATTAAAGATGGAATTTTATTAAGAAAAGATTCTTTATATAAATAGTGTTTATTATAATGGAAATTTCAGGGTTGTGTATGGTTAAAGTTATGGTAACGGGTGCGCAGGGTCAAATAGGACATGAGATTGTCGATTTAGCATCTAAGAATAATATAGAATTATATCCATTTACACATCATCAAGTTAATATTACCGAATTTGAGCAGCTAAAACATGCCATAGTTACCATTAAACCAAATTACATTATTAATGCAGCAGCTTATACTGCAGTTGATAGGGCTGAAAAAGAAAGCGAACTTGCTTTTTCTGTGAACGCGTTAGGCGTTCAATATTTAGCAAAAATTGCTAAACAATATGATATACCTTTATTGCATATTTCTACGGATTATATTTTTAATGGTCAAAAAAAAACTCCTTACTCAGAAAACGATAAAGCTCAACCATTATCGGTTTATGGGCTAAGTAAATTAAACGGGGAAAATTGGCTTAGGGAAACTTGGGATAAACACATCATTTTACGGGTCAGTTGGGTATTTGGTACTTATGGAAATAATTTTGTCAAAACTATTATTCGCTTAGCTCAGCAACGATCTGAATTAAGAATTATTGCTGATCAAAAAGGTGCGCCTACTTATGCTGGAGATATTGCACAAACTTTGTTAAAAATAGTTGAATGCTTACATAATGGTCAGTTCGCATGGGGTACTTACCATTATACAGGAACACCTGCGTTGACCTGGTATGAATTTGCGAAAAAAATAATAGAAGAAGCAAAACAGCATAAATTAATATTAAAAAAAATTGTACCTATCTCAGCATTAGAATACCCAAGTATGGCATTAAGGCCTTATAATTCTGAATTGGCTTGCGACAAAATGATACGAGTATTTAATATTATACCTAACAACTGGTCTGAAGGTTTAAACAAGCTAGTAAATATCTTATTATGATGTATACACCTAAAAATATTTTAGTCACAGGCGGTGCAGGTTTTATTGCAAGTCATTTTGTACACTATTATCAGATACATTATCCGGAAATCTTTATTGTTAATCTTGATAAACTTACTTATGCAGGATCATTAAATAATTTAAAAAATTTACCTAATCCAACACAGCATCATTTTGTACAGGGAGATATACTTAATAAACAATTAGTATTAAGTGTACTAAAAGATTTTACCGTGGATACCATTGTGCATTTTGCAGCTGAAACCCATGTCGATCGTTCGATTAACACCCCTGAGAGATTTATTCAGACTAATATATTAGGCACTTTTACCTTATTAGATGTATGTCGAAAATATTGGTTGGAAAAGTTAGCTTTAGGAAAGGCTGATTGTCGATTTCATCATATTTCTACCGATGAAGTGTATGGCAGCCTACAGAAGGATGAACCCGCTTTTACTGAATTAACCCCTTACAGACCTAATTCGCCTTACTCAGCCAGCAAAGCTTCTTCTGATTATCTGGTTCGAGCCTATCATCATACCTATGGGCTTCCTATTACCATAACAAATTGCTCAAACAATTATGGCCTTTTTCAACATAATGAAAAATTTATACCTACCATTATTGATTGCTGCTTACAGGAAAAATCTATTCCTGTCTATGGTGATGGTTCTAACATTCGCGATTGGCTTTATGTAGAGGATCATTGTAGTGGTATAGATAAAGTGATTCGAAGTGGCAGTTTGGGTGAAGGATATAATATTGGTGGAAATACTGAATTAACTAATCTAGAAGTTATAGAAACAATTTGTGAGGTTTTAAACAATATTAGGCCTATAAATTACAAATATTCAGATTTAATAACTTTTATAAAGGATCGGCCAGGGCATGATTGGCGTTACGCAGTCAATACAGCAAAAATAAATAAAGAATTAAATTGGCAACCCAAAAAGTCGTTCCAATCGGGAATCTTAAATATATTGTCTTCTTATGCATTTTAGCTGTAACATAAGCTATAAAACTTTAAAAGTAGGTTAAAAGTTTGTTTAATAATACGAAATGGAATTTAATTAAGTGAAAATTACTAAAAGATTATTTTCTACTTATCGATTAAGTAAAATGGATTACCTGCTTGGAGGAATATTACTTTTATTTTGTTATTTTTCTTTTTTTCAATCAGATATTTACGTAAGTGGATGGAATTCATTAAATTATCTTTTTGGCAACCCATTAGAGTTTTATGATAATTGTAAAAAGGTTCAAGGGCATGATAATTTTTTTACGGCTAATTATCCGCCTACTTTATTTGCAATATTTGCCATTTGGTTATACCCATTTAAATTATTTGGGTTAATAAAATCCCCATTTTATTTTTCTCCTTATTTAGTCTATTGGCTTAAACTCTTAACCTCATTAGTCTATATTGCAACAGGGTTACTTTTTTATCAAATAACACAAATATACTACCAAGATAAAAAATGGGGAGTCTATGCAACTTGGCTGTGGTTAACTTCACCACTCGCGATATTTTCGCAGTTTATTTTTTCACAATATGATATTTTCTATGTTTTTTTGACTTTATTTGGGTTTTTTGTTTTCTTAAAAAAGAAAAATTATTTAGCTTCATTTTTATTTGGAATAGCAATCACATTTAAATATTTCCCTTTTTTCGTTTTTATTCCTTTACTGTTTTTTTTCGAAAAACAAATTATAAAGTTAATTTTATGCATTTTAATTTTTTTATTCCCAACACTTTTAATTCAAGGATTATATATTCACTCACCCGCTTATATCTCTGGTGTTTTAGGATTTTCTGTCATTGCGCGAGTTTTTTCTGCAGGATTAATATACAGTGGTCAGAAAATATATTATATATTTGCCTTTTTTTCTATATTAGTAGGCATTGCTTATTATCTAGATAATACTTTTAATTATAAAAAAATAGCGGGACTTATTTTTCTATTTTCAAGTATATTTCCTTTTTTATTTATTTTATGGCATCCTCAATGGTTAATATTTATTACGCCTGCTATAGCATTAACTACAGTTTTAAGTAACAAGGTTAAAATTTCAAAATTTTTAATTTTTGATTTGTGTGCTATGATTTTTTTTATAGGATATACAGTTTTAGCTTTTCAAGATAATGCTGATTTGGAAATGCTGCAAGCAAAATTATTTAATTTATCTTTTGTGCAATTTCAAAATTTAGGAGTATTATTTAAATTATTTAAAGGCTTTAGCGCTAATGTTTATTTATCATTATTTTGGGGCTACTTAATTCTACAATTTATTCTTAAATTTAAATTTATTTATAATAAAAACATAGATTCTTTTTGTTCGTACGATCTGATTAGGCAAAGATATTATATAGGAATTTTTATTTTTCTTATTCCTGTGGCTTTTATGTTTATAATAAATTTTAATCATAAAGATTTTTATGTTTTAAATACGGGCAAAGAAAAAAATTTTGGGGAGCTAACAGCAGGTAGAATTTTCGAGCAAAAATTTATTGCTAAAAAAACAAAATTGAAACAGGTAGATTTATTTTTATCGGCTTTTTCAAGAGAAAATAATAATTTTATTCAGTTAGAAATTTTAAATGATAATGGTAAAAAGTTAGCTATTTTTAAGCGACCTGAGATGCTTTTACAAGATAATGGTTGGGAGTCGTTTAAGTTTATGCCAATTAAATTAACAAAAGAAAGAATTTATTTTTTACGTTTAACATCACCAAAAAGTTTTAATGGAAATGCCATTACTTGGTGGGCTTCGGCAAAGCCGACTTATCTAAGTGGGGCTATTGTTGATGGAGTTCAACAAAATACTGATTTTACATTTAAATTAAGGTTTGAAAATATTTAAATATATTATTAAAAAGGGGTTTTATGAAAGCCGTTATTTTAGCAGGCGGGGCAGGTACGCGTATTAGTGAAGAAACAAGTTTGCGACCTAAACCGATGATTGAAATTGGCGGTAAGCCCATAATTTGGCATATCATGAAAATTTTTTCAGCTTTTGGTATCTATGATTTTATTATCTGTTTAGGCTATAAAGGATATCTAATTAAAGAGTATTTTTCGAATTATTATTTGCATACTTCGGATGTTACGTTTGATATGAAAAAGAATTGTACGATAGTCCATCAAAATAATTCGGAACCATGGCGAGTGACCTTAGTTGAGACGGGCGAAAAAACAATGACTGGAGGTCGTCTCAAACAAGCAACACCCTATCTTGATGACCAGGATTTTTGTTTTACTTATGGTGATGGCGTGGGAAATATTGATATTAAAGCGCTTATTAAATACCATCATCAGCAAGAAACTTTAGCGACCTTAACTGCAGTACAAGCATTAGGGCGATTTGGTGCCCTGGATATTGTGGGTAATAAAGTTACCGCGTTTAAAGAAAAACCTAGAGAAGAAAGTGCTTGGATTAACGGAGGTTTTTTTGTTTTATCTCCCAAAGTGCTTCAATATATTGAAAGCGATTATACGGTTTGGGAGCAACACCCTTTAGAAGCTTTAGCTCAACAAGGTGAGCTATCGGCTTTTTTTCATAAAGGATTTTGGCATCCTATGGATACTTTACGGGATAAAAATACGTTAGAAACATTTTGGTCTCAAGGCAAAGCACCCTGGAAAATTTGGGAAAAGCCTCAGGTTACAGAAAACACCGTTTCCGTTTAATGGTAGATTCAATGATGAAATTTTGGTACGGAAAAAAAGTATTTCTCACAGGACATACAGGTTTTAAGGGCGGTTGGCTTTCTTTGTGGTTGCAGTCTTTAGGAGCTCATTGTATAGGTTTTTCACTAGAACCTTCTACGCAACCTAACTTTTTTGATAGTATTCAGATTAGCAGGAATATGGAGAGTATCATAGGGGATATCAGGCATTTTGAATTACTTCAAATGGCGTTAGAAAAATATCAACCTGAAATTATTATCCATATGGCCGCTCAACCCTTGGTTAATTTTTCATATCAGGAGCCATTAATTACCTATTCAATTAATATAATCGGAACTATCAATCTTTTGGAAGCAGTAAGATCTGTAGATTCGGTTAGAGCGATAGTCAATGTTACCAGTGATAAATGCTATCAAAATCAAGAATTGCATCGTGGCTATGATGAAAAAGATAGTTTAGGTGGTTATGATCCTTATAGTAGCAGTAAGGCGTGTTCGGAATTGATTACGCAATCTTATTCTTATTCTTATCTGAAAAATAGAGAAGTTAATATAGCGACAGCTCGTGCAGGGAATGTTATAGGAGGTGGGGATTGGGGTAAGGATCGTTTAGTGCCTGATGTAGTGAGTGCCTGTAAAAAAAATCAAAATATTTCTTTACGTTACCCTTATGCTTTGAGACCTTGGCAGCATGTTTTAGAACCATTAAATGGTTATCTTACGCTTGCTCGGCAATTATATGAATCTTCACCATCTTATACTCAGGCTTGGAATTTTGGGCCTAATGAAGATCAAGCTAGAAGTGTTAGTTGGGTTGCTGATGCTATCATCAAATATTGGGGGAGTGAAATTAAATGGATTCAAAATACCAATGAACTTAAATATGAAACTAATTTGCTGCGTTTAAACTCTACTAAGGCAAAACAGTTTTTGGGTTGGGAAAGTCAATGGGATATAGAAGCTGCTTTAGAAAAGACCATAGAGTGGTACCAAAGTTATTTTAAGGAAGAAAATATGGAAAAAATCTCATTAGCCCATATTGATGAATTTCAAAAAAACTTAGCTTAATTTTTTATCATAATAATGTCATTAGTTAAGCCTAATATCTTTATTGGATTTCTAAAAGAAAATTTTGAAGCAAGAAAGCAATTTATCGCTTTTTTATTGGTTGGCGGATTAAATACTTTATTTGGTTACGGCGTTTATGCATTTTTTATTTTTATAGGCTTTCATTATCTATACGCAAGTTTATTCTCAAGATTGCTTGGTTTTATATTTAACTTTTTTACCATGGGAAAATTGGTTTTTAAAAAGTTGGATATAAAACTGATTAAAAAATTTATTATATTTAATATTATTACGTATTTTTTATTTATTATTTTAATTAAGTTATTTAGTTTATGGAAAATGAATGTCTATATGAGTGGACTAATTGCGAGTGGATTTATGGCAATTTTATCTTATTTAATCAATAAATACCTAGTTTTTTTGTAGAAAATTTAAAGGAGAAAAAATGAATTATCAAGTTATAAATATTTGTTTAAGCTATTATCGGTATCCACAATGAAATTAATTTCTATTGTTATACCTTGCTATAATGAGGAGGATAATATTGTTGAATTATATGGAAAAATAAAAGATATTTTTAAAAGACTTTCTCGCTATCAGTACGAATGTATATTTATTGATAATGACTCTAAAGATAAAACCGTAAATATATTAAGAAAAATGGCTCTTAGCGATAACCATATTAAAATAATAATTAATGCACGAAATTTTGGACATATACGTTCACCTTATTATGGATTATTACAAACCAATGGCGATGCCTCAATCTTAATAGCGGCAGATTTACAAGATCCACCACAAATAATTTATGATTTTATTTTAGCATGGGAATCAGGTTATAAAATAGTTATTGGAATTAAAGAAAAAAGCGAAGAATCACGCATTATGTTTGCCATTCGGAGGCTTTATTACAAGTTTGTTACCGCTATTGCAGAGATTGATTTAGTTCGAAATTTTACAGGATTTGGATTATATGATCGAGCTTTTTTGAATATTTTAAAAAAAATTGATGATCCTTATCCTTATTTTAGAGGTTTTATATCTGATATTGGATTTTCTAGAAAGGAAATTTGTTATACGCAACCGATTAGAAAACATGGAAAAACTAAAAATAATTTTTATACTTTATATGATACAGCCATGTTAGGTATTACTAATTATTCGAAATTACCGATACGGTTAGCTACTATTAGTGGATTTATATTGTCGATTTTAAGTTTTTCTTTAGCGATATTTTTTTTAATCTTAAAATTAATTTTTTGGAAATCATTCAGTATGGGAATAGCCCCTATTTTATGCGGTTTATTCTTTTTTTTCTCAGTACAATTATTTTTTACCGGAATATTAGGAGAATATATAGGGTCGATACATACCAAAATATTGAAACGACCTTTAGTCATTGAAGAAGAGCGGGTTAACTTTGATATCGATCAAAAGAAAAGGCATAGTCAAGATGAAAAAGTTATTACTTAATTATAAGTATTTATGATGGCTAATAATATTTTAAGCCTAGATTTAGACTATATACTTTCACAAACATTCTCGATATGGAATGAACTAAAAGATCAGCGTATTTTTATAACTGGTGGAACAGGATTTTTAGGCAGTTGGATTTTAGAAAGTTTTGCTTGGGCAAACAGAAAATTAAAATTGAATTCAGAAGCGGTTGTTTTGACACGCGATGCTACTAGTTTTTTAAAAAAATGTCCTCATTTTACAAATGATAAATCACTAAAGTTTTATGAAGGTAATATTTTAGATTTTAAATATCCACAAGGTCACTTTGCTTATGTAATACATGCGGCTACGGATAGTAATTATGCAAGAGTTTCTTCATGGGATATGTTGGAAACAATCATTCAAGGTACTAAATATACTTTAGAATTTGCAAAAATGAGTGGCGTTAAAAAATTTCTTTTTGTAAGTTCGGGCGCGATGTATGGAAAGCAATCTGGAGTTGATTTAATTAATGAAGGTAATTTTTCGCAATTAGATGCGACTGGATTAATGCCTTCCTATTCTATAGGTAAATTTATAGCTGAGTACATGTGTAATTTGTATGCTAAAGAGCAGCAATTTGATGTTAAAATTGCACGCTGTTTTGCATTTTTTGGACCGCATTTACCTTTGGATTTACATTTTGCAATTGGTAACTTCATTCAGAATCGATTAAGCAATGAACCTATTTTAATAAAAGGTGATGGACAGGCTTTTCGCTCTTATTTATATATTTCAGATTTATGCATTTGGTTATGGACTATCCTTTTTAAAGGTAAAAATTTAACTGCCTATAATGTTGGCTCTAATGAAAAATATTCTATTGAAGAAGTTGCTAATAAAATTGCCATCAGTATAGAGCCCAAACTAGAAGTTAAAATATTGAACAGGGGAAAATCGAGTATTGCTGATGAAAATTACATTCCGGATGTTACTTTGGCTAAACAGCATTTAAACTTAGTACCCCATATAAATTTTATGAACGGATTAAAGTTTACTATTAATTGGTTTCGTTCAAATTCACAGGTAATGAATTATTAGCTTTACGTATTTAATTTTTATGAATGCACTTACTCAAGGATCAAAATCTATCAGAAAGTATATTTTAGATATGATTTACACTACAAAAGCCTCTCATATTGGAAGTTGTTTTTCTGTCGTTGATATTTTAAATATTTTGTATGCAAAAATTTTAGATGTAGATGCAAAAGTTTCTAAAAAATCGGACCGAGATTTTCTTATTATGAGTAAAGGTCATGCCGCCGCTGCACTCTATTCGACCTTAGCTTATTATAATTTTATTCCTATCCAAGAATTGAGCGATTATTGCAAAAATGGTGGTCGACTTGCTGGTCATGTTACTGCTAATGTTCCAGGTATTGAGTTATCGACAGGGGCGTTAGGTCATGGATTATCGGTGGGTTGTGGAATTGCTTTAGTAAGTAAAAAAAAGGTTTATATTATTTTAAGTGATGGAGAATGTGACGAAGGGTCTATTTGGGAAGCAGCTTTATTTGCTCCTCACCATTATTTGAAGAATTTAACCGTTATCATCGATTACAATAAAATTCAAAGTTTTGGTCTAATTAACGAAGTATTAAATTTAGAGCCTTTTGCAAACAAATGGCGATCGTTTAACTGGGAAGTTTTAGAGGTCGATGGACATAACTATGCTGATTTGGATCGAGCTTTTACCTATCAATCGAGTTTACCTAAAGTAATCATTGCCCACACCATTAAGGGTAAAGGTGTTAGTTTTATGGAAAATAACCTGATTTGGCATTATCGATCGCCTGATGAAACTCAGTATAATCAAGCACACCAAGAACTGTCACTATGAGAAATCGATTTATTCAGCTTTTATCTGCATGGGCAGAAGAAGATGAAAGTATTTATTTATTAACCGCTGATCTTGGTTTTTCAGTACTGGAACCTTTTGCACAAGCATTTCCTAAACGATTTATTAATGTGGGTATAGCTGAACAAAATATGATTGGAATCGCAGCGGGCTTATCATTAATGGGTAAAAAAGTTTTTGTTTATAGTATTGTCAATTTTGGGACTATTCGTTGCCTCGAGCAAATTAGAAATGATGTTTGTTACCACAACGCCAATGTGATAATTACGATTGTAGGTGCGGGTTTAGCCTATGGGCTCAATGGTTATACTCATTTGGGTATAGAAGATCTGGCTGTTATGTTGCCTATGCCAAAAATGAGTGTATTAAGCCCTGCCGATAATTTTGAATTAGAAGCTTGTATGAGCTATATAAAAAAAAATTCTGGTCCAGGTTATCTTAGATTATCTAAGGGTGGAGAATCACTTATTCATTCCGATGATTTTGATATTGAAGGAAGTTTCAAAAGTGAAATATTTTCCAATATTAATATTATTTGTCACGGGACGATACTCGCTGAAGTTATAAAAGCAAAGCTTCTTTTAAAAGAGAATTATAATCTGAATGTGGGTGTATTTTCCAACCCTTTACTAAAACCCTTTCCAACCAGCAACTGCTTGAATTTACTTCGACATAGTCGACATGTTTTTCTTATTGAAGAGCATGCTCAGTTTGGTGGAATGAATAGTTTGGTTACCAGTTTAGCGGCAAGTTTAGGTCCAGATTGTCCCTATATTTACACTTATGCTATCGATGAAAAGGTCATGCATCTAGTGGGCGATCAAACCTATCTGCGTAGTTCTTTTGGATTAAATGCAGAAAATTTATTAGAATCTATTTTGAGTGATTTATCTATCGTTGCAAAACTAGAAGTTTAATCGGGGCTTAATTTTTTATTATAGTTTATATCCTACTGTTATTCGATTACCGACATTGAGTCCAATTTTAATTTTATCAATGCCAATTAAGCAACTTAACCATTTTAATGGCTTTTTTATAGCAGATGGAAGAGGGGCAAGGCGTAACCAATAACTAAAAGAATATCGATTGATAAATGCTTGGGAATAAATGTTATTGAAATTAGAATACTTAAAAAGTTTACGAATACTTTTTTCTGAAAATAATTGCATATGTTCAATATCGATTATGGGAGACTTCTTACCAAGCATACGATTTATTAAACTATAGTAATCATGCGTTACCGTAACAAAAACTCCATTTGATTTTAATAACCGTTGGGCTGCTTGTGCTATTATCAATGGATTGTGTACATGCTCCATGGTCATAAAGCAACAGATGAGATCAAATGAAGCAGGATTAAAATTTTCTTCTTTAAAAATTTCTTTGCGTAACCAAAGTTGACGGTGCGCAGGCGCAGCTTCAATAGCAGCTGAAGAAGGTTCAATACCAATTAATTCTTCAAAACCTTGATCTTTTAATAATTCAAGAAATATTCCTGTTCCAGAACCAATTTCAAGGACTTTCTTTTTAGCTTTTAAATTTTTTAGGATGGGCCGTATGGTTTTAATATAAGCTAATGCAGCGTCATCAGCTTCTTCTGCGCTATCATACTCAGAAACATGATAAGCATTAGCTAAATGATTTTCTTCAGGAGGATTGCTGGCGTATACTAAATCGCAGAGTCTGCAGCGAAGCAAACGATGACACATAAATTCTGGTTCTTTACGAGAGGCATAACTGAATCCAGAAATTCGCTTCTCATCAATATTTTCTTTTTGGAAAAGTACAGCATCTTTACTGGAAGTTTTACAAACCGGACAAGAACGATTAGATGACATAAAAAATCTCTTATCTATTGGGTGAGCTTGAAACATTAACAGGTTTTATAGCTGTTAACGAAAATCCTAAAGGATCAAAATGTGATTTTATTTTTAATTTTATCGTCAGGTGAGCAAGAATAAAAAATAGTAATAAATTTGGCATAAGTATTAATCCAATAGGAAGCGTTAAAAACATAAGCATTTTATTTTTGGGTAAAAACATACTCTGAATTACACATAAAGTTTTATTAAAAATTACTGCAAAATCATTACCTCTGGTTTCTATGCTGATATCTGTAAAACCTTTTTTTGTGAAAAGTTGAACGAGAGCTTCTGGCGTAAAACGAAAGTAATCATGAGGCAGATGATGTCTACGAGCTGACCAAGGTACGGTTAATATCAGTTGACCATTAGGCTCTAAACATCTGAATATTTCACTTAAAAAATTTTCTGTATCAAAAATATGTTCTAAAACTTCTATACAAAGTGCATGACTGAACTTATTTTCAGCAAAGGGAAAAATTTCTCCCGAATAATAAATAATTTCTTTATTTTTTTCCATATTGAAATCCTTAGCGGCTTTAGTGTCTAAACCAACGTAGCTAACCTCCTTACCTAAAAAACTTTTCCAAGGAGAATTTCCTGCGCCAATATCAAGAACCGTATTAGAGATAGTTGCTAGTTTAGGTCGTAGAAAATCGACAATAGTTTTGAGTTGTAAATCAAATAAACAACGGATATAGAAAAGAATAGGATTGTCTGCGGGTGAGGTGACTGGAATGGGTTTTAATTGCTCTTTGATGGTCATTAAATTTAATCCTTTAAAAATTGAAATAATAATAAAATTTTTTACTAAATGTTTAAACTATAAATTTTTTTGGAATAAAACGAATGGCATAATAGTTTCCAAAATCAAAATAATGGGTGCGTTGATAGGCAAAATCAAAATCTTTCAAAAATACTTCCGGTAGAGAATTTTTTTCAACAATCAGCCAACCAGAGCGATGGAGTGTTTTTGCAGTAGCTTGTAGAAACTCTCGTCTATGTTGAGGAGGAATAAATAAATAATTGGCAGGACCATGAATGGCACTCCAAACACTGGAACTCATCAAACTAAACGTTGAATTAAGCACAGTCATAGGTTCTTTATAACGCTGAAGAAAATTAATGGCAGTCCAGGCCTCTTTTGGAAAACTAGAATGTAAATTAAGCTTTGTATCCTGATCAGATGCTTCCGTAAGGGTGTTAGGACCAGAAGAAGCTATATAATCACGAAGTAATTTTGGATTAAAAGAAAATAATCTAGCTTGGCTGATATTATCATACCAGGCTTCCCAACCAAAAGCTGGAAGCCAGCCAAGAAATCCCATCAGACAAATAACACCTATTCTATGTAAATATTTTTTATGCGTGATAGAGAGTGTATAGAGTAAAACTAATAGAATAAAAGGTGAAATATTTAGAAAAGTATTATCGTGACTACGACCTAGAAAATAAGAAAAAACACTATAACACAAAAGTATGATTAAAAACCCTGAGCGAAATTCAAAGCTATCGCCTAATCTATACCATAAGTTAAACCAACTGATTAATCCAATGCTTGCTACTAAAAGAAAGTAGCATATCCCACCATATGGATTGACTGGTAAACTGCCTGGAGGATTAAGTGCATAGGCAAGGAAAGCATACAGCGTGGGTCCCTTGCCATAGATAATATGAAATATAACATTAAAAATAACTATCAAACTTATAACAATTAAAAGTAATTGGATTGTGGCCTTGATAAGGGCCTTGATGCGTAATGAAATGTTTCCGTGTGCACGATGAATAAAAATATAATAAGGCCACCATACACTGGTAACATAAAAGGCTGATTCGGGTGACCAAAGTGTTCCCAATCCCCATAACGAATGTGCAACGATGCTTTTAATTTTTGAATGTTCAATGTGCGTGACAAAAAATAGATAAGTCACTAGAAGAATAACAGGGAGAAAGCGGAGGCCACTGACCGAGGGTGTCTCAAGCGGGGAACCCGTTAAGGGAGGATAAGCAGTCCAAAAAAAACAGGTTGCTAAACAAAGGGATAGAGTAATAAAACGTTCAGGCCAACGATTAGGCGTTAAAGCAAAGGCCAAACTTGCAATACATAAGGAAAATAACCATGTGGTAAGGCTAGTTATATAATACATACCTTGCCAACAATCATGCTTGCAGACGCTAGCAATTAGAAAGGTAGGTCCAAGCCCATATTGTGCTGGGAAGTCATGAAATATGGCCGCTCCAGATAAAAGTAATTCTGCTGGCCCTATATAAGCACTCCAATGATGCCAGAGTGTTTTAATTAAATCATGATTGGAAAAGATTCCCGTAGAAAAGCTCAATAGACCAGCAAATAGCATATAAGTGATTAGCCACTTAGTGAAACTCGTTATTTTTATGGAGGGATTAGAGCGTAGCTTATATAGCTGAGTAAAAAGAAATGTAAAAAAACAAATAGCAGCTATCGAAAAACCACTAATGTTTAATGTATGTCCATGTCTATGCCACCATAGCAATGTGGTTGATACGCATAGTGCTAGAAAGGTGGAAAATAGGATATCTATATCAAATTTTCGGATGCTTAAAGCTAACATCAAAACTATTAGTACGAAACTTAAAATTAAGCGGGGAATAGTTTGGCCTGTGATAAAAAATACACCAAGAAAAGCAACCAAGAAGCATGAAAATTTCCACAGCCACCCAGAGGATTGAATAGATGTTTCACATTGGAAGTTTATCGAGTTAGCTTTTTCTTTTATTAAAATTGGCCACAAAGCAATGATTAGGCCAATTAAACCATAGCATATAAGAACGTTTAGCTTGCCTTCCATGGGAATTCCTAAAAGTTACTAATTCACCACTTTTTTTGGAAATTTAAAAAATTTTCTCCAAAACGATAGTTTCATCTCTGTCGGCGCCGGTAGAAATAATCACTATCGGTACGCCAACTAACTCTTCAATACGACGTAAATAAGCTTGCGCATTTTTCGGCAGTTTGGCAAATTCTTTAATCGGTGTTGTCGGTGTTTGCCATCCTGGGAGTTCTTCGTACATCGGGATACATTGGCTGAGATCTTCTGGATTTAAAGGTAAATCAGTTAATACCTGTGATCCTAATCGATAAGCCGTGCAAATTTTAATAGTTGGCAGCGTGTCTAATACATCAAGCTTAGTTAGACAAAGTCCCGATACACTGTTCAATTGGATGGCTCGGCGCAATAAAATCGTATCTAACCAGCCACAACGACGTGGACGTTTGGTGACGCTGCCATATTCATTTCCGCGATCTCTGAGAGTAACGCCGTCTTGATCGAGTAGCTCGGTTGGAAAAACTCCATTACCAACACGCGTGCTATATGCTTTGCTGACCCCTAATACATAATCAAAACAGCGGATTCCTAAACCACTTCCTGTGGCTGCAGAACCAGATATGGTATTCGATGAAGTGACATAGGGATAAGTGCCTTGATCGATATCTAAAAATGTACCTTGTGCACCTTCAAATAATAATGGTTTTCCTTCTTTATGATATTCTGCTAAAAGTGCAGGAATATCGGTAATTAAGGGAACTAGTTGTTTGCCTAATGTTAATAAATAAGTACAGGCTTTTTCGTAATCGATGGTCGGTGCTTGATAATAATGTTCAAGTATAAAATTATGATAATGGAAGAGGGTTTTTAATTTTTCAGCGAATTGCTGTGGATTAAAAAAATCACACAGTCGTAAACCGCGTCGTGCGACCTTATCTTCATAGGCAGGTCCTATGCCACGTTTTGTGGTACCGATGGCATTTTTTCCGCTTTTTTCGCGTGCTTCATCGAGCGCAATGTGTGTGGGTAGGATAATAGGGCAGGTCGCGCTGAGTTTTAGGCGTTGGCGTGCAGGGATGCCTTGCTGTTCTAATTCTTCCATTTCTTTGATCAAGGCTTCTGGAGAAATGACTACGCCATTCCCAATTAAACATTCTACACCAGTATGTAAAATTCCAGATGGGATTAAACGTAAAATAGTTTTTTTGCCTTGGATTACTAAAGTATGCCCGGCATTATGCCCGCCTTGAAAACGTACCACGGCTTTAACGTGTTGTGTGAGTAAGTCTACAATTTTACCTTTGCCTTCGTCGCCCCATTGGCATCCAATAATGATGATAGTTTTTGTCATAAGATTTAGTTGGTTAATTTAAGTATGCTTTTATTCGAATGGGTTTTTTCTAGTTTTAAAGTGTCCATCTTTTGTATTAAATAACAAAAAATTATTCATTGAGGATTGATTAAATCCCTGTTGATAGGCTTAAGATTGAGATAAAAAGCAGCAAATTCTGGATTTTTATTATATGCTTGCTTATATATTTTTGCAGCCTCGGCATCCCCTTGCGCACGAATTTTTGCCGCTTCTATTTTTGCCTTGGCCAAAATTAAGCTAACTGAACTATCAGCATGGGCACGAATCAATTCGGCTTTGGCTTTGCCTTCGGCACGCTGCGCAATAGCAATATTTTCTTGTTCATTACTCATATTGTTTAACAATTGCGTATTGACATCAGCAGATAAATGTAATTGCTTAAACCCAATAGCGATAAGTGTAATGCCAGCTGTTTTGAGTGGTTTATTAACAGTAGATAAAACAGAATCTATTTGTGCAGATGATCCATGTAGGATGAGTTGACTAAAAGACAAATGCGTATCGTTATCGTTAAATAAAGTACTTAGCTTCTGACTGATTAATAATTTAATTTGTTGTAAATTATTTTTTGTTTGTTCATAGTAACGTACGGGATCACTGATGCGCCAATTTGCATAATAATCGATGTTGACGGGTTTATCTTGTGAATTATTTGTATCACTGGCTTCACTAAAGAACAGTGTTTGTAAACGGTCATCAAACAATATGGGTCGCATCAAAAAAGGGATAATAAAATGTAAACCAGGTTTTAGAACTAAATTTTTCTCTTGTGGATTGTTGTTGAGCTTTCCTGCAGACAATATTAAACCGCTATAACCTTCGGGTATGATAGTAGCGCTTTGATAAAGAATAAATATTAAACAGACTAAAAAGCCTAAGAGTAAATGAATTTTTTTTCTTAGAATAATCATTCATATCCTCCGGAAATATTATAACTACTGGGGATAGTATTATTAGTTTTATTATTCGATTCGTTAACAATATTTTCTTTTTTATTGTTGCTAGCCGAAATGCTTGTTTTTTCTGGGTTCACAGCAGGTATCATCTTGGATTGTAAGGAAAAAATGGGATTTTCATTATTAGCTACAATCCCTTTATTGCTGTGAGCCATCATCGTTTGCAAGGCGGCTAAATAAAGTCGTTTTTGTGTTAATGAAGGAGAAGCTTCATAAGCGGGTAGTAATGCTAAAAAGCGAATGCTATCTGTTTTAGCTTTTAATACCATCTCTTGTTGGTAAACTTTGGCATCCGCTATAAGTCGTTGTGCGAGTGCTTGAGCACGTGGTTCCACTTGACTAGCATAAACATTAGCTAGCTTTTCTAGTTGTTGTTTATCATTTTTGGCATTAGCGGCATCGGTAAAAGAGGCTTGTAGCTGCTCTGGAATTTGAATAGATACTATTTCAATATTTTTGATAGCTAATCCGGTTTGTTGTAATTGTGATGTATTCAGTTGTTTTTGTAAGCGTTCTGCGAGTGCAAAATGTGAAATGCTTAGCAGTTGGTTTAAAGTAAACTGGCTGAGTACCTGATTGACTACGCTATGTAGAGTTTCTTGCAGGTTGAGTAAAGGGTGGGCCGCAGCAAAAAGATAGTTGCGTGGATTAACAATAGAATAATTAATATTGACATCGACAGCAATTTTATTTTCATCGCGTGTTAATAATTTAACCGTAGTGGAAAGTTTAGCTACTTTTCCGGAATTGATTATTGTAACGTGTTGAAATGGTTTTAGGATCCAGTGATAGCCAGAAGCTACGGTTGTGCTATAGGCTCCAAAACGAGTAATTACGGCCGATTCATCGATATTAACCTTAAAAAAGCCGAGCGCAAGCCATGCGAGTAAGCAGAAGATCGAAATCAGGCCCATGGCCTTCGCATTAAGTTTTGTGGGTAAAAAAGGGCGAGCAAGCGCCGATTTCTTATTTAAAATTCTTAACTTAAATAAGGCGACGATTTTTTTATATAATTCACGCAGAAATGCTTCAAGATCAGGAGGAGTCTGTTTGGGTCGTCCTGTCCACGGATCTTTGTTTTTGCTGGGATCACCCGGTTCGTTCCAGGGCATAGTATGCTCCAATTGTTAGCTTTTTAAGTTTTCTCAAAATCTATGTCTTTAATACAGTTTACCTTTTTTTAATGCGGAGGTGTTAAATACCTTACACTTTTGGTGAAATTTACTCGTCATTGCGAACAACTAGAGTATTTATCGTCATTGTGAGCACCCGAAGGTGTGCGGCAATCTACATTCGCCTCGCCATGACGATGATTTTTTTATGTGTCTTGCGCTTAGAGGAGCATTTTATGCATGCTGAGCCATTCTCGCAACTATTAATTCAGTAATGAGTCGTTATGGCCAGGTAAAAGATTCAATTGGCCAGCGAGTGGGTGCTGGTTTAGTACATAAGATTTTTCATTGGATTCTTGATAAGCAAGACATTTTTTCGATGATTGCCTGTCGTAATAAGTCAATACCTATGCCAGATTGAGCAGATAACCAAACTTTAGTAGGTAATCCTGCGGCATTGCGTTCTAAACGTGGTGGCGTATCTTCTAGTAAATCGATTTTATTGACGATTACCATTTGAGTAATATGATCGGTGTGCATTTGTTTTAAAACGTTATTGACCGCTTGATTACATTCATTCTTCTCAGTATTGGTGGCATCTACTACATGCAATAAAAGATCGGCTTGTTGTGTTTCCTCTAAAGTTGCTCGAAAAGCCACGACGAGATGATGAGGTAATTGACGTATAAAGCCTACTGTATCAGCTAAAATAGCGATTTGTCCGTCATTAAGGGACATACGGCGGATACTTGGATCTAACGTGGCAAAAGGCTGATTTGCAACAAAAGCTCCGGCTTTGGTTAAACGATTAAATAGCGTCGATTTCCCTGTATTGGTATACCCGACTAAGGAAATATGGGGTAACTGGGATTTTCTTCTTGCACGTTGACTTTGTGCACGTTGCGCGCGAACTTTTTCTAAACGTTTTTTAATAATTTTAATTTGTTGTCGAATTAAACGTTTATCGGTTTCTAGTTGCGTTTCACCGGGACCGCGTAAGCCAATGCCACCGCGTTGTCTTTCTAAGTGAGTCCAGCCACGGATAAGTCGCGTCGAGAGATGCTCTAGTTGAGCAAGCTTAACCTGCAATTTCCCTTCAAAGGTACGTGCACGTTGTGCAAAAATATCTAGAATTAATCCAGTACGCCCTAATACTCGACAATGTAATTTTTGCTCTAAATTACGTTCCTGAGCGGGGCTTAGATCGTGATTAAATAGAATTAATTGTGCTCGATGTGCAATTGAAGCGGTGTAAATTTCTTCAAGTTTACCCAAGCCAACGAAATATTTTACCTGTACTTTACGTTGCCGCCCCGTGATAAGCGTCATCGATTGAGCACCCGCTGCTAGAGCTAGCTCCTGAAATTCTTTTATTATTTCTTCGGGTTCATATTTTTTAAAATAAATATGGACTAATAGCGCTAGCTCACCGCTTTGGGGACGTTCAAGCATTACTGATTTCTAGTTCCTCGACTGGCATATTACTATTTTGTTGATCATTACATTCATCAATATTCGCTAATTTAACATTCTTTGCTGGAACGACTGTTGAAATAGCATGTTTGTAGACCATCTGGCTAACTGAGTTTTTTAATAACACTACGAACTGATCAAATGATTCTACTAAACCCTGAAGTTTAATCCCGTTAACAAGATAGATTGAAACAGGAACTTTATCTTTACGCAATGCGTTTAGAAAAGGATCTTGTAGTTGCCCTTTAGACATAATTAGCTTCTCCATGCAAATTTTAAATATAAATATAATCTCAAAAAGCCTTGGCCTTAAATTTATTTAGCTTATAACCAAGCGCAGTAAGTTTAGCATGGGAAATGCATAGGGCATAGCCCTGAACGTTAAGAGTTTGTCTAGTCTCTAAGAAGTCAGGGAGAATTGATATCTGTAATCTAACCATCCGTGAGCCTTACAAAATACGCTAATAGCGCAAAAATAGTGATAAAAAATGAATCTCGGCTTTTTTATCTTAGCTTAGGGCTTTATACCTAATAGGTAATATATGGTAAATTTATACGCTTCGCGCTTAAATTTTTGTCTGCGTTGTCATTCAACTCGCAATCCTTTTCGCGGCACTTGCCAAAAATCCCGTTGCTGTGAGTATAGATGCGAATGACGATCTTAAGCTAAAGTGCTTTGTCCCAATTCGACCCTATCTGAATATCGACCAGAAGTGGAACGGACAGCGGTGTAGTGTTGACCATTAAGTCTTCAATCAGTTGCTTTGTTGAATTTAGATCCGCATCGGCGACTTCAAATACCAATTCATCATGAACTTGCATAATCATATGTGCTTTAAGACCAGATTCGACTAACGCACGATCGATAGTGATCATCGCTTTTTTTATGATATCGGCTGCGCTACCTTGTAAAGGAGCATTGATTGCAGCACGTTCGCTGGCACGACGTTGTAATGGGTCACTCGAATTAATGTTGGCTAAATTTAGACGCCGTCCAAATAATGTGGTGACATAAGCATGTTCATGAGCTTGTTGGCGTGTGCGTTCCATATATTCTCTAACACCAGGGTAACGCATAAAATAGCGATCGATATAATTTTTAGCTTCTTCACGTGAGATGCCTAATTGTCTGGCTAAGCCAAAGGCAGACATCCCATAAATGAGCCCAAAATTAACTGCTTTAGCGCTACGACGTTGTTCATGCGAGACTTGACTTAAGGGAATGTTTAAAACTTCTGCGGCGGTGGCTTGGTGAATATCAAGACCTTGAGCAAACGCATCCAACAAACCTTGGTCTTGTGAAAAGTGGGCAACGATACGTAATTCGATCTGAGAATAATCCGCTGCAATGATTTTATAACCGGATGGAGCAATAAAAGCTTGGCGAATTTTTCTGCCTTCTTTAGTGCGAGCAGGAATATTTTGTAGATTAGGATCAGATGAAGAGAGTCGTCCTGTAACGACGGCCGCTTGGTGGTAAGAAGTATGGATACGGCCGGTTTTTGGATTAATTTGTAGCGGAAGTTTATCTGTATAGGTTGATTTTAATTTACTTAAACTTCGATGTTTTAAAATAACTTTTGCCAAGGGAAATTTTCTGGCCAGCGCTTGCAAAACACTCTCAGAGGTGGATGCTTGACCTTTGGGTGTTTTTTCTAAAATGGGTAAACCTTGTTCAACAAATAATACGGTTTGCAGTTGTTTTGGGGATCCTAAGTTAAAAGTTTTACCGGCCAATTGATAGGCTTCTTCTTCAAGTTTTAATAAGCGTTTAGCAATAGAACGACTTTGTTTTTGCAATAATTGTGCATCGACTAGTACACCATGACGTTCGATGTGGGATAGCACCGGGACTAATGGCATTTCAATATGCGTGAAAACTTCAGATAAACCTGGGAGTGCGTCTAGTTGTGGCTTAAGTATTTCATGTAAACGTAAAGTAATATTAGCATCTTCAGCGGCATAAGGCCCGGCTGCTTGGATATCGATTTGGTTAAAAGTTTTTTGTTTAGCTCCCTTGCCAGCAATTTCTTCAAAACGTATGGTTTTATGATCGAGATGTTTTATTGCCGCGCTATCGAGACTATGAGAATTACTCGCGCTGTCCAGTAAATAAGACTCTAGCATGGTATCAAAGCTGATTCCTTGCAATTGAATGTCATAATTTGCCAAAACGCCCATGTCATATTTTAAGTTATGGCCTATTTTTAGTTGCTTAGGATCTTCAAATACAGGTTTTAATTGCTGTAGAACCCAGTTTCTATTGAGTTGTTTGGGAGCGCCTGAATAATCATGCGCTAAAGGAATATAAACGGGTTTTTTACACTTAATAGCAAAAGAAAGGCCGACCAGTTCAGCTTGCATGACGTCTAAACTTGTGGTTTCAGTATCAAATGCCCAGATTTTTGCTTCAATTAATTGTTTCAAGAAGGGTTGAAAAGTTTTTTCATCTAGAATTAATGTATAAGATGTTGATATATTTTGATGTTTATCGCTGATTTGGCTGTCTGAGGCCAACTTTTTTTCTAACTCCCTGATCCATCCTTTGAATTCTAATTTTTTATAGCTATCCATTAATGCTGCTGTATCAGGTACTTTAGGCCGAAATTTTTCCAAGTCAAATTCGAGGTCGACATCTTTTTTAATCGTGACTAATTGGCGAGACAAAGGAAGTTTATCGAGATGTGCTTTAAGATTTTCTCCTACTTTACCCTTTATTTCATCCGCATTTTTTATCAATGATTCGAGATTTCCATAATGTTTTAGCCATTTTTCTGCAGTTTTTGGTCCTACATTAGGGATTCCAGGTACATTATCAACCGTATCACCAATCAAACTTAAGTAATCGGTTATTTGTTCTGGAGTGACGCCAAATTTATCAATGACACCTTGACGGTCTAGGCGAGTGTTCGTCATAGTATTCACTAAAGTGATCTGTTCACAGACTAATTGAGCAAAGTCTTTATCGCCAGTGGAAATTAAAACCGGTAGATGTTGCTGTACTGCTTTAGCCGCTAATGTGCCGATGACATCGTCGGCTTCAACACCTGGATGGATGATGAGTGGCAAGCCTAAGTCCCGCACGATAGTATACAGAGGTTCTATTTGCCGTTGTAAATCATCGGGCATAGTAGGGCGATGCGCTTTATATTCTGTATATAATTCTTCGCGGAAGGTTTTACCTTTAGCATCGAAAACGACGACCATATATTCTGGGTTAGTATCTTTAATTAATTTGCGTAGCATATTAATGACACCATAAACTGCACCGGTAGGTTCTCCTCGAGAATTACTTAAAGGTGGGAGCGCATGAAAGGCACGATAAAGATAAGAAGTGCCATCAACTAAGACTAAGGGTTTTTTCATGCTGATATGATAACATAGGCACTTTTGAAGCGAGTAAGGTTTATGTATTGTCGCAGCGAACAAGCATTAAAATCATGAGGTCATTATGCGTATCGAGCAAGAAATAAGATTAGATTTTAAAGACGTATTAATCCGCCCGAAGCGTAGCACTTTGCAAACACGTGCAGATGTGGATTTAACCCGCGAATATAAGTTTAAGCATTCACGATTTTCATGGAAAGGTATACCTATTATTGCTTCGAATATGGATCATACTGGTACGTTTGCTATGGCGAAAAGTTTAGCGCGTCATAAATTACTTACCGCGATTGATAAGTTTGCAAGCTTAAGTGACTGGAAGAAATTTTATAATCAACATCCCAAGCTTACCGCTTACTGTTTTCCAACGACCGGAATTAAAACAGAAGATGCCGATATGCTGGCAAAAATTATTAAAAGTGCACCGAGCCCTTTTATTTGTATTGATGTGGCTAATGGTTATACGCAACGTTTTGTTGACAGTATCCGTACCTTACGCAAAAAATACCCTAAAAAAACTATCATTGCCGGTAACGTCGTTACCGCTGAAATGGCCGAAGAATTGGTGCTAGCAGGAGCCGATATTGTTAAAGTAGGTATTGGCCCAGGATCGGTTTGTACTACCCGTTTGAAAACGGGTGTGGGTTATCCGCAATTGTCCGCTATCATTGAATGTGCAGATGCTGTCCATGGTTTAGGTGGACATTTGTGTGCAGATGGTGGTTGTGTTTCACCGGGAGATGTTGCTAAGGCTTTTGCTGCAGGGGCAGACTTTGTTATGCTAGGTGGCATGTTGGCTGGTCATGAAGAATGCGCTGGCGAAAAAGTAGAGGAAAATGGCCAATGCTTTATGCGGTTTTATGGAATGAGCTCGAGTGAGGCGATGCATAAACATCATGGCAAGATGAATGCTTATCGTGCGAGTGAAGGTCGTTCTGTGAACGTTCCTTATCGAGGTAAAGTAGAAAATACGGTACTTGATATTTTGGGTGGATTGCGTTCTACCTGTACTTATGTGGGTGCGCAGCGTTTGAAAGAACTTTCCAAACGTACGACTTTTTTACGTGTTACTCAACAATTAAATGAAGTTTTTGCAGCATTACAAGTCAATGAATGGGTTAATGATAATTAGTTATTCTTTTCTGGTAAGGATTAACGTCATTGCCAGCGCGTAAAATATTACTCGTCATTGCGAGCACCGAAGGTGCGTGGCAATCTATATTCGCTCGCCAAGACGGTGTTTTTTATACTATTTTTACTACTATTTAATTCAATTCGTGAAACTTCTGTAAAATTAAGGATAAAAAAATGCAATGAATGCGCTGCAAAAAAAACGTTTAAATTTCGTTTTGCTGATGTTATTGGTGGCTAGTTTAGTTATTGCTTTATCTCTTTATGCATTAAAACAAAACATAAATTTGTTTTATACTCCTACGCAACTGGCTGAGCGACACTTAACACCAGGACGACTTTTTCGTTTAGGTGGTCAAGTTAAAAAAGGCACAGTGAAACAGAATGAGCAACAATGGTTAGTTTCTTTTGTAGTGAGTGACGCATCTCATAATGTTCTGGTTGAGTATCGGGGGTTATTACCAGATTTATTCCGTGAAGGGCAATCTGTGGTTATTGAAGGGAGTTTGGACCAAGCAGGGATTATGCAAGCCAAACAAGTACTAGCAAAACATGATGAACGATATAGGCCCGCTAAATAATTCATTAACTTGTATACTCTTCGCACTTAAATTTTTGTCTGTGTTGCCGCTCAATTCGCAATCCTCATGTATACTCATACACTCCGGTTGCTTACTACACGGAGTCACTTTCAAAAAATCCAATTGCTGTGAGCACATTACTTTTTGATAAGGCAGGAAGCAAATGACCAAACTGACTAGCTTGAAAGTTCTGATAGCCGTTTTATTGGTTGCTATAGCGAGTCTGGCTTACATCTTATTGACGCGGTTTTTTCCGAGTGAAGAAGTGTTTTTTATGGGATCTCGGACGTTAACTCGAGCTTTGGTATTGGATCTGAGCATTAAAAGTAATAAAGATTACGCTACTTTTTTGGCTAAAGACTCTGGATTTTTAGTGATCCATCCAACGACATCGGCGGAAGAACATCGTGATGATATTCTTGAAACCCGTGATATTTTTGCTTTAGTTGAAAAAACTAACAAAAATACGATACAAGCGTCTGATCCTTTATATTCAGAATTAGAATTACTTTTTTTGAAGAAAACGCCTTTAGGCCTACGTGGCAATTATGTGACTTTATCGAGCTTAGGCGTGAAAAGTATTTTTTTTAATCCCGATTATCTCGACCATTTTTTGCAAATATATCAGGATAAACTTCCTCATGCAGCAGGTTATGCCATTATGGGCGATAGTAGCCAGCGGCAAATTCGTGATATTCTAGTGAACTAATTTTTGCTTTTTGACAGAGAGTATAACTTCTTAAATATGAAGAATTTGCAAGAAAAACTACAACGTTTACGATGGCAATGTCGACGTGGAATGCTCGAATTAGATCTCATTTTACTGGCTTTTTTAGATAAAAATTATTTAAATTTAACTTCTGATGATCAAAAGTTATTTGAGCAATTATTAACTTACTCGGATCACGAGCTTTATGGTTATTTAATTAAGCGCCAACCTATAGAAAATGGAGAGATGCAGACTTTGATGGAACGGATAAGTTGTGGCCGCTAATTTTTATCGTTTAAAATCCTCTTATTATTTAGCAGTTTTACTTTTAGTGGTGCATGGTGGCGCTATTGCCTGCTTGTATCTTTTATCTTGGCCATGGTGGACGAAATTATTGTTAAGTTTAGCTTGTTTAATGAGCTTTGTTACATTATTTTGC
>JBARFJ010000003.1:0-14195 GCA_049797115.1 Candidatus Aquirickettsiella sp. | reverse complement strand
AGAATGATTAGGCCAGTGTTTACTTGAACAACTGGTATTGGGTATAAATAACAGATAATCTTTTGGTAATTCTATTTTAACTTGGCTTAAATTTTCTTTATTAATACCATAATCAGGTAGCGTTTCTGGTAAAGAATATTTTAAGGCTTTAGCGAATAATAGACGTAAACGGTTAATAGCGTGTTGCTGCCAGGACACAGAAAAAGTTTGCTGATAGGCTAGATAAGCTAAACTTTCTCGAACTGAATGCTTATCCATACCTAGGCGACAACCTCGACTTAAACGCGTAGTAATCGCGCTTTTGATAGATCCTTGTGCATCTAAAACAACATCGTATTGCTCAGCACGTAATTGTTTATAAAATTGTTTTATTTCTCCATTTTGAGCCGCTTGCCAGATATTTTTTCGCCATCGCCGTAGTGCTATGGGAATGATTTGTTGAACTTGCTTATGCCACTTAGGAATTTCTATAAAAGCCTCTTCCATTACCCAATCAAATTGAATATTCGAAATAGACCGGTCCGCATCCGTAACTGCGGGTAATGTATGAATAATATCGCCCATTGAGGACATTTTTATGATTAAAACGCGCATAAAAACAAGTTATCAATAAGAAATGATGGTTAGTGGGTAACTATACCCATTGCACTTCAAGATGTGAACTGGCATCTTATGTGCCTTAGCATGAACTATCCTAAGTAGCAAACCTTAAGCCATTAAACTTGATAAAGATCGAGTCAGATAAAGTATGATTGTAAAACAGCCCATTATCAGCATCCGTTTCCTGTTTTTGATTATAAGAAAAAAAAGTAGGACTACTTTGTGTGCGTTTTAATTGAAAGCTTTGTTGATCATCATTTTGATCCTTAACTAAAGCGCTAAATGTTAAAGGTAAAGAAAGTGAAGAAAATGCTCTTTTTGAAGTAAAATTTTTAACGTCATATTTAAATTCATTTATTTGTGAAAGCTCTTTTTGGCAAAATTCCTTTTCTTGGGTGATAGCAGAAACATGTTTAAATCCATCAATTAAACGTCCTAATCTTGAAAAAAGTGCTGCTAAGACGTTATTACAAATAATAATTGTAGTAAAAATCGTAGCGGCTATGGCAATGGGCGTGGCAATTAAACTTCCTGCTAAACATAAACCTAGCGTAATACCTAAAGCTAACAAACAGCCAAAACTAATACCCAAAAAAGCACATTTATATTCATAATACCTTGATGCTATTCGTGCATTGACAGATTCATCTTGGGTACCGCATAAATATATGAAAAAACAATAGGCTTTGGCAAGATAATCAAAACAAGAGGTTGTTACACTCGTAAAACTTAGTATGAAGGGAAGCACAAAAAGAAATTTATGTAATATTAAAAGATCGATGAAAGGTTTGCTAATGCCTAATACTACAACAAAGGGAATACTTCCAGTCATCATTAATACAGTGAATAAACTTAAAGCAATCACTAAACCCAAACTGACCCCTATAAAGATCGAGATTTTTTCCTGTTTTAAGCGCGCCCCATCAAACGAACTAGCCACGCGATTAAACAAGCCTCCTAAAAGACAAGCATAACCTAAAATAAATAAAATATACGCGAAATAGGAAAATACACCCAAAAAAGGAATAATCGCATGGAAAGAAACACAAAAAATTCCTAGGCTAACACCTAGCAACATGCCAATAGGAGTAAATAATTTTTCGGCGTAGCCTATCTGTCGATTTAAAACAACTTCATGGCTAAGAAAATTTCTAATTTTTGTCTGTTTACCATTTGCGTAAGGACGCGCAGTACACAAATTCCATAATCGTCCTAAATAGGCAGCATCAGCCATGAAACTTCCATATTCAGCTGGTACTGTTATGAAATTTAAAAACCATTCTGATTCAAATAGACCTGGTGCAATAATAAGTAAAGGAAGTAATAAACCTAAGCCTACTATTGAAATTAAACCGACAGCTAAATGTTCATTGTCTAATTTGATTATTTTTTTTTTGATCTTTTCTTTGATTAGGTTATTTAGCAAAAAACAGAAATAGAAAAACTTTTGCATATCGATTTTAATCTAAGATTAAAAATTTAAATCTTAAGCCACAAGTAATATCGAGTCACTGGGATGAGATAAGTATATTTTGCCATTTGAATTCTTGTCTGTGTTGTTGCCAACTCACAATCCCTCTTCGCAGCACTTGCCAAAAACTCAATTATTGTGAGTATAATTAGTCAATAGCCGATATACTTCAGAAACTTTGATTTGATAATCATGGTTCAATCGATTGGAATGTGAGTGATAACTGCCTACTCCTCGCCAAGGACTTGAAGCGTCATTTGCTATTTGTTGGCTTAATATCCAAGTGCCGACATTGACATTGATACAAGGATCATATTGCAATTGATATTGATTATAACCATACGGTCGAATTTTCGATAACCAAATTGAATTAATTTGCATAGGACCATAATCGAAAGTCCCATTTCTATTCGGTAAAGCCGATCCTTTCCTGCCATTTTCTACCGCTAAAACGGAAAGAATTAAAGTAGCTGGAACATGGTAAGTTATCGCCGCTTGATTAATACATTCGATAGGTACGCCATGGATTTCCAATGCGCTTATCATAAGCAAGCTCTTCTACTATTAACTAATTTGATTATTATTCTCATTCTTTAAGGCACCGCATCTGGTACAGATAATAGCGGGCAAACAAAATAACAAAAGACCGCCTAACAAAATCATATCAAATTTTAATAGATTACTCACTTCAATACCACTAGGAGGAAAAAATCCGAGTAAAAATGTAATCAAACAGCCTACTAAACCCGCGCCGCTGACTATCCAAATTCCCCAATTACCCCCTGGAATATGATAGGCGCGACTTTTACTCGCCTCTTTATACCTCAATCGGACCGCGGTTAAAAACAAAAAGATATAAAATAACACCGCCAATTGGGCGGTCATAACGCTTAATAACCAATAGGTCTCATTAACACTAGGAATTAGTATAAAAAGGCTCGTTAATAGTGAGACTAGAACACCTTGAACTAGCAATAAGCTAACGGGCGCACCAAAACGATTAACCCTTAGCAACCAATGCAAGCCTGGAATTTGGCTCTCAAATGTAGCAATCAGTAAACCTCGTGTAGGGCCTATTACCCAAGTAGAAATACTGCACAAACTTCCAATGATAATTAAAGAAATAATGACCGGTATAAAAAAAGGCAAATGATAACTATTAAAAAAAGCAACGTAAGCCTCTGTTAAACCAGACAATATACTAAGCTGATTTGCTGGAACAATAAGCGCTATGGCTAAAGAGCCCAAGATCAAACTTATCAATATTAAACTTGCCGACCAAAATAAGGCTCGAGGAAAATCTTTTTGTGGATTACGGACATCACCTGCGTGTACGGCTGACATTTCTAAGCCCATCAGACCAAAGATAATAGTCGTTAAAAAGGCCAAATTATTAAAATTATTCAGACTAGGAAAAAACGAATTCGGAGAAAAATGTATCGCTAGCGGACGTGCACTTTTTATCCAAATAATAGCCAGCACAATCATAAAAAGCATAGGAATTAAAGTACCTACTAAAGCTCCGATACTACTAAGCCAACTTGAAACACGTAATCCTAAGCAACTTAAAGCGGTAACCAGCCACCAGATAATTAATATCGTACTTAACAGATATATTTTATGTTGTACTAATTGCGGATCAATTAAATACACAAATGCCGCTATTACAAAAGACAATATAGTGGGATACCAAACGACGTTATATATCCACTGCAACCAAATCGCAAACCAACCCCATCGCATACCAAACGCAGTACGGATCCATATATACGCACCTCCTGTGTTTGGCCAGGAAGTGGCTAATTCAGCTGTCACTAACGCCGTTGGAATAAAAAATAGTAAAGCTGCAAGTAAATAAAAAAATATTAAGGTATAACCAAATTGAGCAGCGATTGGTAATGAACGCAAACTGTCAACAGCAATAACATTCATCATGGCTAAACTAAATACGCCCAGCGGCTTTTTAATAATCCTATTTTTAGTAGCCCCTATCATTATTTTTTACCGGATTTATAACTAGCAATGATCCAGATAACGGCACCAATAGAAATAGCTGTATCAGCCAAATTAAAGGTAGCAAAATGCCAATAACCAATACAAAAATCAATAAAATCTACGACGTAACCTAAGCTAAGTCGATCATACAAATTACCTATTGCTCCCCCTAATATCAATGCAATTGCACACGCTATCCAATTGTTAAGCCCTCCTCGATACAGCAAACGCACTAAGCAAATACTAACAACCGTGCTAATTGTGGCAAAAAACCATCGTTGCCATCCATCTGCTTGACCTAAAAAACTAAACGCAGCACCAAAATTGTGTGTCAAAATAAAGTTTAAGCAAGGAAACACCGGAATAATGCTAGTTTGATCTAACCAATACGTCATCCATAATTTGCTCATATAATCGAGAACAATAATAAATGCGCTTAACCAAAGCCAGGCCAATTGTGAAGTTTTTCTTGCTTGCATAAATCAAATAGATTGGAAAAAAAATGGGATCTTAAGCATAGACACGCTGTTCGCCTTTACCATCGGGAAGATTCTCGACACAGCGTAAACAAATCTCTGGATGTTCAGGATTTTTTCCTACATCGGAACGTCGATGCCAACAACGAGCACATTTTGTTTTTTTCCCTACAGTAGAAATGACATTGATTCCTAATTCTTCGGCATTGATAGTAAATGATGAAGCCTGTTCCGGTGCCTTGCTGGTCAACAGTTTCGCATCAGAGGTTATCAATACAAATCTAAGTTCTTTTTTTAAAGCGGAAAGTATTTTATAAAGTTGAGAATCTTCTTTGACATAAAGTTCAACTTCAGCTTCTAGTGAAGAGCCTAATTCACCACTGATACGTGATTTTTCAATAACTTTATTAACTTCATTGCGAATTTGTATGAGCTCATTCCAGTAAGTTTGTCGATCAGTTTGTTGATAAATTGTTTGTAACGGATCTTCCGCGAAGGAAAAAGATAATGAATACCACTCATTTAAAAATACGCTTTCTTCGCGTTTTCCTGGAAGATAGTGCCAAATTTCTTCTGCAGTAAAACTTAAAATAGGCGCTAACCAACGTACCATAGCTTCAGCGATATAAAAAAGTGCTGTTTGCGCAGAACGTCGCGCAACACTATTTTTTTGTAAAGTATATTGACGATCTTTAATAATATCTAAATAAAATCCACCTAAATCACTAATACAAAAATGTTGTAATTTCTGATAAATCGTATGAAATTGAAAATTCTCATACGCATCGATAATCTCATGTTGTAACAGCTTCGCTCGTTCTAACATCCAAATATCTAAAGACAACATGTCACTCGTTGACACAACATTCGAAGGGTCAAAATCATGTAAATTGGCTAATAAAAATCGAATCGTATTTCGAATACGTCGGTAAGCTTCTGCGGTACGTTTTAAAATTTCATCCGAAACACCCATTTCTTTGCGATAGTCTGTCGAGGAAATCCATAAACGTAAAATATCCGCCCCTAAACTTTGTATGACCTTTTCAGGTGCTACCACATTTCCTAAGGATTTAGACATTTTGTGGCCTTTTTCATCCACTGTAAATCCATGTGTCAATACCGACTTATAAGGAGCTTGTGATTTCATCGCCACGGAAGTTAATAAAGATGATTGAAACCAACCTCGATGTTGATCGGAACCTTCTAAATAAAGATCAGCAGGCCAAGCCAAAGCGGGATTTTTCATTAAAACCGCATAGTGACTTACACCTGAATCAAACCATACATCTAAACAATCGGTTAATTTTTCATAATCTTGCGCTTCATGACCTAATATTTCTTCTGGATTTAAATCATACCAAGCATCTATCCCTATCTCTGCAACATGGTTTGCAATCTGTTCTAACAAACTTAGACTATTGGGATGTAAATCACGAGATAGGCGATGTACAAATAAAGGAATAGGAACACCCCAACTTCGTTGTCTAGAAATACACCAATCGGGACGATTACTGATCATTGAATCAATACGCGCTTCTCCCCATTGTGGAATCCATGTGACTTCCTTGATAGCGGCTAAACTATCTTCTTTTAAACCTTGTTGTTCCATGCTAATAAACCATTGAGGTGTCGCACGAAAGATTAAAGGTGTTTTATGGCGCCAACAATGCGGATAACTATGCTTAATATCTTCTTCTTTCAATAAATTTTTTGATTCTCTTAGTTTATCGATCACTAAAGGATTGACTTTAAATACATGCTCACCTTCAAATAGTGCTGTACCAGGTAAGAAACAACCATTGCCGCCGACTGGACTAATTAATGGCAATCCATAGTGTTGTGCAACATAATAATCTTCTACACCATGCGCAGGTGCAGTATGTACCGCTCCCGTACCGGCATCTATAGTGACATGCTCACCTAAGATCACTGGGACTTGTCGATGGTAGAAAGGATGTTGCAGTAACACTCCTTCAAAAACCTTTCCTGTCGCACAACCTAGACGTTTATAATTCGTTATTTGATAACGTTGCATACAGTTTGCTAATAAAGACTCAGCAATTAATAAACGTTCAGTCTCAGTTTGTACTAATACATATTCAATATCTGAATTTAAAGCAACCGCTTCATTAGCAGGTAGCGTCCAAGGTGTAGTGGTCCATATAGGTATTACTATAGGCCCATGACCGGCTTCGTTTGGAATTCGGCTTAAAAAATCAGCATCATCAATGACTCTAAATCGCACATCAATCGCAGGCGAAATTTTATCAGCATATTCAACTTCAGCCTCTGCCAAAGCCGATCCACAATTAACACACCAATGCACCGGTTTAAAACCTTGTTGCAGATGCCCTCTAGAGATAATTTGGCCTAATGCCCGAATAATATCGGCTTCGAATTGAAAATCCATAGTCAAATAAGGATGTTCCCAATCACCCATCACGCCTAAGCGCTTAAATTCTTCACGTTGGATGGATATTTGTTGGCTAGCATATTCTCGACAAGCCTGTCGAAAAGCTTTTGCTGTTAATTTACTACCGACTTGGCCGACTTTTTTTTCAACGTTTAACTCTATGGGTAACCCATGACAATCCCAACCCGGAACAAAAGGAGCATCAAAGCCACTCATGGCCTTTGCCTTTACAACGATGTCTTTTAAAATTTTATTAACTGCATGACCAATATGAATATGGCCATTCGCATAAGGAGGACCATCATGAAGAATATATTTGGCCTTACCATGATTTTTTTCACGTAATTTTTTATAAAGCGATAAAGAATGCCATTGCTGTAAAATAGCCGGCTCTGCTTGGGGCAAATTGGCTTTCATGGGAAATTTCGTATGAGGAAGATTTAAGGTGTTTTTATAGTCAGTCATGTTATTTACACCTCAGCCGAGGCTCATTGTTGGGGTTGGTGTCACTAGCAGAGGCTGACACACCCAAGTCTAGATTTAAAAGGGCTTAGAATAACATGCTTGAAGGACCTACAGTATAGTCAAAACGAAAAGAAACCAAATTTTATGAGACTGCAAACATATTTTATTTAAAATCACTTACCGCTATCATGAGAGCGGTAAGTGTAATCCTAAATTATACTTAATTTGCTTTACACAAGGCCGTCTGTAAGCAAGTTCCACTGACATCCCAGCGCAATTGACCATCTGTTTGATAGATGGGCGTTAAAATATACGTGAAATGGTCAATTTTATTAATACGAATTCTTTGCGAAGTGGCAACAATCTGAGCGTTCTTGCCCACTTCAACAGTTGCTAAGTATCCTTTAGTTTGACTTTCGGCTTTAAAATTATCTGGAATTCCATTTTGCCCGGGGGTGCCACAAGCAACTAAATTATCATGCTCATGCATACAGGTAGTAACCGCCAATTTAAACGGCCCAGTTGATTGAATAACTTCAGCAAACTTAGCTCGATTACTATAATTCTGATAACTAGGTATCGCTATTGCCGCCAGGATCCCAATAATCGCAATAACGATCATGAGCTCAAGTAAAGTGAGACCCTTTTGCTTTCCTTTGATTGAATACATAAACAACGCCTTCTAAAATGGATACCCTAGTTTAACAAGCCATACTTGTTTAAACCAGCACCAATCATAAATCGTTACTCCACATTCTTTTGCAAAATCTGCGCTTAAGCATTTATCTATGTTACAGAATGTCTTTTTATGCCGTTGCATTACAAACATAAGCAAAACTGTTTAAATGTTGAAGTTCGATTTCGTTCAATTGTATCTTCAGATTCCTGTTGTATAACATCTATAGGTTTTTCATCGGGTAAGGTATTATCCACAATTTTTCTGAAAGGTTCGCTATCACTTAAAGATACGTTTCGAGCTTCTCCAATTTCATCTTTATAATCCTGAGTAACATCTGACGACGGATTATCAGCGGGCATAGGACTAATTCCAGAAGTAGAAGCTTCGGCACTGTTTGCAAAAAATAATGAAGGTACGCTAGTTTTTTTCATACTCAGTTCTAAAATTTTTTCTTCAAAGAGTCGATTTAAAAATAGCAAGGACGTCAAAGTATGTTCATATAAACCTTTAGCGGTCAAAGTGTTTAATAATCGTATTAATTCGTTATTATGTTTAACCGCCTCCTTTAATTCCGATAAACTATTGTAAGTGATTACTGTGCAAAAATTTTCTTTTGAATATCCTTTTAAAAAATCTTTGGTAGACATTTCTCCACTTTCTTTTAATCTATGTTCATCTTCTTCGGTTAAATTAAACTTAGCCGTTTTTATATTACAATCATTTATTCCTACTGTTACCAGGGCGTGTCGCTCCTTCTTATCTGTATCCGATAAAATTAAATCTAAAGCTATTTTAATTATACGAGGTTCTCCCTCCTCGCGTTGCTTTGAATGATGTTTATTTAAAACTGCTTGTCCTCTAAATTCTATTAAATCTGTAACTTCCTCTTTAGGGTCAACTCGAACACCTAAAGAACTTGGATTAAACTGATGACTTTTGACTAGGTCATAGTATCCCTTAGGCCAATACTGCAACGGCATAAATATATCTATCGGATAATTATTTAAGACGCCACCATCTACATAAGCAAAAATTTTCTGACTATGTATTTTTTGTGGTGTCGGATTCCAATCAATTTTATGCATTTCTGCATCAATATAACGTATGTGAAAAAAAACAGGTATTGACATGCTTGCTAAAACGGCATCTGCTAGCTGCAAATTTGGTGTGGTTTCCCAAGAAAAAATTTCTGATTTTTTTTTCGCTGCATTAGTTACTACCACCAATAAATTTTTGAAATTTAAAAGCAATTTATCTGATCTTTCTAGATTATTATCTTTATTTTTTTTATCATTTAGTGATTTTAAATCAGAAAATGTAGCGTTCTTATTTCCTGTTTTTTCTTCAACAATATTTTGTGTTAAATGATAAAGTTTCTTTCCATCATTAATACCATGGTTAATATCAGAAGTTACTTTTCTTTTATTCTTTAAAATATACTTTACAGTCGCTAACTTACCGTTAGGTAGAGGTTCTGCAAATTCAGAAAAATCAATCTCAGTTAACTTTGCTTCAAGTTCATCAGGCGTAAAATTCAATGCAACCATTAAAGCAGCCATAGCCCCTGCAGAACTACCTGCTACCCATTGTAACTGATCAAGTAATCCCTTTTCTTTAAGTACACGGTAAGCCCCGGCATAAGCAATACCTTTAACACCACCCCCTTCAAATACTAAACAAGTTATGGGTGGCTTTGGGATACTTATAATAATCTTTTCCTCTTGCCTAGTGTTCATATAGACTTTTCCTTTTGTCAAAAAATTTTATATTGTTATATGCTAGTTCAGTATAAGAGATATTTTCCAGATAAATATAGTTTTTTGCATCTCTTTCGTAATTTTCAATAAGTGTTCGATCAGACTCGATTTCTATTAAATCAAAGGGTGTTTGCTCTTTAAGATTTCTTATATTTTTTAATTCAGCTCCTTTTAATAAAAGAGACCAGATAATATTTAGTGCAATCTTAGCTTTTTCTTCATTAAAATCATTTTTTTGCTGGATCCAGATTTCAATAGCTACATGCAAAGCTGTATTTTTTGATGATGACTCCTGCGTGTTAATTAATTTATTATCCATACCCGCCAGCAATTGATTTAAACTTAGTGTATCTTGCTCGTAAATAGCATTAAATAAATAGCGTATAAGTTGTGATAATTCATCCTTTATCCAGTTATTAAAGTCTTTTTCTTGAGCTATACCATAATGTATAATTAATCTATTAACCTCATCTTGATTTTTATTTTGGACTTCATTAAGTATATGGGCGAGTATGGCTATTCTTTTTTCATGAGCTAAATATTCTATCCAAAAATAACCATAGAGATAAACAACCGTACCACCTTCATTCAGCGTTACAATTTCGGATAGTGGCTTGAGGGGCTCTCTTAAAAGCCAACGCTGCATTTGAATCAGTTTATTAAGGTTAGATTTTCCTTTATCAAAGAAATCCGCCAATCCTTCAGTAAAAACCCCTGGGAGGTACACAGAATAGTGACTTCCTAATATAAGGTTCATAAACGCATGAGTTAATTCATGTTTTAGATTCTCAAAACCTTGTTCGGTTTGATATACAAAAGCTGTGGTAGGTTGATCGTCTATGGATGGAATAGTTAGTCCGCCTCCACTACTATCTATATCCCATACTAAGTAACCATAACGATCGAAATGATTTTGATTGTTAAACAAATTCAGCGTAATGTTAATTTTTTCTTTTTCGAAACAATTTATATTTAGGTAACTTATAAATTTTTCCAATTCTGAGTGGAGCTCTTCTATCAAATTAATCATTTTATTGTTTTTTTCTTCGGTAAGTCCATCATGATTAATAGTTATATGCACTATAGGTAGATTGTCTATACTAGAAATCGTATGCGTTTCCCCTTGAGGCAAAACATCTTTAGGGTAAAGAAGTATGGAGATTTCCTTGAATGGATCTCGCGAGTTTGGCTCTAAATGTTTAACGTATGCCGCACCAATATCTTCTTGAATTAAAAAAACCGAATAATCAGGAAAGGTTTTGGGAATAAGGTAGATCGCTTTATTACTAAGTTCTAAGGCATAATCGTCGACAGCCCGACAAATTAACCAAATATTTTTATATTCAAGTCGTAAATCTTTTAAAAAAAATAGCCCTTTAACCAAAATTGCTACTGGATCTTTTTTGTTCCAAACTAATTGTGCAGCAAAAAACACCTGCAATGGTTCAATAAAATTGAATAATTCATCAGTTGTATTTATTTTTATATTTCTCAAATATGTCATAAAAATAAATAATAGTGCTGAAACAAAAGCGTTTGCGTTTTTGGTAAATTTTAACTCGTTTCTTAAAGAGGCAGATTTTATTAACGGATTTAATAAAGTAATATCGCTATTTAAATCAGGATATAAATATATTAGTCTTTCTAATACTATTAATATATCTTCTAAGATACTCAGGTCATTTTCTTGAAAATCGAACAAACTATTATTTTGGAATAAGCTAACCGAGGTAATATGATAAAGTTGTTTAGCTTGAGCATTAGATAGTTCATTTTTGGAGCTATTAAAAAAATTCCTGAAAAACCAAAAAATTTTATCTTGTATGCTTTTAGCCAACAGGTTTTTATTTAATTTCAGCTCGTTTTCAAGCTCTTCTAAAATTTGATCCAAATTATAATATAGTGTTGGCCAATTCAAATAATCTGAATCTAATATTGTTTGTAAAAAACTTAAATTATTCATTTTTAATCTCGCATTACTAATATTAATAATATAATAGTCGTAAAAATTTCTATGGTCATTTAAAATATTATCGATCAATATATTTTGTATCCTACCTATTTCTAAACACTGCCCTATTAATAATTTAAAAATATGAATGTAATTATGCGTTTATACTTTGAATGAATACTTAGGATTTCTTTTATTTAATTCAGGAATAACATAAAAATTAAATAGTTTTGTTGATCAAATCTATTATGTATTTGTTTCATTTTAATATTTGTGAAAAAATAAATTAATAAAAAAGTCTATCCCTTTTAGGAAAGGTTAGAAAGTTTAAAGTAAATAAAAAGGGTTAAATATGTATATAGAAAATCGTATTGATAAAAGTTCAGGGGAAAATTCGGTTGATCTTGACAAAAAACTAGTTCCTTCATGGGGCCCCAGTATAAGTGCAGTGTACGAACAAGACTTTGCTGAACTGATATATTCAGAACAGTATGTTCCTCACGATGGAAACGCAGAAAATATTTATTGGTCCATGTGTAATTTCTTTTTTAAAGATCGCGGAGGATATGGTGGAATTCAAAATTCTGGCGGAAGATTAACGGGAAAAAATAAATACTATCATAATAACATTTGTTCAATATGGGACTTAAAAGAGACTGATCCCCATCTTCCAACAGAAGTAACTCTAGATTATGGACTTGAAGGCCTACACTTTAGTCATTTTGGCGGGGAAGGCATGTGTCTTCATACTTCTCATTACATGCCTTGGTCTAAAAATTGAATGTAAAAGAATGAAGAAAACCCCTGTTTTATTGAGTCTAGTTATATTATAATTAAGTGTCCTGAATCATAAAGTAGCTAAAATAAAGGTACTACTATGAAAGCACTGATATTCAATGGCCCAGGAAACAAACAATGGACTGAAAAAGAACAACCAAAAATTATTAAGCCATCAGACGCTATCGTTCGAATCACTCATACCACGATCTGTGGGACTGATTTACACATTCTAAAAGGAGATGTCCCAGAAGTAACTAAAGGTAGGACCTTGGGACATGAAGGAGTCGGAGTAATTGAAGCCGTAGGCGAGAATGTTAAAAACTTTAAACCCGGTGACCGTGTACTTATTTCATGTATAACAGCCTGCGGAAGCTGTGAGAATTGCAAACGTCAACTGTATTCACACTGTGTTGACGGAGGTTGGATACTTGGACACTTAATCGATGGGACACAGGCAGAATATGTGAGAATTCCTCATGCTGATAATAGCCTGTATCTAATTCCAGTCGGTATCGATGAAGAGTCTATGGTCATGCTGAGCGATATTTTTCCTACCGGATTTGAAATTGGCGTATTGTCAGGACAAATTAAGCCTGGTGATAGCGTTGCGATTATCGGTGCTGGCCCTGTTGGTATGGCCGCCTTACTGACAGCTCAACTTTATTCGCCTTCACGTATCATAATGGTTGATAATGATGCTAATCGACTTAAAGTGGCCAAAACTTTCGGTGCGACGCATATAATCAATGGAAAAACTGAGGATGCTACTGAGCGTTTATTAGCGATCACCAATCAAGTCGGTGTGGATGTAGCGATTGAAGCTGTGGGTGTCCCAGCTACTTTCGATATATGTCAGCAGATTATTAGTCCTGGAGGTCATATTGCTAATATTGGGGTACATGGAAAAGGTGTTGAGTTACATATTGAAAAATTATGGATTCGCAATATCGTCATTTCAATGGGTTTAGTCAATACAAATACAATATCCACATTGATAAGAATTATTCAGTCAGGAAAAATAAATGTAAAACAGCTAATCACACATCGATTCTCTCTTAATGAAATTATAAAAGCCTATGATGTATTTGGGAATGCTGCTAAAGAACAAGCCTTGAAAGTAATACTTTCTGCTTAAATTAATAAATCCTTACGAAAAATGATGTTTCGAGTCTTTTTCTACAAAAAATCTACATTTAAAGTTTGAAACAGGGGTGGTCATCCTTTGATATAGTCTTGCGTTACGCACATTTAAATTGCGACTATCTTAAAGAGGCCAGCAGGGCGTATAGTGGGGGCACAAAACTGGTACATACAATGTGAATAGATTAAAGATGAAATTGCTAATAATGCTCAAACTGACTACAATTCGTGGCTCTTTCAAGTGCATTGCCAACGTAGCTCAGTCGGTAGAGCAACTGATTCGTAATCAGTAGGTCGGACGTTCGATTCGTCTCGTTGGCACCAGTTAAATCAAAGGGGTCTGGGTCTTTCCCATTTTAGGGGGCAGATTAAGCACATAGAACTTTAACTCTTAAGCGGTAGTTTTCAAAATTTTTAAATCCATAAGCGCGACGTTGAATCAATTTCATTTTACGATGAAACCCTTCT
>JBARFJ010000002.1:0-6558 GCA_049797115.1 Candidatus Aquirickettsiella sp. | reverse complement strand
CCACTATTCTGTCCATGGGCAACGTAGTCATTGAAAAGCACAGAATCGTTGTTAAGGTCTAATACCCACAACCTTTTTGCTGTTGACGGCTTAGTATAATCAATAATCGTTAAAATATGCTGATTGTCTAAACCTTCCTCTCTCGCTTTATTATAAGCTTCTAAACCTAACTGCAAAGCCTTATCATTTAAACCTGGAGTTTGCTTACTGAACTGCTTTAGCTCAGCTTGCACATTAGCGTCCTGGTTTACTGGACTAGCATTAACGGTCATCACAAACAGACCGCTCACTAGCAGCAATAAACTTGTTATTTTCTTTAATATCACTATATACCCCCCTCTACTTATTTAGTAGAGAAGATCACTATAGCATAATTCGCACAATATTTGAACGTATTTGGCCGGTTTTATTAGTTAAAAGGCTTACATTTATATTTTCTATGTAAGCATTTTCATGACAAAATAGTATATTTTTTAAGGACAAAAACTTTATGGGGAAAGTCAATTTTAGGCTTTTTAGAGCATTAATAAAGCTTATTAGAAAGAGATAACATTATAGCTAGTCTCTCCGATTTTGCTCCTAAATACCTAAAGTTCAAATTCGAAGATTTAAGGACTATTCTAATTTTCCTTATTTGATATAGAACACCATTCTAGCTCAAAATTATAACAACTTCTTGCCAATATAAAATAATCCTATCTCTCGAAAAATAAACTATTTCTATCTGTAATTCTTCAGTCCAACCCAAAGGGCGTCTTCTGTAAAGTTTTCAAGAACTTAGCATTTATTTTTTTACCTATTTTTATTGTTAGGTAAAAACTAGATTAATTTTTCAATAATTACCATGTCAAAAATTATTTCATTTTTCTCGGTCTACCACGCTTACGAATAGTACCTGTTTTAGCTATATTGAGCTGAGATGGTCTTACTCGACCTTTTGTCGTCAACATTCTTTTCATTCTTTTTCTATTTCCTTTAGCTTTTGCAATAGCTAAAGCTTTGAAATTAGCTTCCATTTTTTTATGTTCAATTTTAACAACTTTTTCGAGTGCTTTTTGATAAGCATCTTGCTCAGCAATTTTAAGTTTTTCTTTGAAATTAGCTTTGAGCATAGCAATCTTGGCACGTAAGGCTTTTTGCGTCATACGCGCATTTAGAGCAGCCTTACTACGTTGCATTTTTTTAGCAGCACTTAAGGGCGGTCTACCTCGTTTAATTTTTGTTTGTGTTTTTGCATTCATCATATATATTCCTTAGAGTTAATATAATCAACCAATATACCTTCTTAAAATTAAGGTGATATTAAATAATATTTACTTTTAATTAAGAAGTATAAACCTAAATAGACATTCTATTATAACGATAAATTATAGATAATTCAGCAATAATTTATCATTATCAAAAATTTCAATATTTTTAACTGCCAAATTTATAATTTAATTAATTGCTAATTATTATGGGGATTTCGTTATCTTTTTTCAATAGGTATATAATTTCTTTGCGTATTTCCAATATATAACTGTCTAGGTCTTGCAATACGAAGTTTAGGATCAGCCATCATCTCTTCCCATTGTGAAACCCAACCGACGGTGCGTGCTAAGGCAAAAATTACTGTAAACATATTGGTAGGGATTCCTAAAGCACTTAAAGTAATACCTGAGTAAAAATCAACATTAGGATATAATTTTCTTTCAATGAAATAAGGATCTTCTAAAGCAATTTTCTCTAAAGCTAATGCAAGTTTAAATAAAGGTACTTCTTTTTGCCCAGTTTCTTCCAACACATCATGACATGTCTTTTTCATCACTGATGCTCGTGGGTCATAATTTTTATAAACACGATGTCCAAAGCCCATTAGTCGAAAAGGATCATTAGGATCTTTCGCCTTGTCGATATAATGTTCAATTCGTGAAATATCACCTATTTCAAGCAACATATTTAAACATGCTTCGTTAGCGCCGCCATGAGCAGGGCCCCATAAAGCAGCTATTCCTGCAGAAATGCAAGCATAGGGATTAGCCCCCGTTGAACCTGCAAGTCTTACAGTAGAAGTAGAAGCATTTTGTTCATGATCAGCATGTAAAATAAAAATTTTATCTAAAGCTCGTGCTAGCACCGGATTAGGTGGGTTTTCTTCGGTTGGAACCCCAAACATCATATGCATAAAATTCTCTGCATAACTCAAATGATTGAGAGGGTACATAAAAGGCAATCCTGTCGCATATTTATAGGACATGGCTGCGAGCGTTGGCATTTTAGCAATTAATCTTAATGCGGCTAATTTACGATGTTCTTTATTATGAATATCCAACAAATCATGATAGAAAGCGGATAGTGCTCCAACAACACCCAGCATTATTGCCATTGGATGGGCATCTCTGCGAAATCCATGAAAAAAATGGCGTAACTGCTCATGCACCATCGTATGTTGATTAATTTGTTCGTTAAAATCCTGCTTTTGAATTTGATCAGGTAACTCACCATGAAGTAATAAATAAGCAACCTCTATAAAATCTGATTTTTCTGCAAGTTGATCAATCGAATAACCGCGATAAAGTAAGATGCCTTTATCACCATCAATAAATGTTATTTTAGAAGAACAGGATGCAGTCGAGAGAAATCCCGGATCATAAGTAAATCGATTAACTTTTGCCAATTGAGTCACGTCAATAACATCAGGCCCTAACGTTGCTTTGCAAACAGGTAAGTTAATAGGAGATAAGTCATTAACAGTTAAAATTGCCGTGGAAGAAAACAAGTCTTTGGTGGTTACTTCCGCAGATTGAGTCATAATAACCTCTGAATTTATAAATTTAATTTCGTCACCAACTAAACTAGCAATTACTAAAAAAGCGGGGTGATATATAACAAAGATAAAATACTGATGTCAATTTCGGCAACTTGGGGATTTTATCAAATTATTAGAAAGACGTGCTAGATTTATGCTAGATTAACGATATTGTGCAAACTATTCAACACTTAACTGTAACAAATGACTATTCAGGCCAGAGGCTCGACAATTTTTTAATGTCGCGATTGAAAGGCCTACCTAAAAGTCGCCTATATCGCATCATACGAAAAGGTGAATTACGCATCAATAAAAAAAGGGTAAAACCAGATTATCGTTTACAAGAAGGAGATGTTATTCGGATCCCACCACTACGACTTGCGCCTGCCGTCACAAAAAATAGTTTAAATATAAAACTAGCTGCACTGCTTGAAAAAGCAATTATTTTTGAAGATACACATTTTTTAGCTCTCAACAAACCGAGTGGTATTGCTGTCCATGGCGGTAGCGGTATACATTTAGGGGTCATTGAGTCTTTACGACTATTGCGACCACAATTAAAATTCTTAGAATTAGTCCATCGCTTAGATCGAGACACTTCAGGTTGTTTATTACTTGCTAAAAAAAGTAGTACTTTAAAGGAACTACATGCATTATTACGTTCAGGTGAGATAAAAAAGACTTATATTGCTCTAGTAGCAGGGCATTGGCCTAAATCGTTATTAAAAGTCGATGCTCCCTTATATAAGAATCAATTGCAATCAGGAGAACGTATTGTACGTGTCCAAACAGGAGGTAAAAATTCCTTAACTGAATTTTCCGTACAACATTATTATGCTGAATCTACACTAATCGCGGCAATGCCTATCACCGGGCGCACTCATCAAATTCGTGTTCATGCTCAATTTGCTAAGCATCCTATCATTGGCGACGAAAAGTATGGTGATAAAGAAATCAATAAAAAGATGCGCCAATTAGGCTGTAAACGACTTTTCTTACATGCCAGCCAGCTCGAGTTTACTTTACCCTCCATAGAAAAAACTATAATGCTAAAAGCTGAATTACCAGAAGATTTAAACCAAGTTTTAACGTGCTTAGCCTCTTTATCTGATAGTTAATTGTCTTTCATGTTTCCCTCTAATGCTGCAAAAATATGTCTACGAACTTCTTCAACATCAGCATGTCCATTAATTGAAATATAACAAGGTGCCCCCGGCTCACCGCTACACTGCCATTCTTTGTAATAAGAAAGTAACGGTTTGGTTTGTTGATGATAAATACGCAAACGTTCACGTACCGTTGCTTCGATATCATCTTTACGTTGAATAAGCGCTTCTCCGGTTATATCATCTTTATTCAGAATTTTTGGTGGATTATACAATATATGGTATATACGTCCTGAGGCGGGGTGGATACGCCGCCCACTTAGACGTTTTACGATTTCATCATCTTCGACCTTAATTTCTATAACAAAGTCAATACAAATTCCATTAGCCCGTATTGCTTCTGCCTGAGGTAAAGTACGTGGAAACCCATCAAATAAAAAACCATTGATACAATCTATTTGTTGGATACGAGTTTCGACCAACTCAATAATGACTTTGTCAGAAATTAACTGACCTGAGTCCATTAAAGCTTTAGCCTGCAGCCCCATAGGGGTACCTTGACTAACCGCAGCGCGTAACATATCTCCGGTAGAAATTTGAGGAATATGGTAATAAGTCGTTAAAAATTTTGCTTGGGTGCCTTTCCCTGCCCCAGGCGCTCCTAATAAAATAATTCTCATGTTCTATTTTTATCTCAGTAAGTGTCTAAACCTTATCCAAAAAAACCGGATTTAGACTAGCTAGAAGTCTAAAAATATGCTTTTATCAATTTCTGATTTTTCAACCCCGGAGCAAAGAGCCTAAAGCCATCGGCTGCTCTATAAATAACCGTGCCAAAATCGAATCAATCTAAAAAGTTTCAAAAGAAGTCTACTATAAAAAGCGGCAAAACATGTAAAGTCTTTTCAGGAAATATACTCACCTAGTGTCTATTAGTAAGAATATATCACCAAACATGATTTTTTACGTATTAACGAACTTAAACAAGAAAAATTTTCTGGATAATTAGCTTATGATAATTGATAACACAACTTAGTTTATATTAAAGAAGTTTTTAACTCTAACTATGATGATCCTATGAATACCCTTATTGTTGATATTGAAACTGTTCCTGATGTAAAAAATGGGCGAATTCTTTATAACTTAGATAATGAAAAAAGCGATCGAGAAGTTGCTGAAATAATGCGAGCTAAACGTCAAGAAAAAACTGGTAATTCTGGTTTTCTTGCTCATCATTTGCAACGTATTGTAGCTATTTCTGTCGCATTACGCACTAAAGATCAATTTAAAATAGGGTCCTTGGGTAACGTCAATTCAGAGGAACCTGTTCTTATCGAAACGTTTTTCAAATGTATTGAAAAATATTTACCTACCCTGGTTTCCTGGAATGGTAGTGGCTTCGATCTACCTGTTTTACACTACCGGACATTATTATATGGAATTAGTAGCCCTAGTTATTGGAATGTAGGTAATGATGATGCCAGTTTCCGCTGGAATAATTATTTGAGCCGCTATCATTATCGTCATACTGATCTAATGGATGTTTTAGCGGGTTATCAAGGCCGTGCCAACGCTCCTTTGACGGAAATTGCTATCATGTTAGGTTTACCAGGAAAGCTGGGTATGGATGGTAGACAAATTTGGGGTCATTTTTTAGAGGGTAAATTAGAAGCCATCCGCAATTATTGTGAAATAGATGTGCTAAATACCTATTTAATTTATCTTCGTTTTGAATTGATACGAGGAAATTTCTCCTTTGAAACTTATCAAAAAGAGTGTGCGTATGTGCTGGAAACGATTGCTGCAGAAAATAAAATTCATTTTAAACAATTTATAGAAGCATGGAAAATTTAAAACTCTTAACTGATACTATCCCTGTTGTTATTACAGGCATTTCGCATGAAGGCAGAGGCATTGCCCATGTCAATGGTAAAATTACCTTCATAGAAAATGCTTTACCAGGAGAGACTGTTCTAATCGCTTATAACAAAAGGCGACGTTCCCATGATGAAGCTAAATCTATTCAGATATTAAAGGCCTCAGCAGATAGAACCCAACCAAGTTGCCTTCATTATGATAGCTGCGGGGGATGCAACCTACAGCATCTAAATAACCAAGCTCAGCTACAACATAAAGAAAAGACTCTAGTTGATCAACTCAGTCATTTTACTACAATCAAGCCTAAATCATTATTACCTCCACTTACAGGTGCAAGTTGGGGTTATCGCCGGCGGGCACGACTAGGGGTTAAATACGTAGCTAAAAAGCAAGCTGTTTTGGTTGGCTTCCGTGAAAAAAATGGACGTTATCTAGCGCAATTACAAACTTGCAAAACATTAGACCCAAGAGTTGGTCAACTTTTAGTCCCCTTACAGCAACTTATTCACAAGTTAAAGGCTTTTCAAGCTATCCCGCAAATTGAAGCTGCCATGGGTGATGAGATATTAGGCTTAGTTTTTCGTCATCTCGTCCCTTTAGACAGCTCGGATCAAATGCAACTCCAGGCCTTTGCCGAACAGTATCACATACAGCTTTATCTGCAGCCTGGTAATGAAAGTAGCACTCATTGTATTTGGCCAGAAGACCCTAAATTACTAAGTTATCGTTTGGAAAATAAAGGATACAAGCCTTTAGAGCTCTTATTTGAGCCTAAACACTTTGTTC
>JBARFJ010000001.1:0-34164 GCA_049797115.1 Candidatus Aquirickettsiella sp. | reverse complement strand
ACACTGCTTGATCCGCATCTTCAACCACGAGCGGTATAACTCAAAAAATAAGTTAAAATTCAGTAAATTTTAACTTATCCGACTTGAATTTTCTTAATATGCTCCCCATATAAAGTGGTGTTGGTGTGGTAAAGTTAACTTATTGCGCTCTTTATCAAACATCATTATGATTAGCCCCGGCTGCTGAGGGGTTAATTTGATTAATATCCTCATTTTGACAGTAATTCTTAAGGAGAAATCTGCATGAGTGTTGCATTAGAAAAACCTTTAGTTGAAAATTTAGTTCCTATGAACGATCGCATTCTCGTCAAGCGCGATGAAGAAGAAGAAAGATCCGTAGGTGGTATTGTTATTCCAGACACAGCAAAAGAAAAACCTGTTAGGGGTACAGTAGTCGCTGTAGGGCATGGAAAACGCTTGAAATCAGGTCAAATTCAGACTTTAAGCATTAAAGTAGGCGATAAAATATATTTCGGAAAATATAGTGGTACTGAAATCAAACTTGATGGTAAAGAATATCTCATCATGCGTGAAGATGATGTTCTGGCGTTAATCAAAGATTAATCATAATTTTAACCCTTATTTTTATTCAGAGGAATTAATAAAATGGCTGCAAAAGTTTTACAATTTGGTGTAGATGCACGTGCTTCTATCCTACGAGGTGTTGATATACTAGCCGAGGCTGTCAAAGTAACTTTAGGTCCTAAAGGTCGAAATGTTATTTTAGACAAAAGTTTCGGCGCTCCTACCATTACAAAAGATGGTGTTTCCGTTGCAAAAGAAATTGAACTCAAAGATAAATTTGAGAACATGGGTGCACAAATGGTCAAAGAAGTGGCTTCTCAAACTTCAGACGAAGCAGGCGATGGTACAACCACTGCTACTGTGCTGGCTCAGGCTATTTTACGTGAAGGAATGAAAGCTGTTGCCGCTGGCATGAACCCAATGGATCTCAAACGAGGTATTGATACCGCAGTGATCGCCGCAATAGAAGCTCTACAAGCTATTTCGAAACCTTGTGATGAAGATCATTGGATCACGCAAGTAGGTACTGTTTCGGCTAATGATGATAAAGCAATTGGTGAAATTATCGCTAAGGCGATGAGTAAGGTGGGTAAAAAGGGAGTTATTACTGTAGAAGATGGTTCTGGCCTGAAAAATGAACTCGATACAGTAGAAGGTATGCAGTTTGATCGTGGTTATCTCTCACCTTACTTCATCAATAACCAGCAAAGCATGGCTTGCGAGTTGGACAATCCTTATATTCTGTTAGTGGATAAGAAAATCTCTAATATTCGCGAAATGCTTCCTGTACTTGAAGGTGTCGCTAAAGCAGGTCGTTCTTTATTCATCATCGCAGAAGATGTGGAAGGCGAAGCATTAGCCACCTTAGTTGTAAATACCATTCGTGGCATCGTCAAAGTTTGTGCGGTGAAGGCACCTGGTTTTGGTGATCGCCGTAAAGAAATGCTAAAAGACATCGCTATTCTAACCAAAGCTAATGTAATCGCTGAAGAAATTGGCTTAAACCTTGAAAAAGCTTCTTTAGAAGACTTAGGTTCGGCGAAACGTGTTGTTATCACTAAAGACAATACTACTATCATCGATGGCCAAGGTGAAAAAAGCATGATCCAATCTCGAATAGATGAGATTGATGCTCAAATTAAAATAAGCACGTCTGACTATGACAAAGAAAAGTTACAAGAACGCTCAGCTAAACTCTCCGGTGGTGTTGCTGTTATTAAAGTCGGCGCTGCTACTGAGATGGAAATGAAAGAAAGGAAAGCGCGTGTAGAAGATGCACTACATGCAACACGTGCTGCGGTTGAAGCAGGTATTGTTCCTGGTGGTGGTGTCGCTTTAATCCGTGCGTTAAACGCTTTAAAAAATCTCAAAGGCATTAATGCTGATCAAGCACACGGTATTCGCATTGTTGCTGATGCAATGTGTTCACCTTTACGTCAGATTGTTACTAACGCTGGCGGACGTCCTGATGTTGTTATTGATAAAGTACTGCATAATGCAGAAGTTAACTATGGCTACAATGCAGCAACAGGTGAATACGGCGATATGATAGAAATGGGTATTTTAGATCCTACTAAAGTAACCCAAACTGCCTTACAAAATGCAGCTTCTATCGCTGGTCTCATGATTACCACAGAGTGCATGGTAGCTGAAATCCCTAAGAAGGATGAAGGTGCTGGTGCTCCTGGTGATATGGGTGGCATGGGCGGAATGGGTGGTATGGGCGGAATGATGTAACCCTCCCCCTTATTCATAAAAAACCCCGCTTTGCGGGGTTTTTCTTTTTCAACCAATTAGCTGCTACACTTAACCTAAACCACACGAAAAACTGCTTTTTGATGTAGGCTTTGTAACCAACTTTATCTGCGGTCAGTTTATCTTAGACAAACGCCGTTCCTCGAAAAGCCGGCCGCATCCTATAATCAAAATCCAATTTTTCACGTAAGTTCAGTTCATAAAATTTTGTAAAAAATGATTTACTAAATATGGGATATAATTTTTATGTTTAGTCGTATTTTATTATTTTTAGGCACTAATATTTTAGTTATTGCCACTATTTCTATAGTGACTAATTTATTAGGCCTACATAGTTATCTCACTTCTCAAGGAATTAATTATCTATCATTAGCTATTTTTTGCGCTTTATGGGGTACAGCAGGAGCCTTTATTTCACTTTTCACTTCAAAATTTATTGCCAAAAAAAGTATGGGTTTAAAAATTATTGATCCTAACACTGCTGTTGGTGAAGAAAAAAATATTCTTGAAATTATCCATAATTTAGCTCGTAAGGCTGGTTTAAAGGTTTTGCCTGAAGTAGGCATTTATAATTCAGCTGAGCTAAATGCTTTTGCAACAGGTCCAACTAAAAATAATTCCTTAGTAGCTGTTTCTAGTGGTTTACTTCAAAAAATGAATCCAGATGAAATTGAAGGCGTACTAGGACATGAAATTACACATATCACTAATGGAGATATGGTGACTATGACGCTTATATTAGGGATAATAAATGCTTTTGCGCTTTTCTTATCGCGCATTGTCGCTTATATAATCTCTGTAGGCGCTGCTGGACGTGATAATAATGAAGGATCGATAAGTGGACCTGGGCCGATGTTTTTTATGCTATCTATGGTATTTGATATTCTATTTACATTCTTGGGTAGTATTTTAGTGGCCGCTTTTTCCAGACATCGCGAATACCGTGCTGATAAAGGGGGAGCCCAGCTAGCAGGACGGGATAAAATGATAGAAGCATTAAAAGCCTTACAAAAGGCAATGGAACCCGAAGATACACGCGCCCCCTCCTTATCGACTTTAAAAATATCACATAAAAGTGGCGGGTTTCGTGCTTTATTTTCAAGCCACCCCCCCTTGGAATTACGCATCGAACGTTTACAAAGAGGAACTTAATAATAACATTACAATTACAAAAATAGCCTACAAATCACCTTGTTCCTTTGCGTATTGCATCAAACCACCGCGAAAAGGAGCAAATCCTGCACCAAATATAATTCCAGCATCGATCAAATCACTATCTGCAACAACTTTTTCTTTCAAACATTTTTTAGCTTCATCTATCATTGGCTGAATTAAACTATCCGCTAAATTCGTTGGCGCTTTATAATCTTCAGGAATTTTTTCTTTCATAGGTTTGCCTTTTTTATATCGATAAAACCCTTTACCAGTTTTTCGTCCTAGATCCTTGTTAGCAACCATTTTTTCTAAACCTTCAGGAACAACGCTCCCTAAGGATGAACTTAGTATCTTAGCCACTGCCAAGCAAATATCTAGACCTACGGTATCAGCTAACTCTAAAGGCCCCATCGGCATACCAAAATCTACAGCTGTTTTATCTATAATTGGCGCAGGGATTCCTGTTTGCAACAATAGTATCGATTGCATTAAATAGGGCATTAATAAACGATTGACTAAAAATCCAGGTGAGCTTTTAACTGGTAAAGGCAAGCGATTGATTTGATGAACAAATCCCAAGCCCTTTTCTATGACTTCAGGTGAACTAATGGCCGATTGCACCACTTCTACCAAGGGCATCTTGGCTACAGGATTAAAAAAATGTAATCCAATTAAACGTTCTGGGTGTCGTAATCCTTGTTGGATATCTTCTAAAACAATACTCGATGTATTAGTAGCTAATAATGCACCCGATTTAATTTGATTTTCTAGTTGCCGAAATAAATCTTGTTTGGCGGTTAAGTCTTCAAATATCGCTTCAATAATAATGTCAGCACGACGTGTACCATAACCTGCTAAATCAGGTAATAGTCTATCCATAGCGGCTTGAATGGCACGTGGTGTCCTTAATCGTTTTTGAAATAATGCATAAGCTCTTGTCATAGCCGGAGCAATATATTTCGCTTCACGATCTTGTAAGGTTACATACAATCCTTGCATAGCACACCAAGCAGCAATATCGCCCCCCATAGTTCCTGCCCCTATAACATGAACATGCTTGAAACATGTGGCATCTTTTTTCCCTAATTTCTTTAACCGTTCTTTTAAAAAAAACACTCTAATTAAATGATGCGCTGTGGGAGTCAATGCTAATTCACTTAAAGAAACTGCTTCATGTAAAAAAGCTTGCTTAGTGACACCATACTGCTGCCAAAGATGCAGTGCAGCATAGGGTGCAGGGTAATGTTTAGAATTAACTTTAAAACTTAAACGACGTTGCACAATTTTAGTAATAATATTTCTCATCCAATGATGATTGGTTAGTTTCTTCCAATTTAATGCAAAAAAAGGATGCTTTTTTTTGTTTTTTTCTGAAGCGTAATATAAAGCTGCTCGTTCAGCTTGTCGGAATGGAACCACCTGTTCGACTAAGCCTAATTTGGCTGCTATATAGGAAGAAATTGTTTTTCCAGTTAAAATTAACTCTAATGCTTGTGGACCTCCCAATAAACGTGGCAAACGTACGGTTCCTCCCCAACCTGGGTGTATCCCCAATAAGACTTCTGGTAGACCTAAACGTGTTTTATCATCAATCGCAATACGATAATCACAAGCTAAAGCTAGTTCTAGACCTCCTCCTAAACATAAACCATTGATCAAAGCGACTGTGGGGATATTAAGTGCCGCCAATTCATCAAATACTTTTTGCCCTTGTCGAATAAATGCAAAGATTTCTTCCTTGGTTTTTAATTTACTAATTGTTTGAATATCAGCTCCTACAATAAAACCACTAGGTTTAGCAGAAGTAATTATCAGGCCTTTTACCAAATTATTATGAGTTATATCTTTTATGATCGAACTTAATTCAGTTAATACATTTTTATCTAAGTTATTGCTAGAGCTATCTTTTTTATCAAAATACAGCCAAAGAATGTGGCCTTTTTGCTGCAATTGCCAATTTAAATAGCTAACTTCCATTAAAATGCTCCTGTTTCAGTTATATCACTATTTTCAAGTAACAACGCTCCACCTTGTCCACCACCGATACAAAGTGTTGCTATACCAAAACGTGCTTGTTTTCTTTTTAAGATATGTGCCAAATGTAAAACTAGCCGCGCACCACTAGCCCCCACAGGATGACCCATAGCAACCGCTCCCCCATCTATGTTTAGCTTTGTTTGATCTAACTTTCCTAAAGCTTCAGGTAAATTCAGTTGAATTTTACAATAATCACTATCTTGCCAAGCCGCCAAACATGCCAAAACCTGACCTGCAAATGCTTCATTAATTTCCCAAAAATCAATATCTTTAAAAGAAAGGGCTTGTTTGTTTAAAAGCTTTGCTACTGCATGTACAGGACCCAAACCCATTTCACTCGGATCGACACCTGCCCACACCACATCCACTATGCGCCCTAAAATCGGTAATTGATATCGCTGTATTGCCTCTTCACTTGCCAAAATTAAAAAAGCGGCCCCATCGGTAATTTGAGAACTATTTCCAGCGGTAACTAATCCAAAAGGTTTATCAAAAAAAGATTTTAGTGATGCTAGTTTCTTTAAACTCGTATCACGACGCAAACCATTATCAAAAGAATAATAAAGATTATTTTTACCATAAATGGGATTGATTTCATTTTTAAAAATTCCATCATCTTGCGCAGCAGCTAGCCGTTGATGGCTTTGTAAAGCAAATGTATCCATTTCTTCACGAGTAATCCCAAAACGATGTGCAATAACCTCTGCGGTTTGACCCATCGCTAAGCCTACAATAGGATCCGTTAAACCATGTAGTAAGGCTATAACTGGATTTAAATATTTAAATTTAAATTGACTAAGTAACTTTAAACGAGTTAAAAAAGATGTGGCTAAATTCCATTCAGCAAACCAAGTGGTCATTTCTCGACTAAGTAATAGAGGGGCTTGACTCATCGCCTCTGTACCACCTGCTAATACTAAATCGTATCTCCCACAAGCGATATCTAATGCCGCACTATCTAAAGCTTGCATACCTGAAGCGCAATTCCGTTGTACTGTGTAAGCAGGGACAGCTTTACCACAACCCAAGCGTAATGCAATGACACGACTGATATTAGCCTCATCAGGACTTGGCATTACACATCCAGTAACCACCTCATCCAGCAAGTCAGGCGTAAATGCTTGACGTGCCAATAAATAACGTCCGGTTTGTACAGCTAAATCAGAAGCGGAAAAATTTCCAGGGCTTCCACGTACTTTCAACCAAGGAGTACGCATACCATCCACGATATAAACTGATCGTGCAAAATCTGATCGATCGAGTGCTTGCATAAGCATTTTTCCTGTGAGCATTTTCTTAGAGGATGTCTTCCATAAAACTAATTAATAGTTAATATTATTTTAATATACCTACTGTCATTAAATGTGCAAGTTAAGTTAAGCTAATTTATATCTATTTAAAAAGCATCCACTTGCATAGCATCTTGCTGAAATTTCTGAGCTTGAAGAAATTGTTCAACTTCGGCATGAGTAAGAATTTTTTTTGCTAAAGCAGATTCTAATTGTTGTTCAGTATCTAAATCTTGATTAAACCCTTGTTTTTTTAATTTATCACGAATTGGTTGCGTATTAATAAATTCATTAAAGGCAATTTCCATACGTCCCGTCGGGTCTTCTAATTTTTTACCTAAATAGCAATCCTGGGTTATACGATCACGAAATTTACAAATTTTGGCCATCACTGCCATTAATTGCATATCTTGCTTGTCAGTGGGTAATTGATAAGGTCGTCCTAAAGGAAAAATAATAAATTTTAATAGCTGAGCTATAAAAGGTTTAGGGAAATTATTAAAAAAATTCTCTAATGAATGTTGGATATGATAAAGACAATAGTCTAATCCCCATCGGGCATAAATATCGTCTTCTTTTGATAAGGGATAATCTTGTATGTAACGAATGACACTGGATGCTATATAAAGATAACTTAAAACATCACCTAAGCGCGCCGATAAGCGTTCCTTACGTTTTAAATTCCCGCCCAAACTTAGCAAAGTAAAGTCTGTAATAAAAGCTAAAGCTGCTGATAAACGAGAGATTTGTCGATAATAATAGCTAAGTTTCTTTATCGGCGTTGCTACAAAAAAATGGCCTAAGCCGAAAGCGCATAAAAACGTTTTTAATAAATTTTTTGTACTATAAGAAATATGCTGAATTAATAATTTATCTAACGCTGAAATATCTTTTTTTTCGATAGCTTGCATTTCTTCTCTTAAATAAGGATGACAACGTACTGCTCCTTGACCAAATAAAATAAGGTTACGGGTTAATATATTTGCACCTTCTACTGTAATAGATATTGGTATAGCAATATAACCTGATGCCAAATAATTGCGCGGACCCATTTGAATACCTCGTCCACCATGAATATCCATCGCGTCATTAATAATAGTGCGTGCAAATTCTGTCATGTGATATTTTGCTATTGAGGAGGCTAATGCGGGCTTTAGGGAAGCATCAACTGCGGTCACTGTAAATCGACGTGTCGCTTCAATTAAATAAGTTAATCCCGCTATTCTTGCCAAAGCTGCTGCTACTCCTTCAAAACGACCAATCGATAGATGAAACTGCTCTCTTAATACACCATAAGCACCAGTCATGCGGTAAGCTAATTGGGCTTGCGCTGCACTCACAGCCGGTAATGAAATACCTCGGCCTATCGATAAACATTCCATCAACATGCGCCAACCTTGACCTAGCATTTTTTCGCCACCAATAATAAAGCTAATTGGAATAAAAACATTTTTACCTATTATGGGACCATTCATAAAAGCTAAACCCATCGGCGAATGCCGTTTACCAATTTCAATACCCGTCAATGAGGAAGGTACTAAAGCAACGGTAATCCCTATTTCTTTTTTTCCCCCTAACAATTGGTCGGGATCGCTTAGTTTAAAAGCGACACCCATGACAGTAGCTATCGGTGCCAAAGTAATATAACGCTTATTAAAATTTAGCCGTATTCCTAACATTTCTTTAGCTTGATAAGTTCCTTTGCAAACTATTCCATTATCTTTAAGAGCAGCTGCATCGCTACCAGCATCCACAGAAGTTAATGCAAAACAAGGAATTTCTTCTCCTTTAGCAAGCCTAGGTAAATAATAATCTTTTTGTTCTTCTGTTCCATAATGAAGTAATAATTCAGCGGGTCCCAGAGAATTAGGGACTAAAGCATTGACAGCTGCACTAACCGAACGTGTCGCTATCTTTAATACAATAGAAGAATGTGCTAAGGCAGAAAAACCTAATCCTTCATATTTTTTTGGAATGACCATACCAAAAAATTTTTGTTTTTTTAAAAATTCCCAAACGGAAAATGGTAAATCATGCTCCACTGTTAAAATATTGAAATCATCAAGCATGCTACAAAGCGTTTCTACTTGATCATTAATAAAAATTTCTTCTTCACGAGTTAAAGTTGACAAAGAAATATTATGCAAGGCTTTCCAATCTGGTCGACCACGAAATAAATCTTTTTCCCACCACATATCACCGGCTTCTAGAACAATTTTTTCAGTTTCGCTAATAGGAGGTAGTATTGTGCTTAAATAAGCTAAAAAAGGTTTAACTAGAAAAGTTTGTCGCAACGGAGTTACACACAACAACATTATCAAGATTAAAATGAAAAAACATAAACTAATCATTACCCACATATTAGTTACTCCTATAATTTAGGTAGCAAACTTAATTTATAACTTTAAGATGAACTATTTAGTTCTCGCCAAGAGCTACGTCCAGTTTTCGTTAATTTAAACTTTTCATGCTGACAAGCGTTTTTTGCTTTTATTACATAATTAGTTTTTAGCGTAAGCGTACTTATTGTCTTCTGTTTTGCTTCCACAATAACATCGTACACATAAGCTAATCTTTGATTAATACAGTATATTGTTTTATGTTTTCTGAATTCTGCACTAATTTGAAAGCCTGCATAATTGTAATGTTTATGTAAAGCAGAAATAGATGTTGAAAGGGTTGCAAGTCGATGTTCGATTAATTTTAATCCTGCTTCCGCAGCCCGGAATTGCTGTGTAGCAATAACCATATTCTGACTCATACGTAATTCTAAATAAGAACTATTTAATATAGATAATGTCAGTAAAGACATGATAAAAAGAAAAAATAATACTGCCACTAATATAAATCCTTGCTGTTTACTATCTATTGACATTAATATTAAAATTTTTATATTCCCTTTTATTGGTTAAGTCATACTAAAAACTCTTAGGCCATTGAAATTCACTTAGTCATAATGATCTCGTTCACGCAGTCCTATTACTTGCTTCCATTCTCGTTGCAACTGTTTGGCACCTATCAATAATAGTCTAATTTCTACACTACGTGCATCTGTCCAATATTTTATCTCATTTGCATTCTTATAATACAAAGTTCCACCGCTATTTTTCATACCTAATCGTATCGACATTTTGTTTATTCCTTCTATTAATTCCACGGGCTTATAAAAAGATTGATTTAAATTACGCCGATATAAAGCATAAACGTGTTGTCCAATTTCATTCGTACGGCCTGTATCGGCAATGTAGTAAATAATTTTATTAAAAAAACCAATTTCACTATCCATTTGGTAACTATAAGTTAGATGGATATTATTCCAATGAATAAGCTCTGCATGTTGACAATCGCTGATGAGTAAAATATCACTAGGTCGAAATACCCTCCTATGTGCTAAAATAATATGGCTAGATTTTGCTTCCTTTATTGGAAAAGTATTAGGATCAAGAAATTGAATTAAAATAGCATCGCTATCCTTTTGATACCGAGCGAGCTTAGGTAAACTTAACTTTGCTGTAGTATATCCTTTATGCCAAACAACTAAGCTAGCATCTCCTGTTAAACGGTTATTTAATGACCAATTATCGATTAAACGTACACAACCAACAAAACCTGCCATACGGATATCATGACTAAGCAAGTAAAATGCCATTCCTGCTTTGGTTGAGATTGTATTCAAACTCTGAGTTAACCGATATATATTTTTGCTATGAATAAAAATATTGATCATCTCCATACTAAGAAATAAAGACAAACTTATAACTATCATTAGTTCAAGCAAACTGTATCCTTGTTCAATTCTTTTCATGCACTAAATAATAAATTGAGAGACAATGGAAATTTAGAAAAGTTGGAGAACCATTGAATTTTGTTTTGATAATTAAATAAATTAAGTTTTGAGAGCTGCCCCATTCCTTTTGGAAAACTTTCTTGGATCTCTTTTTTCCATACAGTTAATACTTGCTGCATACAAAGTGGCCGAGATCCACAAATTTTAAAATTCTCAGCTAATTCTACATTCTTTAAATCAGCTAAATTGATTAAGTAAGCCTGTTCACTGGCATGCAAAGCCATCAATTGAGCTTGCGCAAAACTTAATAGACTAAAACTTAATATTGCCGCAGCAACCATAACTTCAATTAAGCTAAATCCTTGTTGATGACTTAATAGCATTGGATTTTCGTTTTCTTCTCTAGTTGAGTTATTTCCTTTTATATTATTATATAAATAATATAAAAATTATGCAACAAAACATCTATTAGCACTTTCTTTTCTTTATCTTTAATAGTAGACTTCAGCGCCTTAAAATTTTTATAAAAATAAAAAGAGTCTTTCGACTATGAAAACAAAAATAATCAGTATTCTTATCAGTGTCGTATTATTAACAGCTTGTGCGGGCAAGACACCCAATCCAATTCCTCAACACCAGCCAGGAGATGAAAGTCTGAGCTGTAGTGCATTGAGGCAAGAATTAATGGATAACCAAACTAAAATTACCAACCTTATTCCTAAACAAAATAAAACCGGTAAAAATGTGGGTTTAGGCATTGCAGGAGCCTTTTTAATTGTTCCTTGGTTTTTTATGGACTTCTCTGATGCCGAACGTATAGAAATCCAATCTTACCAATTACGTGATAATTGGCTGCGTACACTTTCTGCTCAGAAAAAATGTTCTGCTTTACCACCAGCCATTAAATTTCAAGGACAATAAACTCTACTGAGTCATTAGCTTAATAAAAAAGAATATTTTAGTTGTGTAACTCACCTTATCTAAAAGTTGTCTCGATAAGGTGAGAAAAAACTTATAAAAAGAACATTTTATTTCTTATTTCTTTCACAACGATTCAATAAAAATTGCACTATTAAAGATACCGGTCGACCTGTCGCGGTTTTTTCGGGTCCACTTTTCCAAGCTGTTCCAGCAATGTCTAAGTGTGCCCAACGTAAATTTTTAGTAAATCGAGATAAAAAACATGCTGCAGTAATACTCTTGCCACCACCTACACCAACATTAGAAATATCGGCCACATTACTATCAATTTGTTGTTGGTAGTCATCCCATAAAGGTAAAGGCCATACTCTATCTTGGCTTTGCTGGCCCGCTTTCTCGATTTCTAAAGCAAGTTCGATATTATTACTCATCATACCCGTCGCTATTGCACCTAATGCAACAATAATTGCTCCTGTCAAAGTAGCCATATCAATAACTACATCTGGATTAAAACGCTCGCTATAGGTTAGAGCATCTGCCAAAATTAGACGTCCTTCAGCATCCGTGTTAATCACCTCAACGTTGAGTCCCGATAGTGTTTTTATTACATCCCCAGGCTTAACTGCGGTACCACTCGGTAAGTTTTCAGTTAATGGCATTATCCCCACCACATTAACTGGCAACTTAAGTTCAGCAATGGTTTTTAATATCCCCATCACACTTGCTGCACCAGACATATCATATTTCATTTCTTCCATACCAGCAGCAGGCTTTAAACAAATTCCACCCGAGTCAAAAGTAACTCCTTTCCCGACTAAAACAACTGGTTTTTGTTCTGTTGCTCCTTGATATTCTAAAGTAATAAATTTGACGGGTTGTTCGGAACCTTGCGCTACGGCTAATAGCCCACCCATTGCTTCTTTCTTTATTGCAGCTTCATCTAATATGTGAATCGTGAGACCGGCCTCATTCGCCAGCTTTTTGGCTGACTCAGCCATGATACTGGGCGTGCATAAATTAGCTGGTAAATTAGCTAGATCTTTAGTTAATTTTATTCCATTAGTAATTGCCGTAGCCTGTTGTATTGTTTCTATGACTTTTACTGATTCTTGTGCATTGAGTAAATTAAAAATAAATCTCTTCGGTGGGGGTATTTTATTTTTTTTATCAGTTTTTAATTCGTCAAAGCAATAAAAACAATCTTCGATAAGCTCGATACTCTGACGTATCTGTTTAGCAAGATTACACTCTTTCAGGGAAATATCCGTTAAAAAACTTGTTATTTCATCAAGTTGCAAAAGCTTAAGCGCGCATGCCATACAGTCAATAATTTTACGAAAATCAGCTATGGATAAATTGGATTCTTCACCACAATAAACAATAAGCACACGTGATGCCAATATGCCAGGAACATTGTAAAGCAGAATGCTTTTTCCGCATTCTTCTATTAAATCACCTTGATCTAAAATTTTTTGTATATATCCTTGACTATATTTATCTAATTGTTGAGCAGATTGAGAAAGCCGTTTACCCTTGTAAACACTGAAAATTAAACAATCACTTGTTAATTTAATCAGATCAATTGAATTGATAGAATATTGCATAGCCACCTCAAATTATTTTATTAATGACCAGTTTACCTAAATTTTACTTATTTGCTAGATTCAATGTCCTCTTTATGAAATAATTTAAACTCTTCTATTTTCAACCTAAAAAATGATTCTTTTCCGTTATCTAACCCGAGAGATACTCACTAGTCTTACTCTCATTACCAGCCTTTTATTCCTTATTTTAATGAGTAATGAATTTGTTCATTATCTCAACCAAGTAGCAGGAGGGAAATTTGCGGCCAGTATCTTATGGGAGCTGATAATCCTTGAGTCTCCTCGCTTTTTAGCAATACTTCTCCCTTTTAGTCTATTTCTAGCCATATTGTTTACATATGGTCGCCTTTATGCCGATTATGAGATGACCGTCCTTAATGCCTGTGGATTTAGTCTAGGTAGGTTAACATATTTAAGCTTACCCTTTATTTTCCTCATGACGTTTATAGTTGCAGGCTTAAATCTCTGGTTAAACCCATTTTTATTAAGTTATCGAAATAAGTTGCTGAATCAGACTGGGACAGCCGTAGAATTAGAAACCGTACAACCCGGCAGTTTTCAACAAACTAATGGAGGCCATCGCATCGTTTATGTAGAAAGTGTTTCCTCTGATCATAAGTCAGTAAAAAATATTTTTCTGGCTCAAAAAAACCCACAAAAATTACCATCTAAGATTACACCTTGGACCATCCTTAGTGCTAATAGTGGTTACCAAATGATCAACCCTGTCACCAAAGAGGCTTTTTTTGTCGCAGTAAATGGAAAACGCTACCAAGGAATACCTGGCCAAGCAGAATATTATATTATGCAGTTTCTAAAATATGCAATACGTATCGATTTAGATACTACCTCGACTAATAAGCAGCAAGATGCTCTGTCGAGTATGACGTTATGGAATGCAAGTCAAGCTAATAAACCCAACTATTTTTCTGAACTACAATGGCGACTTTCAGCCCCTATTTCGATTTTACTTCTGGCTTTGTTAGCCATACCACTCAGTCGAGTTAACCCAAGACAAGGAAAATATTTACATATACTACCTGCTATAATCATTTACATTATGTATCTTAATTTATTACTAGTAGGACGTAATTGGATAGAAAATGGAGATATCTCTTACCGCTGGGGTCTCTGGTGGATACATGGCCTGCTCATTCTTAGTATCGTATTTGCCTGGTGTTATGCTTTGGGATGGAATAGGGTTAAACATCACTTATTCCGTTTAATTAAGCTAAGACCATGAAAATCATCGATCGCTATTTAGGCAGAACCGTTATCAGTACGACTCTTTCTGTACTTGGAATATTATTAATTTTGTTTTCATTGATTAAATTAATTGCTGAAACACGTGATATTGGATATGGTCACTATACAATAGCAAGTGCTTTTTATTATGTATTACTGACTCTCCCATCCCAATTTTATAGTTTTTTCCCAGTCGCGATTTTACTGGGCAGTATTCTTGGTTTAAGTGTTTTAGCAAAACACAGCGAACTAATGATATTACATTCTAATGGTGTCTCTCTTTATCAAATGGCTTGGAGTTTAATCAAAGCTACTTTGCTCATGGTTTTTCTGACTGTTTTAATTGGGGAAGGATTAGCACCACGCGCTGCTCGTCTAGCAGAAAATTATAAATCCTCTCTTACCACAAATGGTCAAACCCTAATAACCCAGCAAGGAGCCGTTTGGATTCGAGATGGCCATAGTTATATTTATATCCAATCAATTTTGGATCCAACTCATTTAAATAAAGTAAATCGTTACCAATTTGATGATAATAATAATTTACTCACTGCAAGTTTTGCTAAACAGGTTAATTTTGAAAAGAATGTATGGAATGCTTATGATATTGCAACGAGTATAATTAGCTTAAAAAAAATTCAAGCTAAGCATATTGCACATGAAATTTGGCCGTTTTCTTTTAGCCCTAAACTCTTGAATATTTCTATTATTAAACCAGAGGAAATGTCTTTAAGACAACTTAATGATTATATTCATTATCGTCGAAAAAATCTTTTAAATGTCAGTCAATATTCTTTGGCTTTTTGGCAACGTATACTACAACCAGTCGCCATTTGGGTTATGCTTTGTTTAGCTATCCCTTTCACTTTTAAACATTTAAGAACGCTAGCTACAAGCTTAAGAACTATTGCGGGAATTATAGTAGGATTTGGTTTCTATCTTTTAAATAATTTTTTTGGTCCATTTGCCATTGTCTATCAATGGCCACCTTTTTTAGCTGCACTACTCCCTATACTCATTTTTATGTTTATCGCCATTATACTAATGCGTTGGGCAAGGTAGGATCGAGGTCATTATGCCAACAACATTCCGTATTGCCGTAGCACAATTAAATTTCTTAGTGGGGGATATTAAAAGAAATACACAAATAATCTTAGCTAGCATACAAAAAGCCAAGCAAGCTTCAGTTGATCTATTGATTTTCCCTGAACTTGCATTATGTGGTTATCCTCCAGAAGATCTACTGTTACGCGAAGATTTTAAATTACAAATAAAACATGCTTTAAAAATTATTCAAGAAAAATCGATAGCTATCGCTATTTTATTAGGTCATCCAGATTTTGATTCTAAAGGGATTTATAATGCAGCAAGCTTAATAGAAAATAAAAAAATTGTTAGTACCTACCATAAACAATGTTTACCCAACTATGGTGTCTTTGATGAACGACGTTATTTTAAACCTGGAAATTCAGATGGTTTATTTAATATAAAAGGCTTGTATATAGGAATTTTAATTTGTGAAGATTTTTGGTACAGCCAACCTGCATTTGCACTTAAAGAAAAAGGGGCTCAATTATTAATATGCATCAACGCTTCTCCTTTTGATTACACAAAAGCTAAGCAACGTTTAAAGGTCACAGAAGCTCGCATAAAAGAAACAAATCTGCCCACCCTTTATGTGCATGGCATAAGTGGACAAGACGATTTAGTGTTTGATGGAGGTTCCCAAGCATTTGATGCTAAGGGACAGCTTATTGCAGAAGCAGGTTTTTTTACAGAAATCTTATGGCTAGTCGACCTCAAAATTAATTCATTGGCTCAATTTATACCACAAACTCTGTTACGCAAACCTTTAATTGATGAGGCCATCTATAAAGCCTTAGTGTTAGCGGTACGCGATTATGTCAATAAAAATAATTTTCCAGGAGTTTTAATTGGCCTTTCCGGTGGGATAGATTCCGCATTAGTATTGGCTATTGCAGTCGATGCTTTAGGTAAAGATCGTGTTCATGCTGTCTTTTTACCTTCTCGTTACACCTCTAAACTTAGCCAAAAGATTGTGCAAACACTGGTTAATAAATTAGCCGTGCCCTTTAATACTTTTTCCATCGAAGCGAGTTTTTCTGCTTTTTTAAGCACACTAAACCTAGATCCGAAACACCCTCCCACAGGACTTGTTACTGAAAATATTCAAGCACGATGCCGTGCTATTTTACTCATGGCTTTATCAAATCAAGATGGGAATCTTCTTTTAAACTGTACTAATAAAAGTGAGTTAGCTGTGGGCTACGGTACTTTATATGGCGATATGGCTGGTGGGTTTTCTGTATTAAAAGACATCTCTAAAACTCGTGTTTATCAATTAGCAACATATCGTAACAATGATGGTATTTTTCCTGATTTGTTATTAACACGCCCACCCACTGCGGAACTCGCTGAAAACCAAAAAGATGAAGACACTCTACCCTCCTATTCGCAACTCGATCCCATTTTAGAACTCTATATAGAACAAGATAAAAGTATAGATGATATTGTTAAAGCAGGATTTGCGAAAGAAATGGTACAAAAAGTTATTAGTTTAGTTAATAAAAATGAATATAAACGCCGTCAATTAGCACCTGGCCCTCGTATCACACCACGTGCTTTTGGCCGAGAACGACGCTATCCCATTACTTCTGGTTTTTTATCACATGAGCCTGGCATATTTATTTCTAGTCTGTTAAAAACTTAAATATTTACATAGTCCGCATCGGGATAATTTAATCTAAACACAGCCAAACTCTGACTCGCTAATTCCTCTAAGCCTAAAATACGGTAAGACTTAATCATAATTATCAAAGCTTTTTTGACTTCTGGCGCTCCTTGATAACGTTGTATAATCTCATTAGCACGATTTGCCGCAGCAACATAGGCTTTTCTATGAAAGTAATAATCAGCAATATGTAATTCATAACTTGCAAATAAATTGCGCAAATAGATCATGCGCTGGCGAGCATCGGAAACATATCGGCTATCAGGATAGCGGCGAATCAATTCTGCAAACTCGTGATATCCTAAATTCATCGTACCTGGATCACGCAAAGATAAATCAATAGGTACATAACGTAAATACCAACCCCTATCTTGATCCATATCGGCCATAGCTTGCATATAGTATGCATAATCAATATGTTCGCTATTGGGATATAGATGGATAAAACGCTCCGCAGCGGCTTTTGCTGATGGGGCATCACCATCCTTATAGTATGCATATATCAATTCTAATTGAGCTTCTTCGGCATAGCGATTAAAAGGATATAACACATCTAATGCTTCGTAAGCTTTAATAGCTTGACTAAAATCGCGGTTTAGCAATGATTCTTTTGCATTTTGATAGATTTGGTTAACTGTTTGCCCTTTAAAAGCGATAAATGGATCATTGGAATGGCTGGCACATGCAGTCAGCATAGCCAATATAAAACCCACTAAAAAAACGAATTTAAATTTTTTCACAATTCTTTTCAATAAAGCTATGCTTTATTCCCTTTTTTAAAGTGAAGGAAGGAATAAGCGAAACAGCTGGCTATTCTTTTATCCAACATCCAAGAAGTCAAATTAATTTATACTCTTCGCACTTGAATTTTTGTCTGTGTTGCGCTCAACTCGCAATCCCCATGTATAACAATACACTCCGGTTGCCTCGTCTCACAGCGCCTTGTCAAAGATCCAATTACTATGAGTATTAATTTGGCTAACGACAAATTTAATCTTTTTTACGGAAAATCTCATTCAGCTTAAATTTTTCCGCTAAAATAGGAATTCCACACCAACCTATGATTGCTTCGATAATGAGTATGACACCCACTAAAAATGCGAATAATTTCCCTAGACCCAATAACACACCAATCAGTAAGACGATACCAATCACTAAACGTGAAAGGCGTTCGTTGGATTCAAGATTGCTTGCTACATTGAACATAGATAGTATCCTCTATTAAGTCATAATAAAAAGGCATCGCTCCCGTCAGCATTATAGCGATATTCTATGAAAAACACAGCTCAAGTGATAAATTGTCAAGCAATTGTCCCAGAACATTTAGCAGAGAAGCGTCTCGACCAAATTTTGAGTCAGCTATTTCCCGCTTATTCCCGTACTCGTTTGCAACAATGGATTCGCTGCCAACAAGTTTGGGTTGATGATGAACTCAAACGACCACGAGATAAAATAAAAGCCGGGGCTAAAATTACTATTTTGGCTAGCTTAAATGAAGAAGTTAGCTGGGAAGCAGAAAAGCTTCCTCTTGATATTATTTATGAAGATGAAACTTTACTTGTAGTTAATAAGCCTGCAGGCTTAGTCGTCCATCCTGCGGTAGGAAATACCGATAAAACCCTTGTTAATGCTTTACTATATTATCTACCTGAACTTAAAAATCTCCCTCGAGCAGGAATCATACATCGCTTAGACAAAGACACCTCGGGTCTATTAATCATTCCTAAAATTTTAAACGCTTATACCAAACTGGTAAAACAACTACAAGCACGAACCATGAAACGTGAATATGTAGCTGTCATTCAAGGTCTGTTAATCGCAGGTGGAACTATTAATGCACCTATCGGCCGCCATCCGAGATTAAGAAAAAAAATGGCTGTCACTGAATTATTGAGTGGAAAACCGGCAGTATCCCATTACCGAGTCATGGAACGTTTTAATCATCACACACTCATCAAAGTAAAATTAGAAACTGGGCGCACTCATCAAATTCGTGTGCATATGGCTTACATTCATCACCCATTGGTCGGCGATAAAACCTATACAGGGCGCTTTCACTTGCCAAAAAAAGCCAGTGAATTGTTGATTAATTGTTTGCAAAAATTTCCTCGCCAAGCGCTACATGCACAATGTTTAGGTATTATACATCCTATTACCCTGCAACCCATGGAATGGCAAAGTCCTTTACCTGAGGATATGAAACAATTAATTAACTGTTTACGAGAAGATACACTCAATGCTTGATTTAATCATTCCTGATTGGCCAGCTCCGCACTGGATCAAAGCCTACACAACTACAAGAATGGGTGGCTTTAGTCAAGCTCCCTATAATAGTTTAAATACCGCCATGCATGTAGGTGATAATCTGGATGATGTATCTAAAAACCGTCAATTACTACAAAAAAATTTACATTTAAAAAAACCCATTATCTGGCTAGAACAGGTACATGGAAATATTCCTATTTCAGCCGATCTTCCCATTGCTAGCCCTCGAGCTGATGCTATTTATTCAAAAACAACACAAACTGTTTGTGCTGTACAAACCGCCGATTGCATACCTTTATTAGTTTGCAGCTCCACCCGTTACTGTGTCGCTGCCATCCATGCCGGTTGGAAAGGTTTAAGTAATGGTATTATAGAAAATACTATCGATGCATTAGCCTTACCTCCCAGCGATATATTAGCTTGGTTAGGCCCTGCTATCGGCCCTCAAGCTTTTATAGTTGGAGAAGAGGTTTTTCAGTCGTTCATGGGCAAAGATCAGGCTGCTGAAATCGCTTTTCAGCCTTTAGAGAACAACCTATGGCATGCAAATCTATCTCAACTAGCCAAACAACGTTTAAATAAGCTAGGAATAACCTCGATTTACGGAGGTAATTACTGTACTTTTTCTGACAAGCTTCGTTTTTTCTCATATCGCAGAGACCAAATAACAGGTCGAATGCTAAGCCTCATTTGGATAAATCTATCTTAAAAAAACCCCAAATTAACCTTACCTAAACCTTTTTAATATAGGTTTTTTTCTTGAATTACAGCCTAGCCTCTCTTATACTATTGCGCTTTATAAAAACAATAATAATGAATTTATGCATCGATATTTTTTGGCTTTACTATTATGCCTATTAACTACACCATTATTGGCAGAACCTACTTCTAAAAATTTGTACTCACAGCAATTGGATTTATGTCAAGACGCCGCGAAAACGAAGCAACCTTCGTTAATCAACATACATGAAAATTGCAAGTTGAGCAGCAACACAGACAAAAATTCAAGTAGGAAAAGTATGGCAGTGCCTGATAAACGCTGGGGAATATTGTTTTACCATAGTTGGATGACTAATAGTAATATTGGGCCGATTCTAACTGCCCAAGATATTCAATTCAAATATGGGACGATGAACTCTATCGATTTGTCCTATGAATTAGCTCCAGCTAACCCTGTACGCCGTTTTTTTCGGCCTTTGGTTAGTACCGTCGAAGTTGCGGGTAATATCACTCAGCGCCGTGATCCAAACAGTCTCATTTACGAATTCGACCCTTATTTAAATTTTCGTTGGAAAACTTTTCCTTGGGATCATTACGTCACAACAACATTCGCTATTGGTGATGGACTCTCTTACGCAACCAGCATTCCTCTACGCGAAAAGCGTGATTCATCCAATAATAATGCTAAAAGATTATTGAATTTTTTGATTTTAGAAGCAACCTTTGCCGCACCAAGTCACCCCGATTTGCAACTTGTCTTAAGAGTGAACCACCGTTGTGGTGCTTGGGGTTTATTTGGTGCCGGCAACTTAAGCTCTAATGCGGTAGGTCTTGGCATACGTTATCTATTTTAATTCTTATTCTTCAAAAGAATTATTTTGTGGACGTTGGCATAGAAGCTGGTATTTCTGGTACCAATTCTTTTGTTTCCGAGAGAACTGGAGTTTCTGGTACCAATTTTTTTCTTTCTGAGAAAAAAGGCGATTTTATTGTGGATGAATTATCTTTTTCAGGTAATTTTTCTTTTGATTGACTAGCAGAAATTAAAGTAGTTGACCCTTGTTCTTGATTAATATCCTTCTCTCTCTTTAGAGCGCGATTATATATAGTTGTAAACATAAATGGTTTTTTTATATGCGTCCCTATTTTTCCCGTAGCTCTTCGAATCATTTCATAGCCTTCAATAAAAAATAAACTATCGATAGCAATTATATCAACTATTTATTTTTTTTCAAAAAATAAATTTAATAGCAAATATTTTTAAATATTTTTAGATAAAAAAGAACTATTTGGAAAGATCTTAACGATTTTAATCATATTATCTTTAATCAAAATTACTTCCATGGTTTTATTTTCAAACTGAAATATAGTACCTGCTTTTGGAATAACTTCTAGATATTCAATAATTAATCCACTTAGGGTCTTAGGACCACGTAAAGGTAGGTTTAAATTTAATTGACGATTTAAATCCCGTAATGCAATTCCTCCGTCAACCAAATAACTCCCATCTGCCTGTAATGAAACAGCACGTCGCATTAATGCCATATCCGTGGTAAATTCACCAACAATTTCTTCTAATATGTCCTCTAAGGTAATAAGCCCCTGAATCTCACCATATTCATTAACCACTAAACCAATACGATGTTTCTCACGACGAAAATTTAACAATTGACTATTTAATGCTGTTGCTTCAGGTATAAAGTGAACCTCTTCTGCGGCTTCTATTAATACCTCTTTACTCAATTGTTGCTTACTTAAACTATTTAAAACTTTCCGAAAATGTAAAATTCCGATTATCTCATCAAGAGAACCCCGATAAATCGGTAAACGCGTATATTCACTCTTAATTAATTGTTTTAAAATTACATCCCAAGTCTGATTTATATCAATACCAATAATTTCCTGCCTAGGAATCATAATATTTTCTACCGTTACTTTACCTAGTTCTAATACTTTGAGTAACATATTTTTATAATCATTAGGCATACGCCCAGTACCCTCGCGTAGTAAACTTACTAATTCTTCACGGGATAATTGTTCAACGGTCAATTTTGGAATTTTTATCCCAAATAAATGTAAGCTAAAATTTGCCATTAAATTTGTTAGCCAAACAAACGGGTATAAAATATACAGCAAAATAATTAGTGGCCACGCAGCGAACAACGCAATCGGCTGAGGATATAAAGTTGCTAAAGTTTTTGGTGCTACTTCACAAAAAATTAATACTACAAAAGTAAGTGCTAAAGTTGCTAAAAAAACACCTGTTGCCGAAAAATAATGTAGTGCAAGTAATGTAACTACTGCAGAAGCTAAGATATCAGCAAAAGTTCCACATAAAAGAATAACACCGAGCAAACGATCGGGTCTTTTTAATAAATCCTGTACACGCTTAGCGAGAAGGTTATGTTGTCTCACTAAATGACGTAATCGATATCTATTTATAGATAACATGGCAGCTTCTGCCAATGAAAAAAACACCGCCGTAAGTAATAAAAAAACTAATAAACCAACAAGAAAGGTAAATGAATAATGCATGCTAAGGTCTCATCCTTAAAGATTTGGCATGAAAAAAACCGTTCCTAAATAAACTATTCCAGTTAAACCCGCACCAATTAGCGTCCAACTAATCGCAATTTTTCCCCGCCAGCCAAAATAGCTTCTCCCGATTAATAGCATTAACAGCACCCCCCAGGCTAGCAGTGATAAAAGTAGCTTTTTCCACAATCGTTGCTCAAAAACAGGATGGAATAAAATCAAACTGGTTGTCAAAACTAATGTCAGTAAAATGATAGCAATAGAAATCAGTGTAAATAGATAGGTTTCCATCACTTCTAAAGGGGGAAAATATTGAATAAACCCAATAGCTTGTTTATGCTTAAGCATCCATTCTTGACTGGCTAATAACAATGCTTGGAATGCCGCACTGGCTAAAACAATTAGGGCGAGAGTCGAAAGAAAAATATGAATAAAATCAGCATAGGGCACCATAACGAAATTCGCTTACTCCTCAGCTTACCTGATACAATAACAGAATTTTTCGGGTTCATCATGTCTCTTTTTATAATTCGGGCTTTTCTACTATGCATAGGCTTAGTACCATTAAAAATTATGATAAATCCAGGATCACTATAAAATCATGTTTGACAATTTAACTGCTCGTTTAAAACAATCTTTTAAAAATATTCGTGGCCAAGGTCGCTTAAGTGAACATAATATTAAGGAAAGTTTACGTGAAGTAAAAAAAGCTTTAATTGAAGCCGATGTCGCTTATCCTGTAGTCAAAACAATTATTGAACAAATGCGTCAGGGCGCCATTGGACAAAAGGTCACAGAAAGCTTAGCTCCTGGCCAAGCCTTTATAAAAATTGTCAGTGACACTTTAACTAGTATAATGGGTGAAGATTTATCTGAACTAAATCTTTCTACACAAGCGCCAGCCATAATTATGGCAGTGGGCTTGCAAGGTTCAGGAAAAACAACTACGGTTGCAAAATTAGCCTATTGGTTAAAAGAACAAAAAAATAAATCGGTTTTAGTAACCAGTACTGACATTCATCGACCTGCAGCTATTCTACAACTTGAAAACTTGGCCGAAAGTATTGGTGTGTTATTTCAAACGAGTAACGCCTCGCAAACACCTACTTTTATCGTTCAAAGCGCTATCCAAACTGCCCGAAATAAAGGGATAGATGTCGTTATTATCGATACAGCCGGCCGTTTACATATTGATACCGCTATGATGGACGAGGTGCGTACCATCCATGCTATTAGTAATCCCATAGAAACTTTATTCGTACTCGATAGCATGATGGGTCAAGATGCTATAAAAACAGCAAAAGGCTTTAATGAAACTATCCCTCTCACAGGGATTATCCTGAGTAAAATGGATGGTGATGCACGTGGGGGAGCCGCTTTATCAGTAAAATTTACTTTAGGTAAGCCGATTAAATTTATCGGTTCCGGCGAAAAAGTTACGGCACTTGAGCCTTTTTACCCCGATAGAATTGCTTCGCGCATACTCGGGATGGGTGATGTCCTTTCGTTAGTTGAAGAAGTACAACGCCATACCGACCAAAAAGCAATACAAAAACTCAATCAAAAATTGCAAAAAGGCAAAAAATTTGATCTGGAAGATTTTTTAAATCAACTCTTACAAATGGATAATATAGGGGGAATGGAGGAACTCTTAGGTAAACTTCCCGATGGCAACAATGCTGCTTTATTAGCCAGCGCTAAAAATTCGCTTAATAAAAAATTAACTTCGCAAATGCAAGCAATCATCCGCTCTATGACTAAAAAAGAACGGCTTTTCCCAGACATTATCCAAGGATCCCGAAAACGACGTATTGCGGGGGGTTCCGGAACACAAATCCAAGATGTTAACCGACTTCTAAAACAGTTCAATCAAATGCAAAAAATGATGAAGCGTTTCTCTAAGCCTGGCTCCATGAACAGGCTTCTACAAGGATTACCGAACCACTACCCTCGATAAGGTCTAGAAACCGAGGAAAAGTCCTTCCCAAATTAATAAAATTTGCGTAGAATCCGGGCAGGTTTCAATCTAGCAAGCTTATATTCAATATTACTATTAACGCAAGCCCACTCAATTGAGTGTTTAAATAGACAGTACAAAATAAAGAGGAAGATTTATAACATGATTACCATTCGTTTAGCACGAGGAGGCCGTACAGAACGCCCCTTCTACCATATTGTTGTAACAGACAGCCGAAAACCACGTGATGGACGCTATATTGAGCGTTTAGGTTTTTATAACCCAGTTGCTGCAGGTAAAGAAGTAGAACTAAAGATTGTTGAAGACAGAGTAAACTATTGGTTATCCCAAGGAGCTCAAACTTCAGCGCAAGTGCGAAGTCTTCTGAAAAAAGCTAAAAATGAAGCTAATAATATTAAGAAAACTGATGACCAGGCAGTAGCTGCTTAGTGCTCTTCGCACTTGAATTTTTATCTATGTTGTCGCTTAACTCGCAATCCTCATGTATGTTAGGAACGAAGGTTGCTCGTTTTCGTGGCGCCTTGCCAAAAATTTCATTGTTGTGAGTATAATATATTATCGTCTCTCCTTAGACCACCTCTCTGCCTTAGACTTAATAAAATACTGCTGCAATCAAGTACGGAGGTAAAAATGGCAAAAAAAAAGGTCTTTGTAGGCACTATAGGAAAGCCTTACGGTGTCAAAGGATGGGTTAAAATTAATTCCTATACAGACCCTGTCAGTAATATTATCGATTACCAACCCTGGTATTTAGAAACACCTAACAAATCTTCTTCCCTGCCTATTTTAATTGAAATAATAGATAGCCGTCTTCATGGTCAACAGATATTAGCACTACTTGCAAACTGCATAACGCCTGAATCAGCAGGTCTTTATACAAATTATAAAATCTATGTTGATCGAGAAAAATTCTTTCCTTTAGCCGATCAAGAGTATTACTGGACAGATTTAGAAGGCTTAAAGGTCTATACCTGTAAAAACATTTATCTCGGCATAATCCAAGCTATCTTGGCTACTGGTGCTAACGATGTATTGGTAATCATAGATAAAAAAAGGCACTTAATTCCCTTTTTATTAGATCAAACTATTAAGTCTATCGATTTAGAGAATAAAACCATGATTGTTGATTGGGATGCTGAATTTTGATGGATATCCAGATTATCAGCCTCTTTCCTGAAATGTTTACTCCTCTAAATTTGAGTATACCCGGGCGCGCACAAAAAAAAGGGCTGATAAAAATATCTTATTTGAATCCTCGGGATTTTACAGGTGATAAACATAATACTGTAGATGACCGCCCTTACGGAGGCGGGCCTGGAATGGTAATGAAATTTGAGCCGTTATTAGGCGCAATTAAGCTGGCTAAATTACGCCAAAAGACGTTACATCCAGCGCCTATGGTCAGCTATTTAACCCCTCAAGGAAAACGATTCGATCAAATAGCGGCTCAAGAATTAAGTCAACGTAAAGCACTTATTTTAATTGCTGGACGTTATGAAGGCATCGATCAACGTCTTATTAACACAGAAGTAGACGAGGAATGGTCTCTAGGGGATTTTATTTTGAGTGGCGGAGAACTCGCCGCTATGTGCCTTATTGATGTCATAGTCCGCTTACAACCAGGGGTATTAGGTCATCTGGAATCTGCCTCGCAAGATTCCTTTTGCTCAGCTCTATTAGAGTACCCACACTATACACGCCCTGCAAAGATAAATGGACAAAAGGTCCCTGATGTTTTGCTACAGGGAAACCACACTGCCATTGCTCGTTGGCGTTTAAAACAAGCTTTGGGACGAACCTGGGAACGTCGACCAGATTTATTAAAAAAGCATATACTTAGCGAGCAAGAGCAGGTATTATTGGCCGAATTCATCCGTGAAAATAGCGAATAAAATTTGGAGTTAGCGATGAGCAATCTTATACAAACTATTGAAAAAGAACAAATGCAATCGAAAAAGGATATTCCTGACTTTCGTGCCGGAGATACAGTTGCAGTTAAAATTAAAGTCAAAGAAGGGTCACGTGAACGATTACAGTCCTTTGAAGGAGTTGTTATTGCTCGACGTAATCGTGGGCTTAATTCTGCCTTTACAGTAAGAAAGATTTCACATGGTGAAGGGGTGGAACGAGTTTTTCCTCTTTATAGTCCTTTAACGGCTAGCATAGAAATTAAGAGACGCGGCGATGTTCGAAAAGCAAAACTATATCATTTACGTAATCTTCGTGGTAAAGCGGCGCGTATTAAAGAAAAATTAGCAACAACTATGCAAGCTTCTACTTCAACAAAAGAAGACGTTAATAATAACGATTCTTCAAAATAGAAGCCAATAATCGCTGGCCAACAATATTTTTAATGTTGTTGGCAATTTCAAAAACTTTAAGCTTCCTGTAAAAATAGACTCAATTAAACCTTACTGTTTTATGTTTTACAAAGCTATTATTCAAACTCCCATTGGTAAGCTAGGAATATCCACTATCGGTCAATTACTTACCAGAATTGATTTCTTAACTGATGATAGGGCATTGATTGCGCCTGATGAAGAAATTATAGACAACATCGTGAGCCAGCTTAATCAATACTTCCAATGCTCAAGTTTTCAATTTAACATCCCTTACCAGCTACAAGGAACAGTTTTTCAAAATAGGGTCTGGAAAACATTGAGTAAACTACCTAAACAAAAAACTATTAGTTATGGAACTCTCGCCAAAAAATTAAAAACGGGTGCTCGAGCCATAGGTAATGCTTGTCGAGCAAATCCTCTTCCAATACTTATCCCATGTCATCGTGTTATCGCCCAAGGAAATTTAGGTGGTTATAAAGGCAAGGAAATATCTATTAAAAAATGGTTGCTAAACCATGAATTTTATTCCACTGCATTTTAAGATAAGCAAATTTGAAGAAAAATATTTTTTATTTAAATCATCAAATTATCATTCATTTATTTAATAATTTCTTTAAGCACTTACTCAATTCCATACTTAGCTTCTGTAAGTCTTTACTCAAAAGTGTGTAAGTTAAAACTGAAGCCGCAAAACGCCCATTGTAATAAATTATAACTTTGTTAATCTATGTAATGTGTGTTGCTAATGATCTAATCAAGGACTTAATTTTCAGTAATAATCTTAAAAAGATTATGTATATGGAAATTAAATAGCAAATCCTTATGTTATGTGGAATAGATAAGGATGTCTACACTACAAGGATGTAGTGTCAGCAAGGATGCTACAAGGATGTTACTAACACAGATATACCCCCTTGGGCCGTTTTACGGCCCTTTTTAATTTATATATTTCGCATTTGAATTTTTGTCTGTGTTCTGCTCAACTCGCAATCCCATGATTGTTAAAACAAATTTGCTTATTTTCATGGCACCTGCAAAAAATTTCATGCTGTGAGTATAGTTTTCATTAAAATTAAATATTTTAATCTTTTATCTCTCGATGTTAGAGAGTGTGTCGTTGTTTAACGAGGATGAGTCAGAAAGCGTGTTTTTTCGAGTATCGTAACGGAGCATATTTGCAGTATGTGAGTAGAACGGCAGAAAATACCGCAGTTAATGATCATTATCGTGTCAAATGACTACACATCCTATTAATCTTGCCAAAAATGATGATTTTTATCATTATAAGTCTCTGCTTGTATACTATTAGAGAATGCATTTAATTTTAACGTAATAGTTCCTTCTGCTGCTGTGTTATAGATTTTAGAACCTAAACGTTGATAGCGATTTAATACGATTTTATGTGGAAATTTAAATCGGTTATGAAAACCTGTTGGAAATAAAGCATACACTGGTTGTACATGGTTTAAAAACTCTATGCTTGAAGAGGTTTTACTACCATGATGCGGCACTATTAAAACTGTACTTTGCAAATCTTTTTGTTTTGCATGAACAAGATAGTTTTCCGCTGCTTTTTCTATATCACCCACTAATAAAATACTTTGTAAATGGTTACTAATTTTTAGCACGCACGAACTATTATTACCTAAATAATGATGATTCATAGGTGGATATAAAATCTCAAAACTAATTCCATCCCATTGCCAATGCATCTTTTCTTCACATAAATTTACGATTTTAGGCAGAAATTTTTTTGGAATACTACTCAGCACCTTGTCGACTTGTATTTGTTTTAAAATAATCTTCGCTCCACCACTATGATCATTATCACCATGACTAATTACCATCAAATTCACTTTTTGAACGTCGATAGTTTGTAAAAAAGGAAGTATGACCAATTTTCCGGCATCAAAGGATGGACTTAATCGAGGACCTGTATCATAAATCAGTATGTGATGTTGCGTACGAACTACACTGGCTAAACCTTGTCCCACATCAAGAAGGTGAATCCAAATGTCGCCATAGTGTGGGCGTTGGCTTTCCCCAAAAAATAGAGGCAAGATCCAAATGAAACCTAAGTAACGAGTTGGCATTCCTTTAGGTGCCAAAAGCAATAAAATGCCAATTATACTTGAAGCTAATATCCAGCGGCTTGATAAATATGCATAATATTGAGCTAAAGGTATTTCTGAAAAAAAATTGAGTACCTTCCAAAGCAATTCCAGTAATTGTTCTGCGAAAATTAAGATATGATTTCCCAACGCTGAGCTTACTAAACTAAGTAAACTACCTAATAAACTGAGCGGTAAAATTAAAAACCCCGTAGATGGTATGGCTATTAAGTTAGCAGCAAAACTAATCCAAGAAATTTGATGAAAAAATAGTAAGGATAAAGGGATTAATCCTAAGCTTACAGTGAATTGTATTCGACACCAAGCTCGCCAATTTTTTAATGGCTTGATACGACTTGAAACAGCATAAAAAATTAATAAAACCGCTGTAAAAGATAACCAAAAACTCGCTGATAAAACTGCAAATGGTTCTATGATTAAAATAACCAATAATGCTAAATGAAATGAATGCCAACTAGTAAGGTAGCGCCGCTTTATTATCGCCAATGAAAAAGTGGATAACATTAATAAAGCACGTTGAGTCGGGATAGCAAATCCTGCTAAAGCACTATAGAAAATGGCTAATAACAACGTGAGCGCACTAGCAATTTTCAGCGCTGGAATATATAAAGCAACATAGGGTATTCGGCAGCAAATAAAACGAACTATCCAATAAATAATGCCTGCAATAAAAGCGAGATGCAAACCTGAAATAGCAAATAAATGATTAGTCCCTGTACCACGCATGACTTGCCATTGTTCATCGGTAATTTCGCAGCGTATTCCCGTTGTTAATGCACTAATAAGTCCTAATAAAGGGTAATCTTGCAAAGCAATTTTTACATTTTCAGTAATTTTTTGTCGTAAATTATCAATAAAATAGTAAGCATTGGCTCTTTCAATTAAATGCAAAGGTAATTTTTCTACTAGATAGCCTGTTGCACATATATTTTGTTGAAATAGCTCCGCTTGGTAGTCGAAACTACCAGGATTCCAAAAGGCACGAGGTCGACGTAGACGTAAAGAAAATTGCCAAATATCTCCTTTTTTAAAATTAGCAAAACTCCTTAAATTTTTATGAAAATATCCCTTAATGCGCACCGATAAAGGATATTTTATAGGTACAAACGTCTCAATATTTTGTATAAGAAAATCAAAACGCACGGCACCAGAATGATTTTCCGGAATAGTTATTATACGTCCCTTTGCAATCAGGGTCTTTCCTTCTAATATTTTTGGTAATTGTTGTACAAGTCGTTGATGGGCAATTATCAGCGCCCAAGAAAAACCTAAACAACAAGCAACAAAAAATAAAACCCCGTTCAAAGAAAAAAATAGTTTAAAAAAAGTTAGACTAATTAAAATAATGCTTAGAAAAATAAGCAAATAAGCTAACTTTACTGAAGGTAAATGCGAAAAATATGTGATCCATACCACACCAATTAAAAACCCTAACGTCCAGCGGGCCATATTTCTTATTCATACGATAATTATCTTAGTATATACTTTCTTTAAGTAATTTTAAAAAGCTTAAAAGTAATATAAAATACTTTTGGTAACATTGAAAAATACAATGTCTTTCAGACCTTTATTACCTTGAAATAGAATGGACACTTAATCAAAACATAAGGAATGTTTATATGAAAAGATCTCATAAAAATCTCAAAAAAGGAATATCAGATAATCCTATTCCTAAAGAAACAAACCAAGAGGCAGAAGTTGCAACTACCTCAAAAAAAACAACATCAACTACTGCAAAAAGCAGTTTTTCTATAATCTTTCAACGACTAATATGCTCACCCAGTGCAAACCTTTCCGACGATACAAGTGAAATAGTCCCCATACCCAAACCTCAGCCTAAATAAGTTTCAGAAAATTGACATTGGTTGAAAAGATCTTAAATAAAGATGTTTAAGCAAAGATTAAACATTATTACTGCATCTAATTTTAGTGTAAGCCAATTTTTAAAAGTACTGCTAAAACCATAACAAAACTAGCAACTAATCCTGCTGCTGGGATAGTTAATATCCATGCCCACATAATCCGTCGTATAGTAGGCCAGTGGGTATTGAGCCAACCGTTTGTTGAACCTACTCCAAGAATTGCCCCGGTGACCGTATGTGTAGTAGAAACAGGAATACCTAAATCAGTAGCTACAAATAACGTGAGCGCAGCACCTGTCGCTGCACATCCGCCGCTTAAAGGAGTTAATTGGGTTATTTTATTTCCTAGCGTATGTACAATGCGCCAACCTCCTATCAATGTCCCCAATCCCATTACAAAGTTACAAGAAATAATCACCCAAAATGGAACATAAAAATGTCCATTCAAAAGACCAGTAGAAAATAATAATACGGCAATAATACCCATAGTTTTTTGAGCATCATTACCACCATGACCTAAACTTAATAAAGCCCCTGCAACGAATTGCGCGCGTTTAGCCCAACATTGAGTTTTATTGGAATTTACATCTTTTAAAAAAATATGGGTTAATTTTATCAGTAACCAACTTATTGATAATCCCAATAAGGGCGATAAAACTATTGCTATCAATACAGGTAGCAGTCCATGCCAATTTAAAACATGCCAACCGCCAGCCACTAAAGCTGCGCCAACTAACCCCCCTATCAATCCATGAGATGAACTTGAAGGTAAACCAAAATACCAGGTTAAAAGATTCCAAATGATAGCTCCCGTAAGAGCTGCAAAAAGTACGTAAGGAGTCACGATATGAGGTTCTATAAGCCCCGAGCCTATAGTTGTCGCAACACTTAGATGAAAGAATAGGAAAGCAATAAAATTAAAAAAAGCTGCCCATAACACTGCTGTTAAAGGTTTTAAAACCTTTGTTGCAACCATAATGGCTATAGAGTTAGCTGCATCATGAAAACCATTAATAAAGTCGAAGATAAATGCTAAGACAATAACGAAATAAATAAATACTAAAGTGCTCGTCATAAAGCATTCTTTCCATCACCTAAACTTGATGTTAAGTATACACGACGTTGATAAAGTTGGCACTCTGAGGACGTTAAGTCAGTTTTATTTAAAATATATTTTATTGAGTAATATTTCATATGGAATCTATAGTTGAAAAACTTATTGTATTTATACTCTTCCTATTTAAAATTCTGGCTGTTAGTTTAATTTGCAAAACCAATTGCTGTGAGTATACTTCAGTTATTTTTAATTCCTAAAATTCTTCTATAGCTTATTCGTTAAATTCCATTTCTTATTTCCTATAAGTAACCCTTTTAAGGTAGAATCGTATCTTAAATACTCTCGCACTTGAATTTTGGTCTGTGTCGCCACTATAGTCGCAATCCTTATGTATCTTGAGTAAACGAAGATTGCTTCACAAACGTAGTCCACTCCCAAAAATCCAATTACTATGAGTATACAATGTAAACATAGTCAAAAACACTTATGTTATCGCTTATTGAATTAGTTCAACAACTTGTTGCTCGGCCCTCCATTACTCCAGAAGATGAAGGTTGTCAAACTGTCCTATGTCAGCATTTAAAGCGCCTAGGTTTTGCGATTGAACACTTACCATTTGCAGAAGTCAATAATTTTTGGGCAAGACGTGGAAAAGAATCACCTTTATTTGTTTTTGTTGGGCATACTGATGTCGTTCCCACAGGTCCATTAGAGAAATGGGATAGCCCTCCTTTTGTACCTACCATCCGCAATGGCCAACTCTATGGCCGTGGTAGCGCTGATATGAAAGGTAGTTTAGCTGCAATGTTAGTAGCTTGTGAAAAGTTTATTAATGAAAATCCTAGTCATAGTGGTTCCATAGCTTGGTTAATTACTAGTGATGAAGAAGGCGCAAGCATCAATGGCACAGTAAAAGTGGCAGAAGTACTTAAAAACAGAAACGAAAAAATAGATTATTGCTTAGTTGGCGAACCTACCTGCGAGGAAAAATTAGGTGATACTTTAAAAGTTGGTCGACGTGGATCTTTATCAGCCCATTTAATCATCAAAGGTAAACAAGGTCATATTGCTTACCCTCAATTAGCCGATAATCCTATTCATCGTTTTAATCCATGTCTAGCTGAATTATTAGATACCAACTGGGATGAAGGAGTGGCATACCCAAATTTTCAACCTACCAGCTTACAATTTTCGAATATCCATGGCGGTACTGGTGCGGGTAATGTTATTCCAGATAATATAGAGCTTACATTTAATTTTCGTTATTCTCCTGCAACAACTGCAAAAAAATTAGAAGATACTGTAGAAAGTATTTTAGAAAAGCATCAGTTAAAAAATCAAATCACTTGGCAACGTGGTGGACTTCCTTTTTTAAGTTCTTCTGGCCAGTTACGTTTAGCTTGTCTTGATATTATAAAAAAACTTACTGGCGTTACACCGATAGTTTCAACTACAGGTGGTACCTCGGATGCCCGATTTATAGCTCCTTTAGGCACAGAAATTGCTGAGTTTGGTCCATGTAATCGTACTATTCATCAAATCAATGAATGCGTCTCTATTGATGATCTTGAGCAATTAGCTTTAATTTATGAAGAAATTTTGAAGAAAATTTTGTATAAAAGCTGAATATTTACAATATACAATACTTATAAAGATATACTCAAAGCAATTGGACTTTTGGCAAGACACCACAAGAATGAAGCAACCTAAAGAATATATAAGAGGATTGCGAATTGAGCAACAACACGGCAAAAATTCAAGTGCGAAGAGTGTAAATCAGTAAAATGCAGACAAAAAAAGCAGCCCTTAGGGCTGCTGCTGGTTAAATCATTAGCATTCTTCTTATGAAAGGAATTGCGATTTTGATAACCATGATGGATCAGGATAGTAAGCAAATACTAGCGTTCCGTTTTTAATCGAATGGATTAATGAATCGGCAACTGCTGGACTAACTGCAAAACAACCCCAACTTCGTCCTAAACGTCCATGCTCTCGTGCAAATTGTGCCGTAGCATAATCCGCTCTATGGACTACGATATCACGAGCTTCAGCCCTATCGTTAAATCCTTTTTCTAAACCTTTTAATCTTAATGAATAACCGTGTTTACCCTGATAAGTTGATTCAGTTAAAAACACGCCTAAACTTGACTCTAAACTTCCTGGTCTATCAGAGAAAGAAGTTGCATAATTACCACCACTATTC